>NZ_JBHTKR010000004.1:0-532306 GCF_042678485.1 Seohaeicola saemankumensis | reverse complement strand
GAGACAAAATCAACCAGGCGCGCCTAAATCACTAAGCGCATCCCGCCCAACTTGTCCCCAAATTCTAACCCAGGATCTCCCTCAGAAGCACCGCTCCATCGTTCCGTCCCAGTCTGGCAACCCATCACTGCGTCGCCGTGAGGGGGGTTCTACGGTTTGCCGCCGAAACCCGCAAGGGCTTTTTTCACAAACCTCGCATTTTTTTTGGAAAGCCGTTTTTTCATTGAAATATAGGGGGTTAGGGAAATGTAGTTTCAATCAAGCCGCTTGCGACGCAAGAAAATATCCTATGCTGTTGCCACGCGATAACTACATCTAGCGTTACCCACAGACCTATCCCCAAGAGGCGCGACAAGGGCCTGCGAGTCGTACCTGCGGGACCGCACCTGCCGGGGTGAATTCAGCCTTTTGCAAGCCGGTGAGGGTTGGCGCGGTCGCCGGAAAATCCGCAAAACCGTCCGGATTGGCCCGAACGCCAGGATGTTGATTCCATGGCTGCCCGCAGATTGGACCGATTCACAGGGCGTCTGCCCGGTTTCGAGGCGGAATGAAAACGCTGATCAGGCCCGGCTGACGCGCCGGGGCCTTGCCAGCACTGGCAGGCGCAGGGCCAGCAGCACGGCAATGGCCAGAAGGTAGACGAGCGGTTCAAGCTGGAAGCCTTTCCGCAGCATCACGAAGTGAATCGCCCCCAGCGGCACCACGACATATGTCAGTTTGTGCAGTCGCCGCCACAGGGGGCCCAGCTTTCGCACCGACAGGTCATTGGATGTCAGGGCCAGCGGGATCATCAGCACGAAGGCCGACATCCCGATCGTTATATAAGGACGCTTCACGATATCGGCCCAGATCCGTGCAAGGCTTTGCACATCCAGCACCAGCCAGACCAGCAGGTGCAGCGCCACATAGGTAAAGCACAGAACACCCAGCGCGCGCCGGAACCGCAGCAGGTTCAGCCCGGCGTAGCGGCGCAGCGGGGTGATGCACAGACCCGCCACCATGATCTGCAGGGCCAACAGGCCCAACTCATGTTCCAGCGCCTTGATCGGCTCGACCCCCAGGCCGCCAGTCAGCCCCAGATACAGAAACCAGGGCGCTGGCAGCAGGCCAAGACAATAGACCAGCCAGACGGGGATGCGGCGGACCGCGGTATTCACCTGATCCGCCAGCATCGTTCAGTAGTTCTTTGCCAGGTCCATGCCGGCATAGAGGCTTGCGACCTCATCGGCATAGCCATTCATCATCAGTGTCGGCTGGTTCCGGGCGAAAAGGCCCGCGCCGATCCGCTTTTCCGTGGCCTGACTCCAGCGCGGGTGATCCACCTCGGGGTTCACGTTGCTGTAAAAGCCGTATTCGCGCGGCAAGGACTTGTTCCAGCTGGTTGGCGGCTGTTTGTCGGTCAGGGTGATGCGTACCACCGACTTGATCGACTTGAACCCGTATTTCCATGGAACCACCAGACGCAGGGGAGCGCCGTTCTGGTTGGGGATGTCCCGACCATAGATGCCGGTGGCCATGATGGTCAGGGGATGCATCGCCTCATCCAGGCGCAGGCCTTCGACATAGGGCCAGTCCAGCACGGGAAAGCGTACGCCGGGCATTTCCTCGGGGCGCAGGAGGGTTTCGAAGGCCACGTATTTCGCGCCCGACTTCACGCCCGCCATTTTCAGAAGATCGGCAAGTTCGAACCCGTTCCACGGAACCACCATCGACCAGGTCTCGACACAGCGGAGACGGTAGATCCGCTCTTCTACGGTCATGCGGGCCATGATGTCTTCGAATGTGTAATCGGCCGGGCGGTCAACCATCCCGTCGATCCTGACAGTCCAGGGCGAAGTGGTCATGCGGCTTGCATATCTCGCCGGGTCACCCTTGTCGGTGCCGAACTCATAGAAGTTGTTGTAGCTGGTGATCTCTTCGAAAGTATTCGGCTTGAGGTCGCCAGACTGTGCCTGGCCTGGCCCCGCCAGCCCCACCAACCCCAGACCCGCAACACCCGACAAAAGCGAGCGGCGGTTCAGATAGACGCTTTCGGGCGTCACGTCACGTTCAGTCAGGTCTGGTTTCCAACGGTTGGCCATGCGCCTCTCCTCCATTTACCACACAAGCATTTATCGCGGCCTGTCCGCTTTTCAAAAGCACGTCTTCTCACATTGGCGTGGTCGGATTGTAACTTGGGCGAATCTTGTTGAGCGGGATCGACTCGCCATTGGCCTGCACCAGTCTGACATGGCGCCGCCGCATCAGGCGCGGTTCGGCCACGCCGACGGAATGGGCGATGGTTTCGACCTCCTTGATGATGGACTTGGCGTAATTGGCCACCTTTTCGAACTTGTCCTCGACCACAAGGCCGCGCTGCAATTTGGGATCATGGGTCGTGATGCCCGTGGGGCAGGTATTGCGGTTGCATTTCAGCGCCTGGATGCAGCCCAGGCTGAACATGAAGCCGCGCGCCGAGGTGACGAAATCGGCGCCCGCGCAGATCGCCCAGGCCACATCGCCGGGATTGACCAGCTTGCCGCTGGCGATGATCCGGATCCTGTCCTTGAGGCCGTGGCGGTCGCGCAGGTCCACAATCCTGACCAGCGCCTCGCGCAGCGGCATGCCGACAAGATCGATCAGCGGCATTGGGGCGGCGCCCGTGCCCCCCTCGCCCCCGTCGACCGTGATGAAATCAGGCGCGCTGTTTGCGCCGCGACTGTTGATCAGGGTGAACAGATCCTCCCATGCTTCCGAGGATCCGATCACCGTCTTGAAACCAACCGGCTTGCCCGTGACCTTGCGGATATGGCCGATCACGTCCAGCAGGCTTTCAAAGCTGTCGATCTCTAGGTGACGGTTGGGCGAGACACTGTCGCGGCCCACCGGGATCCCGCGGATTGCCGCGATCTCGGCATTGACCTTTTCACCCGGCAGGATGCCCCCTTTACCGGGTTTCGCGCCCTGCGCCAGCTTCAGTTCGAACATGCGGACCTGCGGATTGTCCGAGACCTCGCGCAGCCTTTCGTCGCTCAGGTTGCCATGTTCATCGCGCACCCCGTATTTTGCCGTACCAATCTGATAGACGATGTCGCAGGCCCCGGTCAGATGGAAAGGGGACAGCCCCCCCTCGCCCGTATTCAGCCATATGCCGGCCTTGGCGGCCCCCCGGCTCAGCGCCTCGACCGCCGGGCGCGATATCGCGCCATAGCTCATGCCAGATATGTTGAAGATCGACTTTGCGCGGTAAGGAATGGCCGCCGTCGGCCCGATGACCATGGGTTGCGTCACCGAGAACTGATCGTCCAGCGGCGGGAACACCGCATTGACGAAAATCGGCGTGCCGGGGATCGAAAGGTTGCGGGTCGATCCGAAGGCGACCGTATTCCCCTGCCCCTTGGTGGAATGATAGACCCAGTCGCGCTGCGCGCGGTTGAAGGGCATTTCCTCGCGGTCCATGGCAAAGAAATACTGCCGAAAGAATTCGCCCAGCGCCGTGAACAGATGCCGGAACCGCCCGATCACCGGATAATTGCGCCGCACCGCATCGCCGGTCTGCAGCTTGTCCACCACAAAGAACAGCAAGGCTGCCAGAACGCCAACGCCCAGCGCCATCACGAAAAGCAGCGCCAGCAACAACAGGGCGTTCATTGCAAAATCCATACGTTCAATCCTTTTGATTTGTATCAATGCAATATGTGACCATAGGTATACATTGCGAAATTAAGGACGTTGCGACAAGGCATGTTCGGACTTCGACCGGATGCGCCAAGGGACGCAATCCGGAGATCGGATAATCCGACTGGCCAATGCACTCCAAGGAGGAACCAAGCATGAAGACTTTGTTGATGACAGCGAGCCTTGCCGCCTGCATCGCGACCACGGCGGCGGCGCAGGACATGATCACCTACACCACGAACCAGCCCTTCGAGGATGTGATTTTCGGGCTGGAGAACGCGATCATCGACCAGGGGCTTGTGATCGACAGCACCTCGCATGTGGGCGATATGCTGGAACGGACAAGGGCCGATGTGGGATCGGACGTGACGATCTTCCTCAAGGCGGATGTCTACAGCTTCTGTTCGGCGGCGGTGTCGCGCAAGGTGATGGAGGCGGACCCCATGAACATCGTGTTCTGCCCCTATGACATCTTCGTCGCCGTATCGCCCGATACGCCGGATCAGACCATGATCGGATTCCGCAGCTTTCCCGAGGGTGCGATGAAAGAGGTCGAAGCGCTTCTGGACACGATTGCGCGGGCAGCGATCGGCCAGTAGGACAATATCAACCCCAGGCGGAATCAACCCCAGGCGGAATTGATCACGGCGCACTCGCGCCGGATCACAAGATTTTCAGTGGAAACCGAAACAGGGCGTGGCTTAGGGCTGCGCCCTTTTTCGTCAAGCCGGACAGGCGGAAAACCCCGGTGAACCAGATGCGGATGCGCGGCGTAATGGTTACGATGCCAATGACGGCGTCCTGACAATTACCGGGAGAAAACACATGTTCCGCAGAACCTATCTTGCCATGACCGCAGCCGCCCTGATGGCGGGCCCCGCCTTTGCCGGCGGCATGTCCAAGGATATCGTCGACACTGCCGTCGAAGCCGGCAGCTTCAACACGCTGGTCGCCGCCGTACAGGCCGCAGGCTTGGTCGACACCCTCAAAGGCGAAGGTCCCTTCACCGTCTTCGCCCCGACGGATGAAGCCTTTGCAGCCCTGCCCGCAGGCACCGTCGAAGACCTGCTGAAGCCGGAAAACAAGGATACGCTGGTGGCGATCTTGACCTATCACGTCGTGGCCGGCAAGGTCATGTCGGGCGATCTGTCCAACAACATGATGGCAACCACCGTCCAGGGTGGCGACGTGACCATCATGACCGAAGGCGGCGTGACCGTGAACGGCGCCAATGTCGTGACCGCGGACATCGAAACCTCAAACGGCGTGATCCACGTCATCGACGCAGTGATCCTGCCGGAATAATCCGCAGCGGGTTATCGGACCAATGGAAAAGGCGGGCCCTTGGCCCGCCTTTTTTGTTCAAGCAGGGGTCGATTGACCCGTTGCCATGTCAGTGCAGCACGGCATCGTCCGGCTTGGGTCGGTTCGATGCGGCGATGCGGTCGCCGATGATCAGGCCATCCGCCCCGGCCGACACCGGAACGATCGTGCCATCCTTGATGTCACCGGCCAGCAGCATCTCGGCCAGCGGATCCTGCAGCGCGCGCTGGATCACCCGCTTCAGCGGACGTGCGCCGAACACCGGATCATAGCCTTCATCGGCCAGCCAGGTCTTGGCCGCGGCATCCAGTTCCAGCACGATCTTGCGCGCCGCAAGCCGCTTGAGCAACCGGCGCAACTGGATCTCGACGATCCCGTCCATGTCCTTGCGCGACAGGCGGTCGAAGATGATCGTCTCGTCCAGGCGGTTCAGGAACTCGGGTCGGAAATGCGCCCGCACCGCATCCATCACATCGCGCTTGGCAGCAGAGGCGTCCGAACCATCCGGAAGCTGGCTGAGCGCCTGCGCCCCAAGGTTCGATGTCAGGACAATCAGCGTCTGCTTGAAGTCGACCCTGTGACCCTGACCATCGGTCAGCACACCGTCATCCAGCACCTGCAACAGCACGTTGAAGACATCCGGGTGCGCCTTTTCCACCTCGTCGAACAGCACGACCTGATAGGGTCTGCGCCGCACGGCCTCGGTCAGGACACCGCCCTCGTCATAGCCGACATAGCCCGGAGGGGCGCCGATCAGGCGGCTGACCGAATGCTTCTCCATGAATTCCGACATGTCGATCCGCACCATCGCGTTCTCGTCGTCAAACAGGTATTCAGCCACGGCCTTGGTCAGTTCGGTCTTGCCCACGCCCGTCGGCCCCAGGAACAGGAACGAGCCCAGCGGCCGGTTCTCGTCGTTCAGCCCGGCACGCGCGCGGCGCACGGCATTGGCCACCGCTTTCACGGCAGTGTTCTGCCCGATCACGCGGCGGCCCAGCTCCTGCTCCATGCGCAGCAGCTTTTCACGTTCGCCTTCCAGCATCTTGGTGGTTGGAATGCCGGTCCAGCGTTCCACGACCTGTGCGATCTGCTCGGGGCGCACGGCCTCTTCGACCATCACACCATCGGCGCCGGTTTCCTCGGCCACGGCCAGCTGTTTCTCAAGCTGCGGGATCACGCCATAGGACAGCTCCCCGGCTTTGGCCAGGTTGCCCTCGCGCTTGGCGATGTCCAGCTCGGCGCGGGCACGGTCAAGCTGCTCTTTCAGGTCGCGCGCACCGGCCAGCTTGTCACGCTCGGCCTGCCATTTCGCGGTCATCTCGGCAGAGCGTTCCATCAGCTCGGCCAGATCCTTTTCCAGCGTGCCCAGACGATCCTTGGAGGCAGCGTCATCTTCCAGCCGCAGCGCTTCGGCCTCGATCTGCTTTTGCAGGATCTCGCGGTCCAGCGCGTCCAGTTCTTCGGGCTTGCTGTCCACTTCCATGCGCAGACGGCTGGCGGCCTCATCCATCAGGTCGATCGCCTTGTCCGGCAGGAAACGGTCGGTGATGTAACGGTGCGACAGGGTCGCCGCTGCCACCAGTGCGCTGTCGCTGATCCGCACACCGTGGTGCAGCTCATACTTTTCCTTGATGCCCCGCAGGATCGAGATCGTGTCTTCGACTGTCGGCTCGGACACCATCACCGGCTGGAACCGCCGCGCAAGGGCTGCGTCCTTTTCCACGTATTTGCGGTATTCATCCAGCGTGGTTGCGCCAACGCAGTGCAATTCACCGCGCGCCAAAGCGGGCTTGATCAGGTTGGCCGCATCCATCGCGCCGTCGGATTTACCGGCACCGACCAGCGTGTGCATCTCGTCGATGAACAGGATGATCTCGCCTGCGGCTGCGGTCACCTCGTTCAGGACGGCTTTCAGCCGCTCCTCGAATTCACCGCGATATTTCGCGCCAGCAATCAGCGCGCCCATATCAAGCGCCATAAGGCGTTTGTTACGCAGGGATTCCGGCACGTCGCCATTGACGATGCGAAGCGCCAGACCTTCGGCGATGGCGGTCTTGCCGACACCGGGCTCACCGATCAGGACCGGGTTGTTCTTGGTGCGGCGGCTGAGAACCTGCATCGCACGACGAATTTCCTCGTCCCGGCCGATGATCGGGTCGATCTTGCCCTCTTCGGCCGCCTCGGTCAGATCGCGGGCGTATTTCTTCAGCGCGTCATAGCCTTCTTCGGCACTGGCCGTGTCGGCGGTGCGGCCTTTGCGAATGTCGTTGATCGCCTCGTTCAGCTTCTGCGCTGTGACGCTTCCTGCATCCAGCGCGTCCTTGGCAGGTGATTTGACCATGCAGAGCGCCATCAGAATACGCTCGACCGGCACAAAGCTGTCACCGGCCTTGGTGGCCAGCTTGCCGGCCTCGTCCAGCACCTTGACAGTGACATTGTCCAGATAGACCTGCCCCGCATCGCCCGACACTTTCGGGATCTTGCCCAGCGCCAGCGCAGTTGCTTCGGCCACGCGCACGGGGTCGCCGCCTGCGCGTTTGATCAGGTTGCTGGCCAGCCCCTGATCGTCGTCCATCAATGCTTTCAGAATGTGTTCGGGGGCCAGACGCTGGTGATTGTCGCGCATGGCGATGGTCTGTGCAGCCTGAACGAAACCGCGCGACCGCTCCGTGAACTTGCTCAAGTCCATGGTCTTTCTCCTTTTTCCAAGCGCCCGCGTCTTGTGGTGCCCGCTTTGCGGCACACCCTGTTCCGGGCCTCAGACCCAAGATGGTTGCGCGGCGCAACCTGTTCAAGTCCTTCCTGCCCCTCCATCGGCGGGTATGATGAATAAATCCCGAAAAAATGGATCCTGCCTGGACAGATTTTTCGTCTCTCGGCTGTCGCGCAAGACCACGGACAGTCAGGGGTCGCGCGTTGCACGGCCCAAGGATGCTGGGCAGGCGCGGCCAGCGCGGCACATCTCAAGTCTTGCCGACGGACAGGTCAGCCGCTAACACCGCCCGAACCCTGACATGCCATGCCCGAAGGATACCGCCATGACAGCAACCGATGACCGCCTGATCGTTGCCCTAGATGTGCCGAACGCGCTGGAGGGCCTGGCCCTGGCCGAAAAGCTGGGCGATGCGGTCGGTTTCTACAAGATCGGCCTTGGGATGCTGACGGGCGGCGGGCTGGCGCTGGCCAATGAGCTGAAACAGGAACACGGCAAGCGCATCTTCCTGGACATGAAACTGTTCGATATCGGCGCCACGGTCGAGGCGGCAGTCCGAGGACTGGCGCAATACGATCTGGATTTCCTGACCGTACATGGCGATCCGCATGTGGTGCGTGCGGCGCGCAACGGGGTCGGCGGCAAGGACATGAAGATCCTGGCGGTGACGATCCTGACCTCGCTGGACCGTGGCGATCTTGACGCGGCCCTGATCAAACCCGGCAACGTGACCGACCTGGTGCTGGAACGCGCCGCCCTTGCCTTTGAGGCCGGGGCCGATGGTGTGATCGCCTCGCCGCAGGAAGCGGCGCTGATCCGCAGCTTGCCACAGGCCGAAGGCCGCCTGATCGTGACGCCGGGTGTTCGCCCCGCAGGTGCCGACAAGGGCGATCAGAAGCGGATCGCAACCCCGGCGCAGGCCGTTGCGGACGGGGCCGATCATATCGTGGTGGGACGCCCGATCTGGCAGGCGGCCGATCCACGTCAGGCGGCGCTGGCTATTCTGGACGAATTGCGCGGGGCGTGATCACGCCCCGCGGGGCAATCAGTTCTCGTTGATGTCGCGATCCCAGATCTTGACCTGACCCTTGCGGATGCCGACCAGTCGGCGCAGCGCGATCCATGCCACAAGCGAGGCGATCGCGAAGATCAGGATCAAGACGAAAAGGTTGCCGCCCAACACGCCAATCAGCAGCAAAAGCCCGACGAGGGCCGCGCCGATGGCAAACCCCAGAAGGATGAAGCCGGGCAAGATCACCTCGGCCACGGCCAGCGTCACGCCGACGACGACCCAGACCCACCATTCCTGCCAGAGCACCATCAGCCTTTCCCCTTCAGCAGACCAAAGGCGTTGCCAAAGGCCTCAAGCGCGGCGGCGGGCAGCAGGATCGTCTGCTTGCCATCACCGGTCGCAACCGCTTGCAACGCCTCGACCTGTTTCAGCGCAACCTGATATTGCGCGGCCTCAAGCCCGTTTTCCTTGATCGCCGCCGCGACCACGCCGGTCGCATAGGCTTCGGCATCCGCTTCCACCCGGCGGGCCTTGGCCATCTGCTCGGCGGCGTAAAGATCGGCATCGGCGGCCAGTTCCACCGCGCGCTTGCGCCCCTCGGCCTCGGTCACCTGGGCGCGGCGGGCGCGTTCGGCGTTCAACTGCTGCAGCATGGCCGACCGCGTGGCCGCATCAAGGTTCACATCCAGGATTTCCGCCCGCGTGACTTCGATCCCCCAGTCATCGACCATGGCTACGACCTGCTCGCGGATCTTGGTGATCAGATCCGCACGGTTCGATTGCACCTGGTCCAGTTCGATCTTGCCGATTTCGGATCGGACGATCCCCGCCACGGTCGTTGCAATCGCCCCGTCCACGTCGCGAATGCGGTAAACCGTCTTTTCCGGCTCGGTAATGCGATAGAAGACCGAGGTTTCGACCTTCACCAGCACGTTGTCCGACGTGATCGCGTCCTGTTCGGCATTGGGAAGCTGTCGCTCCAGCACCGAAATGCGATGTGCCACGACATCAAGGAACGGGATGATGAAATTGATCCCTGGCCCCAGCACGGTACGCAGACGACCAAAGCGTTCGACCACATGCTTTTCAGACTGCGGCACGATCTTGACCGCCTTGTAGAGCGTCACGATCACCAGAACGGCAATCGCCAGTGAAACGGCATTTCCTCCGAATAGATCCGTGAGATTATCGTTCATTCAAATACACTCCTTTATGCACTGCGGAAGATAGCCTGATGTCCGGCACAAGGGAATCGGCGAATTACATGCGCTTGCAGGTCGTCAGGGCGATGACAGGTAAAGGCGAAGCCTGTCCTGGAAATGCGGGATCGCCAACGGGTCGGCCAGGTAGGCGGCGGGTGTCATCAGGCGCCAGCCCTGCCCTTCATTGCCAAACACGACATCATGCGCCCGCGCCTTTGGGAGATGCGCGGCAAAGAACCAGACAGGCCCCGCACGGCCGATGAACCTTTGCCCCCAGCGCAGATAACGTGGGGCGATCGTCAGGCCCAGCTCCTCGCGGGTTTCGCGCAGGACACAGTCTTGCGGGGATTCGCTGCCTTCGCGCGCCCCTGCTGGCAGGTCCAGATGGCCGGGCCAGGGAATGTCGGGGGTGTTGTCGCGCAGGATGATTGCAAGGTGGTCGCCCAGAAACAGGGCCAGCTTGGCCCCCGCGAATCCTTGCCCCGCGATATCGGTTTCCTGCGTCATCCCCCTCATATATGCTGAATGCCAGCCTTGCCGATACCATGTGCCCGGATTTTCCCCGATGCCCAGCCTGTGCCGCGACTGCCTGACCCGCTTCGACGCAGCCGCCCGCTGTCCGTCCTGCGGGCGGCCGCGCATTGTCAGCCATCCTGAGCTGGACAGCCTGACCATCGCGCATATGGATTGCGATGCCTTCTATGCCTCGGTCGAAAAGCGCGACAACCCGGCGCTTGTGGACAAGCCGGTGATCATCGGCGGCGGGCGGCGCGGGGTGGTGTCAACGGCCTGCTATATCGCCCGGATCAAGGGTGTGCGCTCGGCCATGCCGATGTTCCAGGCCCTCAAGCTGTGCCCCGAGGCGGTTGTGATCAAGCCGCGCATGCAGGCCTATGTCGACGCCTCGCGCGCCATCCGCGCCATGATGGAGGAGTTGACGCCCGCCATCGAGCCGCTGTCGCTGGACGAGGCTTTTCTGGATCTGACCGGCACCGCGCGCCTGCATGGCGCGCCAGCGGCGGTGATGCTGGCGCGGCTGGTGCGGCGGATGAAGACTGAACTGGGCCTGACGGGGTCGGTCGGACTAAGCCACAACAAGTTCCTGGCCAAGATCGCATCCGACCTGAACAAGCCGCATGGGTTTTCCGTCATCGGACGTGCGGATACCGCGGCTTTCCTGCGTGGCAAGCCAGTCAGGATGATCTGGGGCGTCGGCCAGGCCACACAGACCGCATTGGAACAGGCGGGCATTCGCAGTTTCGACGACCTGTTGCGCTGGGAGGCGCGCGACCTGACCGCGCGTTTCGGCAGCATGGGCGACAGGCTGTGGCATCTGGCGCGCGGACTGGACACGCGGCGCGTCTCGCGCGACAGCCCGATGAAATCCATCTCGAACGAGACGACATTTTCGGAAGACACATCCGACCCGGACATTCTTGACGGACATATCTGGCGGCTGGCCGAAAAGGTGGCCGACCGGGCCAAGGCCAAGGCGCTGGCGGGCCGGGTTGTGACACTGAAACTCAAGCGCGCTGATCACCGGATCCTGACCCGGCGCCACGCGATGCGCGATGCAACGCAACTGGCGGACAAGCTGTACCGTGAGGCGCGGGCGCTTTTCGACCAAGGGCAAAACGCAGGCCCCTACCGATTGATCGGCGTGGGCCTGTCGGACCTTGTGCCCGAAAATGCGGCCGATCTGTCCCATGATCTGCTGGACCCGCAAGCCGCGGCCCGTCAGCGGGCCGAACGGGCGACGGATGCGATCAGGGCGCGATTCGGCGAGGATGCCATTCTCAAGGGGCGCGCCCTCAGGTAGGCGCGATCACTCCGCCGCCAGCCGTTGATTACGCAGACCAATATCAACGATGCGGCCGATCACGCTGGTCAGGGTTTTCTGGAAATTGACGAAATTGCCATTGGGGCGGATCAGCTGCTCGTTCATGTAAAGCGCACGGTCCACTTCGATCTGCACCACGTGCTGATTACGGGCCGGGCGTCCGTAATGCTGTGTCGTGTAGGCGCCGGCAAATGGCGCATTGCGCGCCACTACCAGACCAGTGCCCTGAAACGCGGCCTCGATCCGGTCCACGACCCATGATGACGCCGATGCACCGAACCTGTCACCCAACACAACGTCCGGCCGTCGCGCACCCGAGCGCGCAATACCGTCCATCGCCTCATGCGGCATTGAATGGCAGTCGATCAGGATTGCTTCGCCGAACTGCCCATGCGCCTCGTCCAGCAGCCGTTGCAGCATGGCATGATAGGGGCGCCAGTATTGCGTGATCCGGCCTTGCACCTCATCAAGCTGCAATTTGCCACGGTAGATCGCCCGCCCACCGGCCACGACGCGGGGAACGACTCCAAGCCCGGATGCGATGCGCGGATTATGCGTCAGGCCGCGCACACCGTCGATCAGGGCGGGGTCCAGTTCATCCGCGCTGCGGTTCAGGTCGATGAAGGCGCGCGGCGCGCCTGCCAGAAGCAAGGGCGCCCCCAGACCAGGCGCCGCCTCATAGAGCCTGTCGACAAAGGCATCCTCCGATGTGCGGATCGAATGTTCGTCCAGCACCGTGCGGCGCAGAAAGCTCCAGGGGTAGTCGCGGCCACTATGGGGTGAGGCAAAGATCACGCTGGTGCGTGTTTCTTCCGGCCGGAACAGATGATAGGCTACCGATGGCATATGTCGTCCTCGCTATAAACCTATCATAGCGCGATAAATCGCTTTGCCAAAAGCCCTTGATCCTGCTTCCGACTCCTTTTATAGACCACGAACCGGCGCGGAATCCCGCGCCCCTCTTCGTTTCAGAGGGCAGGCTTCCGTCCGGTATCATGGGTGATTAGCTCAGTGGTAGAGCACTTCGTTGACATCGAAGGGGTCACAAGTTCGAACCTTGTATCGCCCACCATGATTTCTCCATTCCGGTAACGGGATGTTTCTCTGGCCCCTTCGGGGGCCATTTCACCGTCCCGGACAACCGGGGCATGGCTACCACAAGGCGCAAGGCCCGCGCCGCGACTGATAGGAGAGGACCATGAAGGTCAAGAACTCGCTCCGCTCGCTCAAGAACCGGCATCGCGACTGCCGTGTCGTGCGCCGCAAAGGCCGCGTCTACGTGATCAACAAGACGCAGCGTCGGTTCAAAGCCCGCCAGGGCTGATCGATACGCGATCGCTACATGAAAAGACCGCCTCTCGGGGCGGTCTTTTTTATTTTGTCCAATGCCGGTTGCGTCGGGGATCAATCGTAGACGCGCTGATCCTCGATCACCTTGCCATCATTGGGCAGGCTGCCAGGGCTGAGAAGTTCGATCTTGCCCTTCAGCTTCAGCACTTCGGCCACCGTGCTGGCATAGGCATCCGGGTTGCCGCCCGCGGATTCGATCTGCACGGTCATCACGTCCATCTCGCCCTCGCGACTGGCGATAACGCGGGCGCGGCTGATCTCGGCGTGTTTCGCGACAAGCTGCGCCACCTGTTCGGGGCGCACGAACATGCCCTTGATCTTGGTGGTCTGGTCGGCGCGCCCCATCCAGCCCTTGATCCGCATATTGGTGCGGCCGCAGGGGCTGACCCCTTCCATCACCGCGCTCAGATCGCCGGTTGCAAAGCGGATCAGCGGATAATCGGGGTTGAGCGTGGTCACAACGACTTCACCGACCTGACCGGGCGCCACCGGATCACCGGTGCCGGGGGTCACGATCTCGACGATCACGCCCTCATCCACGATCATGCCTTCCTGCGCTTCGCTTTCATAAGCGATGTTGCCAAGATCAGCCGTGGCATAGCATTGCAGGCACAGGATCCCGCGATCGGCATATTCCTTGCGTAGCGAGGGGAACAGCGCCCCGCCGCCCACGGCGGCGCGCGTGATGCCCAGGCGCACACCCATCTCGTCGGCCTTGTCGAGGATCACCTTCAGGTAATCCGGCGTTCCGGCATAGGCGGTGACACCAACATCCCGGCTTGCGGTGACCTGCAATTCGGTCTGGCCGGTGCCTGCGGGCAGCACCGCCGCCCCCACGGCCCGCGCGCCGGATTCAAAGATCATGCCAGCCGGGGTCAGGTGGTATCCAAAGCAGTTCTGCACGATATCGCCGCGCCCGATGCCACAGGCATTCAGGAAACGGCCCATGCGCCACCAGTCATGTTCGGTTCCGCCCGGTTCATAGATCGGACCGGGAGACTGGAAGATATGGGCAAATCCATGCGCGGGCCGTGTCGTCAGCCCGCCGAACGGGCCGGCCGCCCCCTGCGCGCGGCCAAGGTCCGATTTTCGCAGCACGGGCAGGCTGGCCAAGGCCGCGACGGTGGTGATGCTGGCAGGGTTCACGCCATCCAGCGCACCGGCATATCCCGGCAAGGCCTTCGCGCGTGCGATCTGGTCAGGCAGGGCTTTCGCAAGGGAAGCAGCACGCTGATCGGCACTGCGGGTTTCAAGTTCATCAAAAAAGCGGGTCATGGCAGACCTTTCGCATTACCGAGCAGAAAAAAGTGGCCTGGGTCTGGTCAGCTCAGCCAGCGTTTGCGACGACGATAGGACCGCACATCGCGAAACGATTTGCGGCCTTCTTCCGACACACCAAGATAGAATTCCTTGACGTCCGGGTTCTCGCGCAGATCGGCGGCGGGGCCGTCCATGACGACGCGGCCGGATTCAAGGATGTATCCATAATGCGCGAAACGCAGGGCAACGTTCGTGTTCTGCTCTGCCAGAAGGAAGGTGTTGCCCTCTTTCTCGTTGAGGTTCTTCACGATGGTGAAGATTTCTTCGACCAACTGCGGCGCAAGTCCCATGCTGGGTTCGTCCAGCAGGATCGTCTCGGGCCGGCTCATCAGCGCGCGGCCGATGGCCACCATCTGCTGCTCTCCACCCGAGGTATAACCCGCCTGGCTTTTGCGGCGCTCTTTCAGCCGCGGGAAATAGTTGTAGACCATCTGAAGGTCAGCCTCGATGGCGCCCTTGCCGTCCTTGCGCGTGTAGGCGCCGGTCAGCAGGTTTTCCTCGACGGTCAGATGTTCGAAACAGTGCCGGCCCTCCATCACCTGGATGACGCCCTTCTGCACCAGGTCGTTCGGGCTCAGGTCCTGGACCCGCTCGCCGCGATACAGGATGTTGCCCTTGGTCACTTCACCGCGTTCCGAGTGCAAAAGGTTTGAAATCGCCTTGAGCGTGGTTGTCTTGCCTGCGCCATTGCCCCCAAGAAGCGCGGTAATCCCGCCCTTGGGCACCTTGAGCGACACGCCCTTGAGAACGAGGATCACGTGGTTGTAGATCACCTCGATGTTGTTGACCTCAAGAAGGTTTTCTTCGGTCCGGCCTGCGTCCAGCATGTCTCACGCTCCGTTAAGGTTAACGCGCCCGTCATTCGGGAGGGGCAACGTCCAGTCTTCTTCTTGCTTCAAATATCCGAAATGCGCGGGCAGCCACCGGGGCTGCCCGCAGCGGGTCTGGATCAGTTGCAACCCGGCGTGATACCGGCTTCAGCCGCATAGGCCGCCGCATCTTCCGCGATCAGCGGGTTCAGGACGTCCTGATCCGACTGCTGGAAGTCCGAGATCATGTTCCAGGACTTGGACGCATAATCCCACTGCACCACGGCCACCAGGCCGTCACCACCATGGTTCTGGCAGCTGACCTTGAAGGACGGACCAAAACCCGGCAGACCCAGTTCGGTCATTTTGGCTTCGGTGATTTCAAGGTTCTCCATCCCGTCGCGCATCTGCGCGGGGGTCAGAGCCGTGGTGTTATGGATCGCCTGCGCCGTCTTGGCCGCCTCGGCTGCCAGCATCGCCGCATAGAGACCGCGGTTATACAGGGCAGTACCGATCTGGTCGCCAGCGCCAGCGGCCTTTCCCTTGTCCACGACATGCGTCTTGATGTCGTCGAACAGCGGGTAGCTTGCGCCAGTCGCATGGAAGGTCAGCGCCTTGTAGCCGTTCGCGCCGTCACCTGCGGGCAGAACGTCGTTCTCGGAACCCGACCACCAGATGCCGATGAAGTTTTCCATCGGATAGCGGATGTTCACGGCTTCCTGGATCGCGACCTGGTTCATGACGCCCCAGCCCCACATCAGGACATAATCAGGCTTGTCACGACGGATTTGCAGCCACTGCGACTTCTGCTCCTGACCGGGGTGATCGACCGGCAGCAGCGTCAGCTCGTAGCCGTGCTTCTTGGCCAGTTCTTCCAGTGTGCGGATCGGTTCCTTGCCATAGGCGGAGTTGTGATAGACAAGTGCGACCTTCTTGCCGCTGATGTCGCCGCCGTTGATATCCAGCAGGTGCTTGATGCCGACAGATGCGCCATCCCAGTAGTTGGCGGGATAGTTGAAGACGTTGCGGAACACTTCGCCATTCTTGGCAGAGGTCCGGCCATAACCCATCGAATGCACCGGGATGCCGTCAGCGGTTGCCTTGGGGATCAGCTGATAGGTGATGCCTGTGGACAGGGGCTGATAGACCAGCGCGCCCGAACCCTTGGTCGATTCGTAGCATTCCACACCTTTTTCGGTGTTGTAGCCGGTTTCGCACTCGATCAGGTTGACCGGCTCGCCGCCGATGCCGCCGTCACGCTCGTTAAGCAGGGTAAAGTAATCCTGATACCCGTCCGCGAAGGGAATCCCGTTCGCCGCATAGGGTCCGGTCCGATAGCTGAGCGCCGTGAAAGTCAGCTCTGCCATCGCAGGTGCTGCCGCCACGATGGCTGCGGTCACCGCTGTAATCAGTTTCAGTTTCATCGGGGTATCCTCCCTTGGTTTTTCCGATGGTGATGTCCGGAGGCAAGCCTCCGAAAAAGTTGCCTTGCCCCCGCCCTAGTGCGGGAAGGGCCAAAGCCGCAATTTTTCCTTGGTCACGCGCCAGAGCTGCGCAAGCCCGTGCGGTTCAGCGATCAGGAAGATGATGATCAGTGCGCCGACGATCATGAACTCAAGATGCGCTGCAAGGTCGGTGGGCCAGCCCAGCGTGCCCACCAGGGTATTCTTCAGAAACACCGGCAGCAGCACCAGAAAGGCCGCCCCGGCGAAGGAGCCGAAGATCGACCCCAGACCGCCAATGATGACCATGAACAGGACCAGGAACGATTTCTGGATCCCGAAGGCTTCGCCAACTTCGACAGCGCCCAGGTAGACCGCAAAGAACAGCGCGCCCGAGATGCCGACGAAGAAGGACGACACGGCGAAAGCGGTCAGCTTGGCCTTCAAGGGGTCCACGCCGATGATTTCGGCCGCGATGTCCATGTCGCGGATCGCCATCCATCTGCGCCCCACGGCCCCCCGGGTCAGGTTGCGCGCGATGATCGCGCTGAACGCCACGAACACCAGGCAGAACAGGTACATGGCCCAGGCATCGGCGTTCGGCCCCGTGATCGCGACCCCGGCAATACCATGTTCGGGCGCCGAAATCTGGCCCGAAGCCGAGTAGTTGTAGAACCACGACACGCGGTTGAAGACCCAGACCAGGAAGAACTGCGCCGCCAGCGTGGCCACGGCCAGGTAGAAACCCTTGATCCGCAGGCTGGGCAGGCCAAACAGGACCCCCACCAGCGCGGTCGTCAGCCCGCCCAGGATCACGCTGAAGAAGATGTTGAATTCGGGCAGCCGGAACAGCAGCTCACCGCCCCACCAGATGTCCACGCCGGTCATGAACTTGTAGCAGGCATAGGCCCCCACCGCCATGAAGCCGCCGGTGCCCAGCGACACCTGCCCGCAATAGCCGATCAGGATGTTCAGACCGATGGCCGCGATCGAATAGATCAGGAACGGCATGAAGACCGCGTTGACCCAGTAATCATTGATCACGAAGGGGATGATCGCAAAGGCTATGAACAGCACCGCGTAGTAGCGGTAGCGGTCGAACTTGATCGGGAAGGTCTGGTTGTCATCCACATAGGATGTCTTGAAATCGCCTGCCTCACGGTAGAACATCTGCCCTTACCCCTCTTCGCGGATTTTCGTCATGTGGCGCACACCCGGCGTCCCATGCGAGAGTTTCAGATAGGCGACCACGCCGGTGACAAAGCCCAGACCGGCCAGAAGGCTGGCGATCGTGATCTGCTGCTGCGTCAAGTCGCTGGCGGTCAGCGCCAGGTAGCCAAAGGCCCAGAAACCGGACCAGGCGATCACATTGATGATGGCGATCAGCTTTTTCATGATCACACCCTCTCGATGATCTTCTCACCGAACAGGCCCTGCGGGCGGAACACCAGGAAGATCAGCGCGAGCACATAGGCGAACCAGTTCTCGGTCGCGCCACCCATCATGCCGCCCAGCGTGAACTCGAACAGTTTCTCGCCGACACCGATGATCAGCCCGCCGACAATGGCGCCGGGGATCGAGGTGAAGCCGCCCAGCATCAGCACCGGCAGCGCCTTGAGCGCGATCAGCGACAGCGAGAACTGCACACCCGATTTCGCACCCCACATGATACCGGCAACCAGCGCCACGAAGCCTGCGATCGACCAGACCAGGATCCAGATGTAATTCAGCGAAATCCCGACCGACAGCGCGGCCTGGTGGTCGTCCGCCACGGCGCGCAGCGCGCGGCCCTGTTTGGAATACTGGCTGTAAAGCGTCAGGACGATCACCAGGATCACGGCAACCACGGCAGCCACGATATCAAGGTTGTCGATGAAGAAACCGTATCCGAACAGGTTGAACGTCACCTCGTCGATGGTTTCGTTGATGCCCTGCGGCAGACCGACATCCAGTTTCTTGATGTCGCCGCCCCACATCATGTCGCTGAGACCTTCAAGGAAATAGGCAAGGCCAATCGTCGCCATGAACAGGATGATCGGTTCCTGGTTGACCAGATGCTTGAAGACGAAACGGTTCACGGCCCAGGCCAGGAAGATCATCACACCCATCGTGAGCAGGATCGCGAGGATCGCGGGCACGTGCCAGCCGAAATGGTGGATATCGGTGCCAAGGACCGCATTGATCAGGTGGCTGAAGGGCACGTCGCCATTCATGATGCCCACCAGCGTCGCCGCCGAGAACAGCGCCATGACCCCCTGGGCATAGTTGAAGATACCGCTGGCCTTGTAGATCAGGACGAACCCAAGGGCGACCAGCGCATAGAGAACGCCTGCCATCAGGCCATTCAACGTCACCTCGATGGCATAGAGAAGTTGGTCAGGCATGCGGTGCACTCCCTGCGAAACTGTGGAAAGGACGGCTTGCGAACACTGGCTCAGTCATGGGCGACACCCAGATACGCGTCGATCACCGCCTGGTTGCGACGAACCTCGTCGGGCGTGCCGTCGCCGATCTTCTTGCCGTAATCCATCACGACCACACGGTCGGACAGATCCATCACCACGCCCATGTCATGTTCGATCAGCGCGATCGTGGTGCCGAATTCGTCGTTCACATCCAGGATGAAGCGGCTCATGTCCTCTTTTTCCTCGACGTTCATGCCGGCCATCGGTTCGTCAAGCAGCAGCAGTTTCGGCTCGGCTGCCAGGGCGCGGGCCAGCTCGACACGCTTTTTCAGACCGTAGGGCAAGCGGGCCACGGGTGTCTTGCGGATCGCCTGGATCTCGAGAAAGTCGATGATCTTTTCCACGACTTCGCGGTTCTCGACCTCTTCGCGCTCGGCCTTGCCCCTCCAGATGGCCTGTTCCAGCATGCCTGACTTCATATGGGTCAGACGGCCGGTCATCACGTTGTCCAGAACGCTCATGCCTTCGAAAAGGGCGATGTTCTGGAAGGTGCGTGCGATGCCTTGCTCGGCCACCTGATAGGGCTTCATCGGCGGGCGTTTGGTACCGCGGAACCAGACTTCGCCTTCCTGCGGGACATAGAAACCTGAAATCACGTTCAGCATCGAGGATTTGCCCGCGCCGTTCGGCCCGATGATCGCCCGGATCTCGCCCTCGCGGATGTCAAAGCTGATGTCGGTGATGGCCTTCACACCGCCGAAACGCAGCGTGATGTTCTTCATCTCCATCAGCACGCCGCCGATCTTGCGACCGTCGGCCGTGGTGTAGCCTTCTGTGCTCATCTGGTTCATTCTGCCGCCATCTTCTGCGTCGTGACCGGCTGCACCTTGGCGTCCCGGATCTCGAGCGTTGCACTGATGTATCCCTTGCGCCCGTCCTCATAGGTCACTTCCGTGCGGGTGCTGACCTTGTCGGAGCCGTCATAAAGCGCGGTGATCAGGTCGTGGAACTTGTCCTCGACGATGCGGCGGCGGACCTTGCGGGTGCGCGTCATCTCTCCGTCATCGGCGTCCAGTTCCTTGTGCAGGATCAGGAATCGATGGATCTGGCAGCCCGACAGCATCGGGTCTTCCGCGATCGACCGGTTCACCTCTTCGACATGGGCCTGCACCTGGGCCAGCACCTTGGGATGCCCGGCCAGTTCCTGATAGGAGGAATAGGCGATGTTGTTGCGCTCGGCCCAGTTGCCCACCGCGCTGAGGTCGATGTTGATGAACGCCATGCAGCGGTCACGGCCATTGCCGAAGACTACCGCCTCGAGGATGTTGGGATAGAACTTCAGCTTGTTCTCGACATATTTGGGCGCGAACAGGCTGCCATCGGCCATCTTGCCCACATCCTTGGCGCGGTCGATGATCCGCAGATGACCCGAGCCTTCCTCGATGAAGCCCGCGTCGCCGGTGGCGACCCAGCCTTCGGGATCCTTGGTATCGGCGGTGCTTTCGGGGTTCTTGTAGTAGCATTCGAACACACCGGGGCTGCGGTAATAGACCTCGCCGTTGTCGCCGATCTTCAACTCGACGCCGGGGGCCGGCACGCCGACCGTATCGGAACGCACCTCGCCATCGGGCTGCATGGTGATGAACACCGTGGCTTCGGTCTGGCCGTAGAGCTGCTTGAGGTTGATGCCAAGGCTTCGATAAAAGTCGAAGATCTCGGGGCCGATCGCCTCACCGGCGGTATATCCGATGCGGACGTTGCTGAAACCAAGGGTGTTCTTCAGCGGCCCGTAGACGAAAAGATCGCCCAGCTTGTACTTCAAGCGGTCCATGAAGCCCACTGGCTTGCCGTCCAGAATGGCCGGGCCAACCTTGCGCGCATGCGCCATGAAGGTGTCGAACAGCCATTTCTTCATCCGGCTGGCATCCTCCATCCGGATCATGACGTTGGTCAGCTGCGTCTCGAAGACGCGAGGCGGTGCGAAATAATAGGTCGGCCCGATCTCGCGCAGATCGGTGACCATGGTTTCGGGGCTTTCGGGGCAGTTGACACAGAAGCCCGCCCAATAGGCCTGACCGACCGAAAAGATGAAGTCACCCACCCAGGCCATCGGCAGGTAGGCCAGGATTTCCTCATCCGGGCCCAGCTTGTCGAACTCGGATGAGTTATGCGCGCTTTCGATGATGTTGCGGTTGCTCAGCACCACGCCCTTGGGCTTGCCCGTCGTGCCCGAGGTGTAAAGCATCACGCAGGTCGAGGACATGTCCAGCTTGGCACGGCGGCGCTCAAGCTCGGGCGTGAATTCATCACGCGCGGCGTGCCCCTGTTCCTGCACATGGCGGAATTCGTGAAGGCGGGAATGGTCGTATTTCCGCAGCCCACGCGGATCAAGGTAGATCATGTGTTCGAACTGATGCAGGCGGTCCTGGATCTCGATCACCTTGTCGACCTGTTCCTGATCCTCGACGATGATGAAGCGGGCGCCGCAATGGTCCAGCACATAGGCCATCTCTTCTGCCGCGGAATCCTGATACAGCGGCACGGGCACCGCGCCCACGGACTGCGCCGCGACCATCGACCAGTAAAGCTGCGGGCGATTGCTGCCGATGATGGCGATGAAATCGCCTTCGTTGACGCCAAGGTTGATCAGCCCAAGGGCGAAGTTGTCCACTTCGCGCTGAACATCCTTCCACGTCCAGCTTTGCCAGATGCCGAATTCCTTTTCACGGTAGGCGGGCTTGTCCGCGAACCGCTGGGCGTTGCGCTGCAACAGCGCCGGTATGGACGCAAGTCCACCGGTCGCCTGTGACGACTGTGCCAAATCTTTTCCTCCCTTGCGCCCGTTCTCCCTCCGGGCCGGTGACCACCTTGAGCGGCGATTCTTTACCGATCTTCGATGGTGCATCTGCTAGGCTCTACGTCAACTTTTTCCTGAAGATTTCCCAATTGTTACGAATTGTAACAAGATCGCACCCGGATCGGGCACTAGGCGCGCGCGCCTTGCGGTGCTAGCCATACCCGACCAGAGGAATGACAATGAATACCGCACCGCTCGACACCGCCGCGATGACAATGGCCGGGTTGAACCTGATCCAGCAGGCGCTGTCGATCTATGACAGCGACTTGCGGCTTGTGATCTGCAACCGTCCTTTCCGCGAGATGTTCGACCTGCCGGCCGCGCTGACCACACCCGGTGCGCGTTTCGAGGATACGATCCGCTTCCTGGCGCAACGCGGCGAATACGGGCCGGTCGATGATCTTGATGAGGCCGTGCGCGTGCGTGTCGAACAGGCCCGCGCATTCGAGCCGCACTACATGGAACGGTTGCGTCCGGATGGGCGCAGCATCAGCGTCGAAGGCTCACCGCTGCCGCAGGGGGGGTGGGTTACCGTCTATACCGACATCACCCGCGTCAAACGGCAAGAAGCCCTGCTGCGCGCCAGGTCCGAGGAGTTGAGCGACAAGGTGCTGGCCTATGCCGAGGAGTTGAGCGCCACGAACCGCAAACTGGAAGCGACCGTGACCGCGCTGGAAGAGGCCAAGCGCCAGTTGACCGAAACCGAGGCCCGCACCCGGCTGACGACCGAGATGATGCCCGCCCATATCTCGCATGTGGGGCGCGACCGCTGCTATACCTTCTCGAACCGCAAGCTGGGCGTGGTGATGCCGGGAAGGCCCGCGAACATCCTGGGCCTGCCGATCCGCAAGGCCCTTGGCGAATCAGCCCATGCCGCGATCGAACCGCATCTGAATGCCGCGTTTTTCGGAACCGCATCGGTTTTCGAATTCAACGATGAAGACAGCTCCCGCCGGATTCGCGCGGCTTTCACACCGGACCGCGCGCCGGACGGTCAGATCAACGGGGTCTATATCCTGTCGATGGACGTGACCGAGGAAAGCCAGGCCCGCAGCGCCCTGCAACAGACGCGGCGGCGCGAAATGGCAGCGCAGCTGACCAGCGGCATGGCACATGACTTCTCGAACCTGCTGACAATCATCCTTGGCAGCCAATCGCGCCTGCAGCGGATGGATCTGTCGACAGATGCGCGCGATCTGGTGACCGCAACGCTTTCGGCGGCCCATCGCGGCGGTGCGCTGCTGAACCGGATCGCCGATATCACCGGCGCCCGCGAATGGAACCCCACGGCAGCTGACCTGCGTGCCGCGCTGTCCGACCTTGAAACACTGGCGGCCCCCGCCTTGCCGCCCGGCATCGCGCTGACGATCTCCAACACCATCCCGCATGATGCGTTGATGCTGGATACCGGCATGTTGCAGGATTCCCTGCTGAACCTGATCCTGAATGCGCGCGACGCTTGCGGAACGTCAGGCAGGATCCATCTGGATGTGAGCCCGGTACAAGACACCTGGGCAGAGTTCACCGTGACAGACACCGGTCCCGGATTTTCAGAGGCCGCACTGGAACATGCCCTGGAGCCGTTTTTCACGACCAAGGGTGGCGAGGGCACGGGGCTGGGCCTTGCCATGGTTTATGACATGGTCAAGCTTGCAGGTGGCCGGGTCCTGATCGGCAATACCGATCGCGGCGGCAAGGTCAGTCTGCGTCTGCCGCTGCGACCGGCCGCGCTGCCGCTTGTGCCGGGTCTCGTGCTTCTGGTCGAAGACAGCCCAGACCTGCGCATCGGCATCCGCGAGATGCTGCGCGACCAGGGCCACGCGGTCATCGAAGCCGCCAGCGTCAATGAGGCGCTTGCCCTGCTGGATCAGCTGCCGGATATCGCGCTGATCCTGTCCGACATCACCCTTGAGGGGGATGAAACCGGCCTTGACCTGCTGGACCGGCTGCCCGCAGGCCATCCACCCTGCCGTCTGATGACATCCTTGCCGCGGGACCACCCTTACCACAAGAGCGCCGTCGACCGAGTGCCCGTGCTGATGAAACCCTTTACCGCAAGCGGCCTGTCGGCATTCCTGCAAAGCGGAGGCACGACGACATGAGCGCACCACTGGTCACGATCCTTGATGACGAACCGGCCATCCGGAACATGCTGGCCCATGCCCTGACCGAGGCCGGTTTCCGCACGATGAGCTTTGGCCGCGCCACCGAATTCGAAGCCGCGCTGAAAACGGCAACGCCCGATATCTGCCTTGTGGACCTGTCTTTGCCGGATCGCGACGGTCTGACACTGGTGCATCGCCTGGCGCTGGAACAGGGGGCCGTGGTCATCATCATCTCGGGCAGGGCGCAGGTGCAGGACCGGGTGACCGGGCTGGAACTGGGGGCGGATGACTACATCATCAAACCCTTCGATCCCGCCGAGGTGGTCGCCCGCATCCGTGCCCGCCTGCGGCGCGGCCAGCCCGTCACGCAAACCGGCCAGACCGCGCTTTTCAATGGCTGGACAGCCCATTTCGACCGCTACGCGCTGGAAGACGAAAACGGCGCTGAAACCCCGTTTTCCCATGCCGAAGGCGAGGTACTGCGCCTGTTTCTGGAACGCCCCAAACGCCTGATCTCGCGCGCAATGATGCAGGAGATATTGGGCGGGGCCGCGGGCGAGAGTTTCGACCGGGCGATGGATGTCCGCATATCGCGGCTACGCACGAAACTGCGCGAAGATCCCAAGAACCCGCGCCTGATCAAGACCATCTACGGCGCAGGCTACATCTTTCTGGGCGATGTCGCCTGGACCGGGTAGGTCGTCAGGGTGGTTCACCGCGCAGCGGCAAGGGCGGGCAGCGCATCGGCCATGACATGAAGCCCGGTCAGAAGATCGGCTTCGTACGTATCCTCGCCAAAGGCATGACTGATCCCGCCGATCGAGGGCACGAACATCATCGCGGCAGGCATCAGGGCGGCCACGTTGGTGGCGTCATGCAGGGCGCCTGATTGCATCTCGCGCCAGCGGCCGGGCACGCGGATTTCGGCGGATTGGCCCAGCGCGGCGCGGAAGGCAGGATGCATCACGACAGGTTCCAGCCCCAACATGTCCGAGAAAGACAGGTTCATGCCATGGGCGGCGGCGATTTCGGCCAGGGTGTCGCGGATGACATCTTCCATCCGCTTCAGGCGCGTGGTGTCGCCGTCGCGCCATTGCATCGAGAACTCGACGCGCCCCGGCACGATGGAATGGGCGCCGGGATGCAGGCTGACATGGCCGATGGTCCAGACCGACTGCGGTGTCACGATGTTGCGGAGCCGGTCGTTCAAGGCCGTGTTGAAGGCCGACAGCGCCTGAAACGCGTCGCGGCGGCGGTGCATGGGCGTGGTGCCTGCGTGGTTCTGCTCCCCCTCCATGGTGATGGTCATGTCCCTTATGCCGACAATATCCGTCACGACACCGATCACCTGTCCTGCCTCGTGCAACCATGGTCCCTGCTCGATGTGGCATTCCACGAAGCCGGTGAAGCGTGCGGGATCAATCGGATCACCGGCCAGATGCGCCATGGCGGCGCGGGCTTCGGCAAAGCTGACGCCCGCACTGTCGGTGAGGGTATCGGCACGGGCCAGCGGCAACTGGCCCGACCAGATCGCGCTGCCCGTGGTAACGCCAAAGCGCCCTTCCTCGTCCTGGAAATTGGCCACTGAAACGGCGGGGCCACCTGCCTCTTGCGCGGCGCGGGCGATTTCCAGCGCCATGACCACGCCCAGCGCCCCGTCCAGCCAACCGCCCTCGGGCTGGCTGTCGCTATGCGACCCCATCAGAAGCGAGCGCCCCGGCGCGAGGCCGAACAGGTTGCCCACGGCGTCGAAGCGCGGCTCCAACCCCGCATCCGACATGCGCGCGGCCAGCCATTCACGGGCTGCCACATCGGCCTTTGAATAGGCCGGGCGCACCACGCCCTTGCCCACGCCAGATGCACCAAACTGCCGCAGATCATGCAGATCCTTGAGAAACCTTTCGCCGTTCACCCGCATTCCCTTGCCCTTTCCTGTCTGCTGGCTGCTACACAATCTTCATCCGCCGGGTATGTCCAGACGCCGCCTTGCGGGTTGTCTTGCCCCGCGCGCTGACCTAGGTCTGCAACGCAAGCAATCGGAGACGTCCCATGTCGCAGATCACCCTTGTCCGGCACGGGCAGGCCCAGACCGGGGCGCGGGACGAACACGGCTATGACAGCCTGAGCCCGCTTGGCCATCAGCAGGCCGCCTGGCTGGGCGAACATCTGCGGGACACGCGCGAACAGATTACCCGCGTCTATTGCGGCACGCTCATACGTCACGTGGAAACGGCCTCGGCGATGGGCGCGGGCCAGTATGCCGAGATCGTGCAGGATGCGCGGCTGAACGAGATGGAGTTCTTCACCCTGGCCCATCTTTACGGACAGCAGCACGGTGTTCATCTGCCGAACACGCGCGAGGGGTTCGTCAGCTACATGCCCCGGCTTCTGACCGCCTGGCAATCCGGCGAGATCGACAGCCCGCCCGAAAGTTTTGCGGATTTTCACGCCCGCGTCCAGGATGCGATCAGCGACATTTCGGGCGGACGTGGTCCGGCGCTTGTGGTCACCTCAGGCGGTCTGATCGGGATGGTTCTGCGCCAGACCATGGGGTTGGACACCCCTGCCTTCGCCCGCGCCTGCATCGCGATCATGAACACGTCGGTCCACCGTCTGCACCGGTTGGGGGAACATATGGCTCTGACCCAGTTCAATGCGGTGCCGCATCTGGACCGGCCAGATCGCCAACACGCGCAAACGCATCTTTAAGCCGCCCTTGCGCTTGGCTATGCTTCGCGCGACACGTCCACCGAAAGAGTTGAACCATGACACATCTGTGGGTCCGCGCCGAACAGCGCGCCAATGAAGAGCGGGTCGGCCTGACCCCCGATGGCTGCGCCGCGTTGATCAAGGCGGGCCTTCGCGTGACGGTCGAGGATAGCGACGTGCGCGCCATTCCGATCGACGGCTACCGCGCGGCGGGCGCCGTGATCGCGGCGCAGAACAGCTGGCCCGAGGCCCCTGCCGATGCGATCATCTTCGGCCTGAAAGAACTGCCCGAAGACGGCACAGCCCTGCCACATCGTCACATCATGTTCGGCCATGCCTTCAAGGGCCAACCGGCAGGCCAGGAGTTGCTCAAGCGGTTCAAGGCTGGCGGCGGGACGCTGTATGATCTGGAATACCTGGTCGATGAGAATGGCCGCCGTGTCGCGGCCTTCGGGTATTGGGCGGGATTCGCTGGGGCGGCGGTTTCGCTGAAATGCTGGCTGGCGCAGCAACGGGGCGAGATCTGCGGCCCCGTTGGCGTCTATGCGGGACGCGACGCGCTGGTGGCCGACCTGACCGCCGAGATGCGCGGCATCGACACCGGCAGACCCCGCGCCATCGTCATCGGGGCCTTGGGGCGCGTGGGCACCGGGGCATCGGATCTGTGCGAAGCGATGGGCATGCAGGTCACCCGCTGGGACATGGCCGAAACCGCCAGCGGCGGGCCGTTTCCGCAAATCATGCAGCATGAGATCTTCCTGAACTGTATCCTGGCGCGGCCCGGTACGCCTGTTTTCGTGCCTGCAACGGCCCCGACAGACCCGCGCAAATTGACGGTAATCGGCGACATCGCCTGTGATCCGACCAGTGATTTCTCGCCCATCAAGGTCTATGACCGCACCACCACATGGGCCGAACCCGCGTTGCGGGTGCACGATGCCCCCCCGCTGGATGTGACCGCGATCGACAACCTGCCGTCCATGCTGCCGGTCGAAAGCTCGCAGGATTACGCAGCGCAGCTGCTGCCGACGCTTCTTGAACTGAACCACCTTGAAACCGGCGTCTGGGGGCGTGCGAAAGACACGTTCCTGACCCATCTGGCGAAGGTTTGACATGACGCCACTCTACATCGGCTACGCAGCCGCCATACTGGGTACGATCTGCTGGATCCCCCAGGCATTGCAGGTCTGGCGCACCCGCGACACCCGCAGCCTGTCGCTTGTCGCGCAGGTCCTGTTCCTGGTCACGGTCTCGCTTTGGCTGGCTTACGGGATCATGATCGTCGACTGGCCGTTGATCCTGGCCAATATCGTGTCCGTCACGGCGATGATCGCCATCGTCACGGCCAAACTGAAATTCAAGTAAGGAAAGGAAAGCCCATGACCATCCACTGGTGCGGCACCGGCCTGTCGGCCATCCCCGGCCTGCGTCGCCTGATCGAGGCGGGGCATGAGGTTACCGTCTGGAATCGTTCCGCCGACAAGGCGCGCAAGGCGGTGGGCGATCTGACCGACCGGATCAAGGCCTTCGATATCGAGGCTTTGGGCGCCGGTCTGGCCAAGGGTGATGTCATGGTGTCGATGCTGCCCGCCGACTGGCATGTGCCGCTGGCGAAGCTGTGCCTTGAGAAGGGCGCGCATTTCGTGTCGTCGTCCTACATCGCGCCGGAAATGCGCGCGCTGGATGATGCGTTCCGCGACAAGGGCCTGTGTTCTGTCAACGAGGTGGGGCTTGATCCGGGCATCGACCATCTGATGGCGCATCATCTGGTTGCTGAATACCGCGCGTCGGATGCATATGACCCGACGAATGCAATTTCGTTCCTGTCCTATTGCGGCGGCGTGCCCAAGATCGCCAACGCGTTCCGCTACAAGTTCAGCTGGTCACCGCTGGGTGTGCTGAAGGCGCTGCGCTCGCCCTCGCGGTCGATTCGCAACTTCTCGGAGTTGCGGGTGGATCGTCCGTGGAACGCGCTGAGCAGCTATGACGCCCCCTTGCCGACGCCTGAGACGTTCGAGGTCTATCCGAACCGCGATTCGATCCCCTTCATGGAGGATTACCGTTTCGATCCCGCATGGCCGGTGCGCGACTTCGTGCGCGGCACCCTGCGCCTGAACGGCTGGTCCGATGCCTGGGCCGATATCTTTGCCGAGATCGAGACGCTGTCCGGCCCTGAGGGCGATGCACGGCTGAAGGACATGTCCGATCAGTTCTGGTCGGAAAACGCCTATGACGAAGGCGAGCCGGACCGCGTGGTTCTTTGCGTGGAATTGAAGGCCGAAAAGGATGGCAAGACCGTCTGGCACAAATCCTATGTGATGGATGCCTGGGGCGATGCGCGCGGCACGGCAATGGCGCGGCTGGTGTCTGTGCCTGTATCCCTGGCGGTCGAGGCCGTTCTGGCCCGCGAAATACCGGCCGGTGTCACCGCGGCACCATCGGATCCGCGACTGGTATCGCGCTGGATGGCCGAGATCGACAAGCTCGCGCAGCATCTGCAGATCGTGGACCGCGCCGCCGCCTGATCCAGACCCGCACCGCGACAACATAAAACCCCGCCCAGGATGACCTGGACGGGGTTTTTTTGAACAACAGGGCGCTGTTCATTGACGCAGGGGGAGGAGGCCCTGCGTCAGGGGGGCTTAGCGCGGTGCGAAAGTCACGGCGCTGTTGTTGGCCGGTGCGTTGAAGCTGTAGACGGTCACTTGGCCGTTCTCTGCAATCGCCAGATCGCGGGGCTCCAGGATCAGGCCGGCGTCGACCATCCGCTCGGTCCCTGCGGTCGCAGAGATCATGTCGCTGCCGGAAATGCCACGGTCACGTTCGAAGACGATGACGCTGGCGGCTTCGGTGCGGGTGCCCAGGGTGTCGTTGCTGGATACCATGTCGCCTGCATAGGCAACGGTTCCAAAGGTAGCGGCGGCGATTGCGGTCATGATGATGCGGTTCATTGTGTAACTCCGTTTGTTTCGGTTACGATCGTTTTTGATCTGAACCCAATATGACGTCACATCATCGCACATTCAAAACACGCCTGCTCAAGGGAATGTGTGACCGCGCCATCTTGAAAGCTGAAACTTTTTCGAAAGGGTGAAAATCCAGATTTTTCTGTTTTAAATACATATGGTTATGGAATTTCTTCCAAAGACGGACTGAAATGTTGCTAACGGCTCACGCGAATGGCACCAGAATGAGAGGCATTTCGTGAAGCCCGAAAACAGCCTGACTTGAGGTCAGTTCCCGAAATGCCGCACTCGCTTGGTGCATGAACGCACAGATCCGGCAACATTCGACCAAATCAGGCTTTGGAAGCGTCTAACCGCCTCGAATCAAATCATCTTCTTCGTCGATGGCTGACAGGCCAAGCGCATCCAGACCGTTTTCAAGATGATCGGACAGATGGGGCGTGCCCAGCAGGTAATCGGCGGTGGGGGTTGTCGCCTCCTGGGCGGCTGTCCGGATCGCCTCTTCCAGCTCTTCCGGTTCGAAAGAGCCGCGCCCGATCCACATCAGGGCCACGAGGCTGGTCTGCTCTTCCTCGCTCAGCCTGTCGATGAAGGCGCGCAACTCGCCTTCCGCGCGGTTCAACTCGCGGGACATCAGAACGATCTGGGCAATCTTGTTGACTGAAATCTCCAGCATGGCAGGGGTCCTCCTGGTGGCACTATGCCAGACAGTGGTGATCCCTCCAAACGGAAGCGTCCTTGATCTCAGGCAAACAGGCGGTAATACATCCAGTCCGGCATGAACTGGGACAGACGGAACAGCCAGCTGAACACCGTGGGAAAGCTGCGCTTGAAGCGGCCCTGATCGTTCATCAGCTCGAACATGTCCTGCGCCGCCTGATCCGGTTCCATCAGGAAAGGCATGCGAAAGTCGTTCTTGTCGGTCAGGCGGGTGCGGATGAAGCCGGGGTTGGCCACCTGAACCCGCACACCGGTCTTGTGAAGATCGGCATAGAGGCTTTCGGCAAGGGACATCGTGCCCGCCTTGGACGCCGCGTAGCCGATCGCGCCGGGCAGGCCGCGAAACCCGGACAGCGAGCCGGTGATCACGATATGGCCCGCGTCACGTGCGACCATCTGCGGGATCACGGCACCCACCGCGCGCACGGCGCCGGTAAAGTTGATGTCGGCCATCGCCTCGGCCTGATCGGCATTCCAGTCTTGCGCCTTCATCGGCCAGTAGACCCCGGCCAGGTAAACCATCCCGTCGATCTGCCCCACCTGCGCGGCCGCTTTTTCGACGCTGACGCGGTCGCCGACATCGACAGGCACGAACGATGCCTTGCCCGGCAGTTCAGCCACCAAAGCCTTGAGGCGATCCTCGTTACGGGCAGAGACGATCACCTCGACTCCGGCCCGGCTCAGCTTGTGGGCCAGGGCAGCACCCAGACCCTCGCTTGCGCCGATCAGCCAGTACCTCTTGCCTTGCCAGTTCATCATGCCGCGTCCACCTTGCGCATTGTCGCGACCAGTTCGGCCACGGGAATCCCGAATTTGCGGAATTGGCTGCGGTTCATCACCGTGCCATTGGGGGCAAGATACATCCAGTCCACCGTGTCCAGAACATGCCCGCCGGAATCCTGCGGCAGGCGAATACGATATTTCAGCTGCACCGCAGACCCCGACATCCGGCCGCTGCCCGGCTCCACCAGATCGTCGGCATCGGCCTTGATCTGACCGTCATTGCCGATTTCCAGACGCCATTCGCGGTCTTGCGTGGCGCCGCTGTCATAGATGAAATGCTCGCGCATCACGCCACGGTTTCCATCCCAACGCGCCTCGAACTTGCCCACAAACCGCGAGGTCACGCGGCCCAGCGGGCCATAGATCACGCCCTCGCACAGGATCGGCCCGTTCAGATGCTCGCGCAGATCAAACTGGGGCGCACCCTTTTCATAGTCCTGCGGGGTCTGGGAGGTGAATGACCAGAACCTTGCCTTGGCCCATAGCGGGCCAAGAACCAGAACCATCCCGAGAAGCGTGAAGAGAAGATAATCCGCCATCTAGTCCTCTTTCCAGTTGGTTGTGGCCAGCAGGCCAATGGCAAGCAGTTTCAGAAGGCACGGCACCAGCCCGTAGGCCAGGCTGAGCGCCAGAAGCGCATCGTCTGTATTCTCGACCCCGGCACGAAATCCGGCGGCCTCCAAGGCGGGCAGCAGGGCAACGGCGGCAAAGGCCAGCGACAGTTTCGACACGAAGGACCACAGGCCGAACGCGCCGGAAGCGCCAGGTGCAATCCGCGCCATGCGCGCCGCGAAGATCGCGGGCAAAAGCGTCATGTCCGCGCCCAGCGCCGCGCCCGACGCGATGCATATCACCGCGAAGGCCAGGGTGTCGCCGGCACCCAGGGTCAGGGCAAAGGCGAAGGCCGCAATCGACAGGATCATGCCCGCGACAAGAACCCGTTTGGGGCCGTAAACCTCGGCCGCCTTTCCCCAGAACGGGGTGGCAACAGCCGCCGACAGGAAGAACAGCAACAGGAAGGGACCTTCCCACCCGGGGGCGGCAAGCCTGCTTTCGACAAAGAACAGGAACAGGGTCGAGCTGACGGCCACGGGCGCTGCGTTGACCAGCGCGATCAGCAAAAGCCGCCGCGCCACCGGATCGCGCAGCACGGGCGCCATGCCTGCTTCGGGTATTGTCAGCTGGCCGCCCCATTCGTGCCGCATCAGCCAGACAGCGCCAAGCCCCAGAAGGGCAAAGCCAAGGGCAAAGCCTTCGAAACCGCCCAGAACCACAGGCGCCACTGCGGCAACGCAGACCCCAAGAAGGGCGCCTGTTTCACGCCACCGGGCAAGCCTTATATGACCCGTGGCCCCCATCGTCCCGGCGGTTTGCACGCCCTGGGCATAAAAACAGATGGTCAGGAAACTGAAGGCCGAGAATACACCCGCCAGCATCAAGGCGAACCAGATCAAGGGCGCGACGGGTGGAGCGACGGCAAAAAGGCCCAGCATGGATGCAACCATCAGGGCGACACCGCCCGTCACCGCCACTGCGCGCTGATGCCTGAGCGCCCCGGCAAGCCGCGCCAGCAACGGGTCCTGGATCACGTCGAACAGGCGAAGACCGAACAAGACCGCACCCAAAGCCGCCAACGACACGCCATATTCATCCACATACACCTTGGGGGCGTGAATGTAGATCGGCAGCCCGGCTGCGGCCAAGAGGGCCGCAAAAACCCCATAGGCTGGCAGCGCAGGGGCTGCGGGCATCGTGGCGCTCAGGGCTTTCACCTGCTGACCTCTTCGATGGGCGGCTCGGGCCGGGGGCGATAGGCCACGCCCTTCCACCAGAGCTTCAAAGCCTGCCAATGGATCAGGGCCAGAACCCGCCGGGATCCGAACGGACGGCGCAGCGCGCCGCGCAGGATGCCCGCGTTTGTCAAAGGTTTGCGCGCGCCGACAAGCGTGGCGATCACACCGCCATTGCCGCCCGTGTAGTCGATCCAGATGCCGATCCGGTCAGACCGGATGTCAAAGCGAAACTCATACCCGCCCTCGACCGGCTGAAACGGGCTGACATGCATCAGCTTGGTGGCGCGCATCCGGTCATGGGCCGTGATCGGCCCATGATCTTCGCGATGCACCAGATACGAATGGCGATCGCCGAATGTATTCGTGACCTCTGCGATGACCGCGCGCAAGTTCTCATCCGCATCACGGCAGAGCCAGAATGAAACCGGGTTGAACACATGCCCCAGAACGCGCGGCTGGGTCAGCAGTTCGATCCGCGCCGGCGCTTCAAGATCATGCACCGTCAGCACCTCACGCACCCAGGCAGCACCGCGTCCCTGTTTGGGCGGCCCCCCATGGTCGCTGTCCCAAACGGATGTCAGGTTGCCCCGGTTGCGTCCGAAAAGGCTGGGCGCGTCCTGCGGATGTTCCGCATCCAGCAGCAGGTAATCCACCCCGTAGCGAAAGGCGTTATCGACCCCGCCCTTGCGCCCATGCCAGGTGTGACCGGCGATATGGTCTATTCCTGTCACTGCGCCGCCACCAGTGCCACGTTGTTGCGCGACAGCGCCTCGACCACATCGACCGCGCTGGACAGGCCGTCCTCATGGAAACCGTGGCGCATCCACGCCCCGCAGAACCATGTGTTGCGCGTCCCGTTGGTCGCGCGGATCCTGTCCTGCGCGTCCAGTGCGGCCATGTCATAGACAGGGTGGCGCAGTGTCACCTGATCATAGATCAGCTCTTGCCGGATCGGGCGCGTGCTGTTCAGCGTGACGAAATGCGGATCGTCCTGCGGGATCGGCTGGAGCGAATTCATCCAGTAGGTCAGATCGATCTTGTCGGACTGCTTGCCCATGATCTCGGTATAGTTCCAGGATGACCAGACAACCTTGCGCTGCGGCATCACCGCAGGGTCGGCATGCAGCACGATGTCGTTCGGCTGATAGGCGATGGCGCCAAGGTTGGCCTTCTCGTCGGGTGTGGGATCTGCCAGCAGGCGCAGGGTATCGTCGGAATGGGTGGCAAAGATCACCTCGTCAAAGGTTTCCCATTCACCGCCCCTTGCCTTGACCTCGGCGCCCAGATGCAGCCGGCGCACGGCATCGATCGGCGTGCCCAGGCGGAAGGTCACGCCCTGCGCGCGCATCGCGTCACCCAAGCGGCGCACGTATTCGACCGATCCACCCTGCACCGTGAACCATTGGTGCTGCCCCGTGGTGTTCAACAGCGCGTGGTTCTCGAAGAACCGGATCATCGCATGGGCGGGAAAATCCATGATCTGCTCGACAGGCGTGGACCAGATCGCGCCGGACAGGGGCAGAAGATAGTAATCGCGGAACCAGTCGCCGGTGCCAAGCTGCGCCAGGAATTGCCCGGTCGTCAGGCTGCGGTCCTGCGCGATGATCAGCGCCTGCGCGTTGAATTTCAGAATATCGCGCACCATGCCCAGGAATTTGGGGTTCACGATGTTGCGCTTCTGCGCGAACAGCGCTGACAGGCTGGTCAGCGCGTATTCCAGTTGCCCCCCCTTGAGAGAGGCCCCAAAGCTCATGTTCGATTTGACAACCGGCACATCCAGACGATCGAACAGCGCTGCCATGTGCGGGTAGTTGGCATAATTGAACACGATGAAACCGGTATCAACCGGCTGATCGCCGTTCTTGCCCGCCACGATGGTACGGGCATGGCCGCCAAGTCGGGGCTCTGCCTCGAACAGGGTCACGTGATGGGTATCCGCCAGCATATGCGCGGCCCCCATGCCTGAAATCCCTGCTCCGATGACGGCTATTTTTCTTGGGGCGACGCGGCCCGCTTCGAATGGCATGTGGTTCTGACTCCGGTCTTTCTGGATTGGTCTTTGGGGTAGATACGCAGTAAATCGCGTTTTGGATGATTTACAGAAAAATCAGATGCGTGGTGATCCAGTCGCGTCATGCCCCCGTAATCACTTGCATGTTCAACGTCGTTGATCCTTCGGAAGCAAATGTCGCCTCGTCCCCGGCCGCCCTGCGTGCTAGGACAGGGGGCAAGACAGATTTGTCCACGAAGGCGCAGCCGTTGGCCATGAAGACAAAATACGATCCGACCGACTGGATCACCCACATGACCCGCATCAGGGATGATCAGGATCAGACGGCCTTTGCCGAGCTGTTCCAGTATTTCGCCCCGCGGGTTAAGGCATTTCTGATGCGGTCCGGGGCCGACGCAACCCTGGCCGAGGAGTGCACGCAAGAGGTGATGGCGACGCTGTGGCAGAAGGCGCATCTGTTCGATGCATCCCGCGCCTCGGTCGCCACCTGGGTGTTCACGATCGCCCGGAACAGGAAGATCGACGCGCTGCGCAAGCAACGCCGCCCCGAGCCGGAAGATCTGGACTGGGGCCCCGAGGAAGAGCCGGATCAGGCAGACATCCTGAGCCTGCAACAGGAAAGCGAACAACTGGGGCGCGCGATTGCCGCCCTGCCCGCGAAACAAAGGGAACTGATCGAAAAAGCCTATTTCGGCGATTTGTCGCATAGCGAAATCGCAGATCAGACGGGTCTGCCCCTTGGCACGATCAAATCCCGCATCAGATTGGCGTTGGACAGACTGCGCCATGCAATGAAGTGAATATCGAGATGCATAACGTGAAACATCATCTGACCGACCAGCTGCTGATGGCCTATTCCGCCGGCACGCTGCCGGAGGCGTTCAACCTGATCGTCGCCGCCCATGTGTCGATGTGTGACGACTGCCGTGCACAACTGGCAAGTTTCGACAGCGTCGGCGGCGCGCTTCTGGACGGCACGGACAGCCAACCCGTGGCCGAGGATTGTTTCGCCGAGACGATGCGCCTGATCACATCCGGGGCGCTGAGCCCCGTGAAGCGGCCTTCGCCCAGCGCGCAGGGCGCTTCGGTCTTGCCGGCCCCGCTGCGTGACTACGTGGGTGGCGATGTCGACAAGGTGAAGTGGAAACCCATCGGCATGGGCGTGAAACAGGCGATTCTGCCGACCTCCAAAGAAGCCTCGGCACGGCTGCTCTATATCCCTGCAGGCACGGCCGTGCCTGATCATGGCCATCGCGGGATGGAGCTGACGCTGGTTCTGCAAGGCGCCTTCGTGGATGAGACCGACCGTTTTGGCCGCGGCGACATCGAGATCGCGGATGAGGATCTGACCCATACTCCGGTTGCGGACATCGGCGAGGATTGCATCTGCCTTGCAGCGACGGATGCGCCGTTGCGGTTCAACAAGCTGATCCCGCGCATCGCGCAACCCTTCTTCCGTATCTGATCCGGCACGGATCCAGACACCAAAGGGCGGTCCATCAGGGCCGCCCTTTTGCGTTCAGGGATCGCGTCTTTGCCCCTGCGCCAGAACAAGAGGTGGCTGATCGGCCTCGACGTCGGGTACGACATCCTCGAAATCGAAATTGTCCAGCCGTTTGGCGCGGCGCCCGGCCTTGTCGGCGCTGACCTTGATATCCGCAATGTCGCGCGCGGCCTGGCCGAAATGACGATCCAGATTCTCGACCCTTTGGCCCAGACGGTCCACATCCTGCGACAGAAGGCCCAGTTCACGCCTGATGGCCCCCGCCTGTTCGCGCATGCGCGCATCCTTGAGGATCGCACGCATGGTGTTCAACGTGGCCATGCAGGTGGTGGGCGACACGATCCAGACGCGCGCGGCAAAGCCTTCGCGCACCAGTTCGGGGAAATTGGCGTGCAATTCGGCATAGACCGCCTCGGAGGGCAGGAACATCAGCGCACCGTCGGCGGTTTCGCCTTCGATGATGTAACGCTCGGCAATCGCCTTGATATGGCCGCGCACGGATTGGCGCAGCAGGCTGGCCGCGCGATTGAGGTCGTTCGGATTATCCGCACGCCGCAACGCCTCATAGGCTTCCAGCGGGAACTTGCTGTCCACCACGATAGGGCCAGGCGGGTTGGGCAGATGGATCAGGCAATCGGCCCGCCGCCCGTTCGACAGCGTCGCCTGCATCTTGTAGCTGTCCGCAGGCAGCGCCTTGCCGACAATATCGTGCAACTGGATCTCGCCGAAGGCGCCGCGCGTCTGCTTGTTGGACAGGATATCCTGCAAGGACAGCACATCGCCCGACAGCTTGGTGATGTTGTCCTGCGCCTTGTCGATAGCGGCCAGCCTTTGCTGCAATTCGCCCAGCGACTGCGCGGTGCGGCGGGCCGATCCATGCAGGGTTTCTGTCATCTGTCCGGTGACATGGGCCAGACGTTGCTCCATCAGACGCATCATCTGCGCCTGCGATGCCGCCTGCGCCTCGGCCACATGGGTCAGACCACCGGAAAGCTGCTGCTGCCCATCGCCCAGGCCCTGCACCCGCGAGGCCATATAGGCCATCTGCTGCGCCAGTGGTTCCGCCAGCCTTGCAGACCGGGCCGCAGCACGCAGCGCAAGGATCAACAGGATCACGACCAGCAGCGCCAGCAGCAGACCTGCCAGCACCAGCACCACCGCCGGATCATCCAGCGCATAGGTCTGTCCGCCCAGCGTGATCATCGCCGTCCGAACAGCCGCTCTATATCGGCCAGCTTCAGCTCGACATAGGTGGGGCGGCCGTGGTTGCACTGGCCCGAATGGGGTGTGGCTTCCATCTCGCGCAGCAGCGCGTTCATCTCTTCGGCGCGCATCCGGCGGCCTGACCGGATAGAGCCGTGACAAGCCACACGGCTGAGGATCGCCTCAAGCCGGGTCTGGATGCCCGTGGTTTCCCCCTGATCCGCCAGTTCATCAAGGATATCGAGGATCATGGCCCGCGCATTGACTGCACCCAGCAGGGCTGGCGTTTCGCGCACGGCGATGGCCCCGCCGCCAAAGGGTTCAATCCCAAGCCCCAGCCGCGCCAGATCATCGGCATGATCCAGCAGGCGCGCGCAATCGTTAGGGGACAGCTCGACGATCTCGGGGATCAGCAGGGCCTGTGACGCGATGCCATTCTCGGCCATCTGGCGTTTGAGGCGTTCATAGACCAGCCGTTCATGGGCGGCGTGCTGATCGACGATCACCATGCCGGTATCGGTCTGGGCGATGATGTAATTCTCATGCACCTGCGCGCGGGCGGCCCCAAGCGGCAGCGCGGTTTCCTCGACTTCGGGGGATGTGTCCTCGACCCGTGCCGCATAGGTGCTGGCGGGCATATCGGCAAAACCGGGGGCTTGCGCGGCATAGGACGCCTGGCGCGCGGTAAGGCTGGGCCGGTCCATCTGATAGACGCGGGCGGGCTGGCCCGGTGCGACGGGTTCCGGGCGGAAGGCGCCAAGAGTGGCCGATGCAACCGTGGTCGAGGCGCGATGCCCCGCCTCGGCCAGCGCATGACGCAGGGCGGTGACGATCAGGCCACGCGCCATGCCTGGGTCGCGAAAGCGTACTTCGGATTTGGCGGGATGCACGTTCACATCCACCATCTGCGGGTCGCAATCCAGAAACAGGGCGGCCGCCGGGTGACGGTCGCGGCTGAGGAAATCGGCATAGGCCCCGCGCAGCGCGCCGATCAGCAGACGGTCCTGCACCGGACGGCCATTCACGAACAGGAACTGCGCCACGGATGAGCCGCGCGAATAGGTGGGCAAGGCCGCATATCCCGTCAGGTGAAAGCCTTCGCGTTCCGCGTCGATCCGCAGGGCGTTGTCGGCGAATTCGGTGCCCAGAACACGCGCCAGCCGCCCGTGCAGCGCATCGAACAGATCGCCGCTTTCGGCATCGGCCCGGAACAGGACGCGGCCCTCGCCACCGCCCGACACATCGCGCAGGGTAAAAGACACGAAAGGCTCGGCCATCGCCAGCCGCCTGATCACCTCGCTTGTCGCCTGCTGTTCGGCCCGGTCCGAGCGCATGAACTTCAGGCGCGCCGGGGTGGCGTAGAACAGATCGCGCAGTTCCACCACCGTGCCTGCCGTCAGGCCGGCCGGTTTGACCGGGCTCATCTGCCCCCCCGCCACCGTGATCTGCGCTGCGCCCTGCCCGCCTGCGCGGCTTGTGATCGTCAGCCGCCCGACCGCACCAAGCGAGGGCAGCGCCTCGCCCCGGAAGCCGAAGCTGTGGATGTTCAGCAGGTCCGAGCCGTCGATCTTGGAGGTGGCATGGCGTGAGAGGGCCAGGGGCAGGTCATCCGGCGACATGCCGCAGCCATCATCGGTCACGCGGATCAGGGTCTTGCCGCCGTCGGCCAGCGCAATGTCGATCCGCCGCGCACCGGCATCAAGCGCGTTCTCGACCAGTTCCTTGACCGCAGAGGCGGGACGCTCCACCACCTCGCCTGCCGCGATCCTGTTGATCGCGGCCTCATCAAGCTGTCGTATGATGGGGCGATTTTCGCCTATCTTGGGGTTCGGATGTGCCATGCCGCAAAACCTAGCATGACCGGATCCGATTCGACCACCATCGAGCAGCGCGTCAGCGCAGATCAGCCGCCGGTGGCTGCCTTGTACCAGGCCACGATGGCGGCACGTTCCTCTGCCTCCATATAGGACAGGTTCGCGGGGGGCATCGCATGGCTGATACCGGCCTGAAGATAGATCGCGCGCGCCGCGCCGGCGATATGCGCCTCGGTGTCCAGGCGCACACCTTTGGGGGCCCACAGCAGCCCCTCCCAGAAAGGTTCTGCGGCATGGCACATGGAACAGCGGCCCATCACGATGTCATGGACCTGCTCGAAACCTTCGGCCTGCGCGAAGCGCAAGGCGGCCCCCTGCGCTTCCTCTGGCGCATCGGACCGGAACATCGGCGCGGTGCTCAGCCACATGATCGCGATGAAGATCAGAACGGTGGCCGCCCATGTCCATGTGGGGTTGCCGGTGCGTGCGTGCATCGAATTGAAGTAATGCCGGATCGTCACGCCCATCAGGAACACAAGGCTGGCGATGATCCATGTGTTCTCGGTCGCAAAGGCCAGCGGATAGTGGTTCGACAACATCAGGAAGATCACGGGCAGCGTCAGATAGTTGTTATGCGTGCTGCGCTGCTTGGCGATCTTGCCGTATTTCGGATCGGGTTTGCGCCCGGCAATCAGATCAGCGACCACGATCTTCTGGTTGGGGATGATGATGAAAAAGACGTTCCCGCTCATGATCGTGGCGGTGAAGGCGCCCAGGTGCAGCATCGCGGCGCGGCCTGAAAAGACGCTGGTGTAGAAATAGGCCATCGCCACCAGCACCACGAACAGCGCCAGCATCAGACCCGTCTGGTTCGCATCCACGAAGACCTTGCAGAGCGTGTTGTAGACGATCCACCCAAAGGCGAGCGAGGCGAGTGAAATCCCCACGGCCTGCCACGTGGCCAGTTCCATCACGGCGGGGTCGATCAGGTAGAATTCGGCCCCCAGGTAATAGACCAGCACCAGCAGGAAAAAGCCACTCATCCAGGTCCAGTAGCTTTGCCATTTGTGCCAGATCAGCCCGTCGGGCATATGCGCCGGGGCCACCAGGTATTTCTGGATGTGGTAGAAACCACCGCCATGCACCTGCCATTCCTCGCCATCGGCCCCGGTCGCCAGGTTGCGATCGCGGTGCAGGCCCAGATCCAGCGCGATGAAGTAGAACGACGATCCGATCCAGGCGATCGCCGTGATCACGTGCAGCCAGCGCACCGCAAATTCAAGCCAGGCACCCATTGCAGCCAGATCATACATCACGCTCTCCTTTGGACGGGGTTGGGATCAGGCTATCGCAGCACCAACTTGTTTGTTAATCCTTCGAATGACGGGAACAGTTTCAAGCAAAGACTGATAATGGCTTATGTAAACAATATCAGAATGTTCCTGCGCGTCTTCGAATTGGGCAGCATGAGTGCGGCAGCGCGCGACCAGAGGACATCGCCCGCCGTGGCCTCGGCCCGGATCGCCGAGCTTGAGAAGCATCTAGGCGTACGCCTGTTCAACCGCACCACCCGCGCGCTCAACCCCACGGAACACGGGCGTTTGTTCTATGACGGGGCCGCGCGCATCCTTCAGGCCATAGACGAGGCCGAAGCCGACGTTATGGCCGCGACCCAATCGCCGCGCGGCACGTTGTTCGTGGCCGCCCCCCTGGGCGTCGGGCGGCGCTTCATCGCGCCTGCGGTGCCGGGGTTCAAACGGGACTATCCGCAGATCGACATTCGCCTGCGCCTGTCGGACCGGGTCATCGACGTGACGGGTGAAGGTCTGGACCTGGCCTTTCACCTTGGACCGCTGACCGATAGCGACCTGAAAGTGCGCGTGATCGCGGATTGCCCGCGCGTCCTGTGCGCTGCACCTGCCTATATCGCGCAGCGCGGGATGCCTGCCGACGGGGCAGCGCTTGTGCGGGACCGGCACGATTGCCTGAACCTGCGCTTTCCGGGCGCAAAGGAATTCCAGTGGACATTGCTGACGGCAGACGGACCCAAGCGGTTCGAGGTGTCGGGCCCGCTGGAATCCGATGATGGCGATGTCTTGACCGGCTGGGCGCTGGATGGGGCCGGCATCGTGATGAAACCGATCTTCGAGGTGGCCGAACATCTGCGGCGCGGCGCGCTTGTGCCGGTGGCCACGGCCACGCCCCCGCTGCCCACGCAACTGGCGTGTCTGTCGCCCAGCCGCAAGTATCGCGACCCCAAGGTACAGCGCTTCACCGAAGTGATGATCGCCCATTGCAAGGACGCGCTTGCGCGCCTTGATATCCCGCTTGAAACGAAAAACCCTGAAAGGACCGACTGATGAAATCCGAAACCATTGGCAACGCCGTATTCGAAACCTGGACCGCAGAAGAACTGGCTGCCGCATTTGACCGGAACGAGGTGGTGATCATCGACGTACGCACACCCCAGGAATACATGTTCGAGCATATCGAAGGCGCGCTGCTGATGCCGCTGGCCTTTTTCGCGGCCAGCAAGCTGCCCGGTCAGAGCGATAAGCGAATCGTGTTTCATTGCGGCTCAGGCGTGCGTAGCGAACGTGTTTGCCGCGCCGCGATCGAGGCGGGGATCACGCCTATCGCCCATCTGGAAGGCGGGTTTGGCGCCTGGAAAGCCGCCAAGCTGCCGTATGTCGGCACGAACATGGCCACTGGTGCACCCCAGCGGGTTGCCTGACACCGGATCAGCGTCTGGGAATGGGCAACCCCGTGATATCTGTCGGGGCCACGCGGCAGACATGAAAAAACCCGGGCGGGAGCGCCCGGGTTCTCTTTCGTGCTGATCTCTCGGGAGGAAAGGATCAGCCCTTGGTGAATTCGGGATATGCTTCCATCCCCAGTTCGGACACGTCCAGACCGTTGATTTCGGCCTCTTCGCTGACGCGGATCCCCATGGTTGCCTTCAGGATCAGCCAGACAACGGTGCTGACCACGAAGACGAAGGCGCCGATGATTGCGAAGCCGATGATCTGGGTCACGAAGGACGTGCCTTCGGTGTAGAAGGGAACCGCCAGGGTGCCCCAGAAGCCTGCGATCAGGTGCACCGGGATGGCGCCGACCACGTCGTCGATCTTCAGCTTGTCCAGGAAGGGCACGGCCAGAACCACGATCACACCGCCAACAGCACCGATCCACAGCGCGCCGAACAGCGTCGGATCAAGCGGACCCGCGGTGATCGAGACCAGACCGGCCAGTGCGCCGTTCAGAACCATCGTCAGGTCGACCTTCTTGTACATGATCTGCGTCAGGATCAGCGCGGCAACCGCACCGGCCGCAGCGGCCATGTTGGTGTTGGCGAAGATGACGGCGACAGCGTTCGCATCAGCTTCGGTGCCCAGCGCCAGCTGCGAACCGCCGTTGAAGCCGAACCAGCCCAGCCACAGGATGAACGTACCCAGGGTTGCCAGCGCAAGGTTGGAACCCGGCATCGGGTTGACGCGGCCATCCTTGTACTTGCCCAGACGGGGGCCAAGGATCAGCGCACCGGCCAGGGCTGCAAAGCCACCTGCGGCGTGCACCAGGGTCGAGCCTGCGAAGTCGGAGAAGCCCATCTCGGACAGGAAACCGCCGCCCCACTGCCAGGATGCTTCGATCGGGTAGATGAAGCCGGTCAGGATGACGGTGAAGATCAGGAAGGGCCACAGCTTGATGCGCTCGGCCAGGGTGCCCGACACGATCGACGCGGTTGTGGCGCAGAACATCAGCTGGAAGAAGAAGTCGGAACCCGTCGCATAGCCGGTTTCCAATGCGGGATCACCGCCGATATCGGCCGTTGCGAAGATCGGACCAAGCAGGCCCTGCATCCACCAGCCATCGCCAGGATACATCAGGTTATAGCCGACCAGCCAGTACATGATGGCCGCGATCGAAAAAAGCGCGATGTTCTTGGTCAGCTGGGTGGTCACGTTCTTGGAACGCACAAGGCCCGCTTCGAGCATCGCGAAACCCGCCGCCATCCAGAACACCAGGAAGCCGCCGATCAGGAACAGCAGGGTATTGAAGATGAAGGCGTTATCCACGGCCGCTGCGGCCTCGGACGTATCCTGGGCCAGGCCCATCACCGGCACGACAGCCAGTGCTGCGGCAAGCGGCAGCAATTTCAGAGATTTCATGTCCATGTATCCTTTCCCCCGGCGCGGTTAGACCGCGTCCTCATTGGTTTCGCCGGTCCGGACGCGCACGGCCTGTGCCACATCCAGAACGAAGATCTTGCCGTCACCGATCTTGCCGGTCTTGGCGGTTGCCGTGATCGTGTCCACGACCTGATCGGCCATGGCATCGTTCACCACGATCTCGAGTTTGACCTTCGGCACGAAGTTCACGGCATATTCGGCGCCGCGATAGATTTCGGTATGGCCCGACTGAGATCCAAAGCCCTTGATTTCAGTGACCATCATGCCGCGTACGCCGATGTCGGTCAGAGCTTCACGGACCTCCTCGAGCTTGAACGGCTTGATCGTTGCAATGATGAGTTTCACCTGTGTCCCCTTCGTCTGGAGCGGGATGAGGCCCGCATGTTGCAGTTGCAGCAAAACGATGTGGGGGCCGGATTTGAAAGGCTGCGCGGGGAATCCGGCCCGCGAATCCGAAATATTTGTCTAATATTTGTGCGCTTATATTTTTTTGATTATTTATTGTGCAAAACAAAAAGCTGAAAGCGGTGCGGCAAGGGTCAACATTTCCCGGAGAGTCGCTATATTCGCGCGAACAACAATGGCCGGGCAGAGCAGAGCATGAGTGATTCAGGTCGCAGGAAGCCACCCCTGGTGGCGGATAAACGCGTTGGCGCGAAGAAGGCGGGCGCAACGGCCAGGACATCCTCACCCAAACCGGCGAAACCCGCCCGGCGCAAACCCGCGCCGCGGCGCGCAGGCCGGCGGCGCAACCCGATCGTGGCGCTTTTCGCAGCTCTGTTCGGTTGGATCTGGCGCATTGTCTGGGGCTTCACGTGGCGCGTCGGTCTGATCGCAGGGCTGATCCTGGCCGGGGCGATCGGCTATTTCTACACGACCCTGCCCGAGGCAAGCGCGCTTCTGGACGGGCGCCAGCGCGGGTCTGTCACGCTGCTGGATGCGGATGGGCGCGTCTTTGCCTGGCGCGGGAACCAGTTCGGCGGCGTTGTCAGCGCCGAGACGATTTCCCCGCATCTGAAGAATGCTGTCATCGCAACCGAAGACAAACGGTTCTACCGCCATCTGGGTATCTCGCCGCGCGGGATCGCCGGGGCCATCCGCATCAACCTGCGTGAAGGGCGCGGGCCGCTGTCGGGCAACGGGGGGTCCACGATCACCCAGCAGACAGCCAAGCTTTTGTGTCTGGGCGTGGCCTATGACCCGCAACTGTGGGAAACCGAAACCGCCTATGAGGCCGATTGCCGCCGGGGGTCGCTGTCCCGCAAGATAAAAGAGGCTGTCTATGCCTTCGCACTCGAGGCGAAGTATTCCAAGGACGAGATTCTCGCGATCTATATCAACCGCGCCTATCTGGGCGGCGGCGCCTATGGGGCCGAAGCGGCATCGCAGCGGTATTTCGGCAAGTCTTCGGGCCAGCTGATCCCGGCCGAGGCCGCAATGCTGGCCGGGCTTCTGACCGCGCCGACAAGTCTTGCGCCAACCAACAACCTGCAGCGTTCGCAAGACCGGGCCGCCACCGTCATCCGGCTGATGCAGGAACAAGGCTACCTGACCCAGGCGCAAGCGGCTGATGCCCTGGCCAACCCCGCGCAGCTGTCCGAAGCCGCAGAGGCTCGGGCGGGCGGTTTCTTTGCCGATTGGGTCATGTCATCAGGGCCCGAGTTCTTTACCCGCAACACGACCGAAGATGTCGTGATCCGCACCACGCTGGACCCCCGGATCCAGCGCGCCGCCGAAGAGGCGATGCTTTACGCCTTCGAGAACAAGGTGCGCGAAGGATCCAAGGCGCAGGCCGCGATCGTGGTCATGTCCTCGGACGGGGCGGTGCGCGCCATGGTCGGCGGGCGCGACACGCGGGTGGTGGGCGCTTTCAACCGCGCCACGCAGGCGCGGCGCCAGACCGGGTCGGCCTTCAAGCCGTTCGTCTATGCCGCCGCGCTGGATCTTGGCTATTCCCCGAATGACGTGATCGACGATTCGCCCTATTGCGTGAACATCCCCGGATCCGGCGAATGGTGCCCCAACAACTATGACCGCAAGTTCAGCGGCCAGGTCACGATGACCGAAGCCCTGTCTCGGTCGTTGAACATCCCGGCGGTGAAGGTGGCGCAAAGCGTCGGTCTTGAAACCGTACGGACGGTGGCCACGCAATTCGGCATCCAGTCTGACCTGGCGGCCGGGCCTGCCCTGGCGCTTGGCGCCTCGGAGGCCACGTTGATCGAGACGACGGGCGCCTTTGCCGGCATCCTCAACGGCGGTTCGGCCGTGACACCCTATGGCCTGGTGGAGCTGCGGATGCAGGGCGAAAGCGAGCCATTGATGACCGCGACGGGCGGCATGGGCGAGCGTGTGATCCGGCAAGAGGCCGCAGAGCAGCTGACATGGATGCTGCATCAGGTCACGACGCGCGGCACCGGCACGCGGGCGAACCTCAAGGATCGTGAGGTCGCCGGCAAGACCGGCACCACACAGGCAGCGCGCGACGCCTGGTTCATCGGTTATTCGGCGGATTATGTGGCCGGTGTCTGGATGGGATATGACGACAACACGCCCCTGACGGGTGTCACGGGCAGCGGCCTGCCTTCGGAAATCTGGCACGAGGTCATGACCCGGGTGCATGAGGGTCTGCCACCCCGGCCGCTTCCGATGATGGCGCCAGCCGCACAGCTAGCCGTTCCAGGGCCAGAGGTGAATGCGGGTCAGGACCCGTGGCAAGGCCAGGCGCCACGCCGCACCAACAATGGCCAGCCAGAAACCCAGACAGCGATCGAACAATTGTTCCGGGATCTTTTCGGCGCCGGGCGCAACTGATCTGCCATTCGCCGGACACGAAAGCCGGGCACGAAAAAAGGCGCGTCCCATCGGGCGCGCCTGTCTTTTCGGTCAGGATCGCGGCGGTGTCCTGTCAGGCCGCCGCGCGCAGATCGGCAATCATCGCATCGATATTGCCACCGCGCCGATCCATCATCGCGCCGATCTCGGTCCGTTCGGTCAAGAGCATGTTGATACCCTCGATGAACAGGTTGAAGAACAGGTCCTTGCCACTACGATCCGACACCAGGAACGTCACTTCGAACGGGGCCTGACCGCGCAATATCGCAAGGCTTTTCACCTCGTAGAAGCTTTTGACGGCGCGCGCCTCTTGCACTTCGATCTGGCCGCCGATGAACTCGCGGAAGCGTCGGCCATACTTGACCGAGATATAGCGCTGGAACACGGTCGTGAACTCGCGCATCTGCGCCGGTGTTGCGCGACGCGCATCCACACCCAAGGCATAGCTTGCGATCGTGGGCACATCGGCATAGCGGGCGAAGATCCGCTCGAATTCGACATACATCGCCTGCTCGGATTTGCCCGAGGCGATCACGCCATTGATATCCGCCACCAGTGCGTCAACCAGGGTTTTTGCCCGCTCTGTCGTCATCGCCATCGCCGGCAAGCCAAGGCCGGCCAGACCGACCGTCGATGCAAGGGATCCGATGGCGAAGCGGCGTGTCACATCAATCTTCATAGGGGTCCTCATAGGGGTCATCATAGGGGTCGATCGAACCCGCTGAATATGGGTCATCATAGGCGGCACCACCAGACCGGTTGAGCGTAAACCGTCTGTTCTGCAGGTAAATCAATCGCGATTGGGCATAGCTGTCGGCACTGTCGTAGAGGATGGAATCGACCGTGTCGCCGAACCGGCCGCGATCCGCGATCACATCCACGACCTGCGCCCCGATCCGTATCTCGTTCTCGGTCCCCGACAGAACCGTGGACAGCGGGTTTGTGAAAAGGTCCACGACATGGCCCACCGCATCGCGCTGCGTCGAAGGACCCCGGAAGGGCAATTCGACGAAATTCCCCTCTTTCGCGCCCCAGACATGCAGGGTTTCACCGAAATCGGTATCTACCTCGGCCACGCCCGTGATGTCGCCCACATCGACCAGGCCGGCAAAGCCGATAGTGCTGTTGATCGCGAAACGGTAGGTATTTGCCAGCGCCCCCTTGACGTTTCCTTGCAGAAGGTTGTTCACCACCAGCCCTGGGGCCGACAGGTTGGCGGCGAAATTATCTGCCAGCAGCCGGATATCTTCGGGCACGGCACGCGTGTAGCCGCGCGACAACGGGCGAAGAACGGCCCGGTCCACCCCCTTGTTGAACGCGTGGACCCGACGGTTGTGCGCCTCAAAGGGATCGCTGATCCCGTCGCGCGTCACGACAGCGTCAGGATCCTGCACAGCGCAGCCGGCCAGAAACAGAACGGCAAGGCATGGCAACAACCAGCCCCGCGCGGACCGTGGCAGGGAAAACCGAAAGGTGGGGGCAATGTGTTGCAATAGAAAACCCATATTCAAGAGCATTTGATCTGAAGTTCCCGGCAAATGACCGGTAAATCTGAGGTATGCGGCGCACCTGTTGAGGGTATTCCGCCGGCGCCGCTAACCCGAAGTTAGGACATTCCATTATACCGTCCAAGCCGCAGACGGAAGAGCAGTGCGGAAACGAACGGTCAACTCTTGGTGCAATTGGCGGGAAATGTGGCATGCGAACAGCAGATAACCTTCCCGGCCTTTCCGAATTGCGCGCGGCACGGCAGGCCAGTTTGGGGCTTATGTGGTGGGTGGCACTGTTCAGCATCTTCACCAATCTTCTGGTCCTTACCGGCCCGATCTACATGCTTCAGGTCTATGACAGGGTACTTGTCAGCGAGTCCCTGCCAACGCTTGTCGCCCTGACTGTCCTTGCCGGGTTTCTTTATGCCGTGATGGGTGTTCTGGATCACGCAAGGGGTCGGATCATGGTCAGGATCGGCGCGCGGTTCCAGCACAGGATGGAACGGGGTGTCTTTGACGCGATGCTGCGCGACAGGTTGACCAAGGGGCAAGCCCTCGCCGCGCAACAGCCCTCCGGGCCGCATCAGCTTGAGACGGTTCAACGGCTTTTGACATCCCAGGCCTTGCTGGCCCTTTTCGATCTGCCATGGGTGCCGATCTTCGCAATCGGCATCGCGCTGCTTCACCCCTGGCTGGGCGCCCTGGCGGTTGGCGGCGGGGCATTTCTGGTTCTTCTGGCGATGATCAACCAGATCCGCACGCGGCACTCTCTTGTCAGCGCCAACAATGCGGCGGCGAGCGCGCTGGCTTTCGGAACACAGGTCGGCGCTTCGGTCGAAACGGTCTACGGCGTTGGCCTGCGGGAACAGGCATTCGCCCGCTGGCATGCGGCGCGTGACCAGGCGTTGTCGATGCATGTCCATGCGGCAGACGTCGGCGGAAGCCTGACCGTGGCGCTGAAAACATCCCGCCTGTTTCTGCAGTCGGCCATGCTGGGATTGGGTGCCTGGCTGGTCATCAGGGATGAGATCAGCACCGGCACGATGATTGCGGCGTCGATCCTGCTGGCGCGCGGCCTCGCCCCTGTCGAGCAGGTGATCGGCAGTTGGCCCCTGTTCGCGGATGCAAAGCGCGGGTGGCAAGATCTGACCCGCCTTCTGACCGACATGCCGGCCGCGCCACCCCGGCTTGTACTGCCCTCACCAGCGGCACGGCTTGACGTGCAGGCGCTAACCGTCATTCCACCCGGCGCGACACAGCCAATTCTGAGGATGGTGAACTTTGCCGTGCTGCCCGGTCAGGCGATTGGCGTGATCGGACCCTCGGGCGCAGGCAAATCCGCGCTGGCGCGCGCGCTGACGAATGTCTGGTCCCCGATCACTGGGGCGATCCGACTGGATGGCGCGACGCTGGACCAATATGATCCCGCCAGCCTTTGCCGGCATATCGGCTATCTGCCGCAACGGGTCGACCTGTTCGACGGCACCATCGCCGAGAATATCGCCCACCTCCTGCCCGCACCTGAATCCGACAAGGTGGTGGCGGCCGCCCGCAAGGCAGGGGCGCATGACATGATTCTGCGCCTGCCACAGGGCTACGAGACCCGGATCAACGCTGACGGGGGCGGATTGTCAGGGGGGCAGATCCAGCGGATAGGGCTGGCACGCGCCCTGTTTGAAAATCCTGTCCTGCTTGTTCTGGACGAGCCGAACGCGCATCTGGACAATGAAGGCGCCAGCGCCCTGAACCGCACCATCCGCGCGATGAAAGCCGCGGGGCATTCCGTTCTGATCATGACACATCGGCCCACGGCCATCGAAGAATGCGACCTTATCCTTGTGATCGACAGCGGTCAGCGCGTGGCCTTCGGCCCGCGTGACGACATCCTGCGGGATGTTCTGGACAACCCGACAGATCTTCGCCTGCCGCAACGGCAATCCATGGGGGTCCGGGCACCGTGACCGTTGACGCGGCATCACGCTTTCCGACAGGTCGGCCCGTGTTGATCGGTCTGCTGGCGCTGCTTGTCTTGCTGGGCGGCTTCGGGACCTGGGCCGCCTTCGCCAGCATTTCAGGGGCGATCGTTGTCAACGGCCGGATCGAGGTGGAGCGGAACCGGCAACTGGTGCAGCATCCCGATGGCGGTCCGATCCGCGAAATCCTTGTCGAGGAGGGCATGCCCGTTCAGGCAGGTCAGATCCTGCTGCGCATTGATGGCCGGGCACTCGTATCGGAAAAGACCCTGCTGGAGGCGGAACTGTTCGACATCATGGCCCGCCGTGGTCGCAGCGAAGCCGAGCGTGACGGCCTTGCAGAGCCAGTCTTCGACCCTGCTCTTCTGGCGGCTGCGCGTCGAAACCCCGGCATCGCAAGCCTTGTTGACGGGCAGCATGCGTTGATGGTGGCGCGGCGCGGCGCGCGGGACCGACAGGCCAGCCAGCTTGACCTGCGGATCCGGCAGATCGACAAGCAGATCGCGGGGCTGACAGCACAGCGCCTTGCATTGACGCAGCAGCAGGACCTGATCACACAGGAGCTTGCCAATCAGACCGCCTTGCTTGACCGGAGCCTGGCCCAGGCCAGCCGTGTTCTTGCCCTGGAACGGGAATCGGCCGCGTTGACCGGGGCCATCGGCGCGGTGGAGGCCCAGACCGCCGAAGCCGAAAGCCGGATCGCGCAAACACGGGTCGAGATGCTTCAACTGCATGACACCCTGCGCAAAGACGCGATCACGCGCCTCGATGCGCTGCGACCACAAGAGCTTGACCTGCGTGAGAAACACCGCGCCCTGGTCGCGCGGCTGGAACGGCTGGATGTCCGCGCGCCGGTCGCAGGGATCATCCACGGCTTGCAGGTTCACTCGGACGGCGCGGTTCTGCGGCCTGCCGATCCGATCCTGTCGATCATACCGCAGGATCGGCCATTGATCGTGACAGCGCAGATCGATCCGCTGCATGTGGGCCGCGTCTTTCCCGGCCAGTCCGTCACCTTGCGCTTTCCCGCGCTGCAACATCATCGCTCATCTGCCCTGTCGGGAACAGTCGCGCGCATATCGGCCGACGCCTTTGCCGATTCCGCATCGGGGCGGTTTTTCTACCGCGCCACGATTGTCCTGAATGCGTCGGAAACGGCTGGCCTGCCCGAAGGAACGGTTTTGATCCCCGGTATGCAGGTTGACGCCTTCCTGCGCACCGGCGACCGGACAGCCCTGCAATATCTGTTGAGGCCGCTGGCCGACAGTATCGGCAGGGCCCTGCGCGAGGAATAGACCTGCGTTCATATCGGGGCATCACGCCTTTGGTTCGTTTGCGGTTTCCTTCTGCAACGAAGCCCGGTAGCGTCCAGCGCAAATCACCCGTGACACGGAGAATTCCCATGACCAGCGCCATTGAAACCCGTCTTGCCGAGCTTGGAGTAACCCTGCCCTCTGCGCCCGCACCGGCGGCGAATTACGTCCCCTTCGTGCAGGCGGGCAACCTGGTATTTGTTTCAGGTCAGATTTCGAACGGGCCCGACGGGCTGATCAAGGGCCGGCTTGGCGACAACATGGATGTCGAAGCCGGAGCGGCGGCGGCAAAGGCCTGCGCGATCAGCCTTCTGGCGCAGCTCAAGGCGGCCTGCGGCGGCGACATCGACCGGCTGGAGCGTGTGGTCAAGCTGACAGGTTTCGTCAATTCGACTGCGGATTTCACCGATCAACCCAAAGTCATCAACGGCGCTTCGGATTTCCTGGTGGAAGCACTGGGCGACATGGGTCGGCATTCACGGTCTGCCGTGTCCGCGGCCGCGCTGCCGCTGGGCGTGGCCGTCGAAATCGAAGCGATCTTCCAGATCAGATGAACCGCCTGCCCGATGCCTTTCTGAAGGCCCCGATCGCGCATCGCGCCCTGCATGACATCACGGCAGGCCGCCCGGAAAACTCGCCTGCCGCAATCGAAGCCGCGTGCCAGGCCGGATATGGCATAGAGATTGATCTGCAGCTGTCATCTGACGGCCAGGCCATGGTTTTTCATGACTATGACCTCAAGCGTCTGACCGATCAGACGGGGCCAGTCCGCCAGCGCAGCGCTGCGGAACTTGGGCAAATCCGGCTCAAGGGCGGCACTGACACCATCCCGACCCTGGCCCAGGTACTGCAGCAGGTCGCGGGGCGCACACCCCTGCTGATCGAGATCAAGGACCAGGACGGGGCCATGGGCGCGAATGTCGGCGCGCTTGAGGCCGCCGCGGCGCGTGTCCTTGGGGACTATGCAGGGGCGGTTGCCGTCATGTCCTTCAATCCGCATTCCATGATCGCCATGGCGGGGCTGGCCCCTGATGTTCCCCGCGGTCTGACGACCTGTGACTTCAACGCGGAAGACTGGCCGCTTCTGCCCCCCGGCACGCGGACGCGACTGCGCGATATCCCGGATTACGACGCGGCCAAGGCCTGCTTCATCAGCCACGAAGCCTGCGATCTGGGCGCGACGCGCGTGGCCGACCTCAAGGCGCGCGGGGCGGTCATCCTGTGCTGGACGATCAAGTCCGCCGAAGCCGAGACCGAGGCAAGGCAGGTTGCCCATAATGTCACCTTCGAGGGTTACTCTGCCGCGATCCCGGCTTGATCGGCCCATCCGCCGACCCAGATAGAAGGTCGCATGAAGAGGGCACGCCGCCATGAGTGACGACATGATCGAGATCGACATGCTGAACGGCTTGTCAGAGATCCCGCAGCCCGCGTGGGACGCCTGCGCCTGTCCGGAAGCAGCCGATGGCGGCGCCCCGAACGATCCGTTCACGACCTGGCGCTTTCTCAAGGCGCTGGAGGACAGCGGATCGGTGGGCACCGGATCAGGCTGGCAGCCACGCCATCTGGTCGCGCGGCAAGACGGCAAACTGATCGCCTGCGCCCCGATGTATGCCAAATCGCACAGCCAGGGCGAATATATCTTTGATCACAACTGGGCGCATGCCTATGAACGCGCGGGCGGGCGCTATTACCCCAAGCTTCAGATCGCCGTGCCCTTCACGCCCGCCACGGGACGGCGTTTCCTGACCCGAGCCGGATTTGAACAGGCCGGACAGGTCGCACTGGTTCAGGGCGCGGTGGAGTTGACGGACAAGAACAGCCTGTCCTCATTGCATGTCACCTTCTGCACCAAGGCCGAGGCAGAGGCCGGCGCGACGATGGGCCTGATGCATCGCATCACCCAGCAATATCATTGGGAAAACGCGAATTATCCCGATTTCGACGGGTTTCTGGCTTCGCTATCCTCGCGCAAGCGCAAGATGATCCGCAAGGAACGCGAGCGCGCGCAAGCCTTCGGTGGGCAAATCATGGCCCTGACCGGCGACCAGATCGAAAAATGGCACTGGGATCATTTCTGGCGGTTCTATCAGGATACGGGCGCACGCAAATGGGGCACGCCCTATCTGACGCGTCGTTTCTTCGACATCGCGCATGACACGATGCGGAAGGACATGCTGCTTGTGCTGGCCATGCGCGACGGTGTGCCGGTCGCCGGTGCGCTGAACTTCATCGGGCGGCAGGCCTTGTATGGCCGCTACTGGGGCTGCATCGAGGATCATCCCTGCCTTCATTTCGAACTGTGTTATTATCAGGCGATGGATTTCGCGATCGCAAAGGGGATGGCAAGGGTCGAGGCCGGCGCGCAGGGCGAACACAAGCTGGCACGTGGCTATCTGCCGGTGCCCATCCATTCCCTGCACTGGATCCGGGAGCCTGGCTTTGCCGATGCCGTCGCCCGCTACCTTGAGGCGGAACGCCGTGCCGTCACAGAAGACATCGAGGTTCTGACGGCTTATGGTCCGTTCAGAAAGACGCAAGTGGAGGAACAGGAATGACCGAACGCCTCAGCGATACGGGCCGCAAGACAATATTGGCCCCCTTGTTCGAAACCGGCTGGCAGATGGTCGACGACCGCGATGCCATCACCAAGACTTTCCAGTTCAAGGATTTCACGGAAGCCTTTGGCTGGATGACACAGGCGGCCCTCTGGGCTGAAAAATGGAACCATCACCCCGAATGGTCGAATGTCTACAAGACCGTGACGGTCGTTCTGACCACGCATGACGTGGATGGGCTTTCGGCGCTTGACGCAAAGCTGGCGCGCAAGATGGACAGCCTGTGAACCAACCCCGACGCAAACCCAGGGAAGACCGATGCAAGAGTTGATGAACACCGAAATCTGGAACGGCACCACATTGGCGGATGTGCTGACCCTTGAATTCCTGGCCTCTCTGGCCGGATCGGTCGTGGGGGCGCTGGCGCTGGTTCTGGGCGGGTTCATCGTGGCAAGCTGGGCGCGCAACAGGGTCATCGGGCTGTCACGGCGCTACAAGCGGCTGGACGGCACGCTGTTCAGTTTCCTGGGAAACATCCTGCGCTACGTCATCCTGGCTTTCACGGCGCTGTTCGTGCTGAACACTTTCGGGATCCAGACCACATCCATCGTGGCCGTGATCGGTGCCGCCGGTCTGGCCATCGGTCTGGCGTTGCAGGGCACTTTGTCGAACGTGGCGGCAGGTGTGATGATCATCCTGTTCCGGCCTTTCAAGAACGGCGATTTCGTCGAAGTGGCCGGCCAATCGGGAACGGTGCAGGAAATCTCGCTTAACTTCACCGAACTGTCGTCGGTAGGCAATGTGCAGGTGATCATCCCCAACAGCCAGGTTTGGGGCAACGTCATCGTGAACTATTCCGCCTATGACACGCGGCGCGCGGAATGGGTTTTTGGCGTGTCCTATGACGCGGATCTGAAGAAGGCCGAAACCATCATCCGCGATACGATCATGGCCGATCCACGGTCCAGGACCGATCCCGCGCCCTTCTTCCAGGTCAACAACCTTGGCGACTTCTCGGTCGATTTCCTGGTGCGGGTCTGGTGCGCCTCGGGCGATTATTTCCAGTATCAGGCGGATATGAAGCGCGCCGTGAAGGAAGCGCTGGACGCCGGCGGGATCGACATCCCGTTCCCCACAAGGACGATGATCAACGCGGCATAAAAAACCCCCGCCTGGCGATGCAGGCGGGGGTTTTGCCTTGACGGCAAGGGATCAGATCGCGGCCAGCAGGGACTCGCCACCCGAGATCTCGCAGGTGCCGGGGCTTTCCTCGGGGTGGAAAACCTTGACCACACCATCTTCGACCAGCATCGCGTAGCGCTTTGACCGCGCAACCAGCCCTGCGGGCGGCGCATCGAAATCCATGCCGATGGCCTTGGTGAATTCGCTGGCGGCATCCGACAGCATCGTGATGCCTGCGGCGGTAGCGCCTGTTGCCTCACCCCATGCCTTCATCACGAAGGGGTCGTTGACGCTGATGCAGATGATCTCGTCCACGCCCTTGGCGGCGAACTGATCCTTCGTGCGAATGAAACTCGGCACATGGGCCGAATGGCACGTGGGGGTAAACGCCCCCGGAACCGCAAAGATCGCAACCTTGCGACCCTTCAGCTTCTCACCAAGAGCCACCGCTTCCGGCCCTTTGTCACCCATCTTCACAAGTTTAGCGTCGGGCAGTTTTGCCCCGGTCGAAATCGTCATCCTGTTCCTCACCTTGAGTTTGCGTTATCCGGTTCCGTGGATATAGGGTGCCGCGCAATCCGAGACCAATACTTTCGAAAAGGAGCAGGGATGATGCACGTCGTCGTCGTCGGGGCCGGGCAAGCCGGATCATCACTTGTCGCCAAGCTGCGCAATTCCGGTTTTGAGGGACGGATAACCCTGATCGGCGCCGAACCCGTGCCGCCCTACCAGCGCCCCCCGCTGTCCAAAGCCTACCTGCTGGGTGACATGTCACTGGACCGATTGTTCCTGCGTCCTGAAAGTTTCTATGCCGAACACCAGATCGACCTGCGCCTGAACACCCGCGTGACCGGGATTGACCGCGCGGCGCATACCGTCACCCTGAACAGCGAGGTGATGCCCTACGATCACCTGGTGCTTGCCACCGGATCGGATCCGCGCCGCCTGCCCGCCAGCATCGGCGGGACGCTGGATGGCGTTTTCGTCGTGCGCGATCTGGCCGATGTCGATGCGATGGCGCCGCATGTCGTGGAAGGCAAGCGCGCGCTAATCGTGGGCGGCGGCTATATCGGGCTGGAGGCTGCTGCCGTCGCGGCAAAGCGCGGGCTTGAGGTCACACTGGTCGAGATGTCGGACCGCATCCTGCAAAGGGTGGCCGCGCCCGAGACATCCGACTATTTTCGCGCCCTGCACCAAGGGCATGGCGTGACCATCCGCGAGGGTGTGGGGCTTGATCGCCTGCTTGGCGCGGGGCATGTGACCGGCGCGCGGCTGACAGATGGCACCGAACTGGCCGTCGATCTGGTGATCGTCGGTGTCGGCATCACGCCTTCGACCGCGCTGGCCGAGGCCGCGGGGCTGGAGATCGACAACGGCATCAAGGTTGGCGCGCAGGGCCGCACGTCGGACCCGGCGATCTGGGCGGCCGGGGATTGCGCCTCGTTTCCTTGGAAAGGCGGGCGGATCCGTCTGGAAAGCGTGCCGAACGCGATCGATCAGGCCGAATGCGTGGCCGAAAACATCATGGGCGCCGGCAAGGACTATGTCGCGAAACCCTGGTTCTGGTCGGATCAGTATGACGTGAAACTCCAGATCGCGGGGCTGAACGCAGGCTATGACCGTACCGTGGTACGCCCCGGCGACAAGCCGGGCAGCCAGTCTGTCTGGTATTTCCGGGGCGATACCCTGCTGGCCGTGGACGCGATGAACGATCCGCGCGCCTATATGATCGGCAAGCGCCTGATCGAGGCAGGCCAATCCCCCGCGCCAGAAGCCGTCGCTGATCCCGAGATCCCTCTCAAATCGCTGCTTCCCGCATGAGGATCGTCGCGGGCCGCTTTCGGGGCCGCGCCCTTGCGGCCCTGGGCAAGGGCGATCCCGGCGCGCATCTGCGGCCGACAACGGATCGTACCCGCGAAAGCCTGTTCAACATGCTGGCCGGTGGCCGGTTCGGCGATCCGATCACCGGCGCGCGCGTCCTGGACCTGTTCGCAGGCACCGGCGCGCTGGGGCTCGAGGCGCTATCGCGCGGCGCCTCTCATATCACCTTCGTCGATGACGGTGCCAAGGCGCTGGTGCTGATCCGGCAGAACATCGCGCTGTGCGGTGCTGAAACCGATACGCGGATCATCAAGCGTGATGCGCGCCGCCTGCCCCCGAATGACGGCGCGCCCTGCGATCTGGTTTTCCTTGATCCCCCTTATGCAAAGGGCCTGGGCGAGCAGGCCCTGACCCAGGCGCTGGCGCAAGGCTGGATCGCGCCCGAGGCGCTGATCGTCTGGGAAGAAAGCGCCGCGATCACGCCACCCGAAGGTGTCACCCTGCTGGACAGTCGCCGCTATGGCGACACGGTGATCAACCTGCTGCGCGCCAGCTGATCCGACAAGGGATGTCCCGGGCATCTCGAACCCGCGTACGCCTGCCATATCCGCCCAACCCTGCGGCCTGGCAAAAAGGCGACGCGCGACGGGGTCGGAAACAGGAAAGCATGGCAGGGCACGCAGGTTCAGCTTGCCCTGACATTGATCCGGAATACCCATGGCGACCCGTTACATACCAATCTGGACCCGCTTTGCCCCTGCGCCCGGCGTTCGCGGTTTCGCGACCCTCCAGGGTTTCGAGGCGATCACCCGCGGTATCCTGATCTCTGTCTTTCCGCTTGAGATGTATCGCGCCCTCGAGGACGCGCAGACCGTGTCGCAGGTCTATTTCATGATCGGGATCACGTCCTTGCTGGGGGGGTTGATGGTGCCCTGGCTGAACCGGTTCCTGCCACGCCGCTGGATGTATACGACCGGCGCATTGCTTTATGTGATGGGCTCCACCGTGGCGGTTCTGGGTGGTACCGACATGATCATGTTCGCCCTGCTGTGCAATACGCTGGCGACGGTGATCACCTTTGTCTGCTTCAATGCCTATGTGCTGGACTATATCGCAAGGGTCGACCTGGGGCGCGCTGAATCGATGCGGATGTTCTATTCCGCGCTGGGATGGACCGTCGGGCCGGTGCTTGGGGTAACCCTCATGGCGCTCTGGCGGCCCGCGCCATTCGTGGTCGCCGGGATCTCGGCACTGTGTATGCTGTCGGTCTTCTGGTCGATGCGGCTGGGCAATGGCAAGCTGATCAGCCGGGCGCGCGCGCCCGCGCCCAACCCTCTGGCCTTCCTGACGCGCTTCTTCGCACAGCCACGCCTGATCGCGGGCTGGCTTTTCGCGGTAATCAGGTCCTGCGGCTGGTGGGTCTATGTTGTGTACCTGCCGATCTTCGCCGTGCAGTCCGGGCTGGGCGATGCCACAGGCGGTATCGTTCTGTCGATCACCAATGGAACACTGTTCCTGACGCCGTTGATGCTGCGCTTCGTTCAGGCCAGTTCGATCCGCACGGCAGTGCGCTTCGGCTTTTTCGCATCAGGCGTGCTGTTCATCATGGCCGGGATTGGCCAGTGGCTGCCATGGGGGGCGGTGGCCCTGCTGATGCTCGCATCCTTTTGCCTGATCCTGCTGGATGTCTGTGGCGGGCTGCCTTTCCTGATGGCGGTCAAACCTTCGGAACGCACCGAGATGTCGGCCGTTTACTCAAGCTTCCGGGATGTATCGGGTATCCTGACACCCGGCGTGGCCTGGCTTGTCTTGCTGGTTGCCCCCTTGCCCGGCGTCTTCATGGCCTGCGGCGCAGGGCTCTGGCTTGCCTGGGCCCTTGCAGGGCGGCTGCATCCGCGCCTCGGTCATGCGCGCATACGCTTGCCTGCGGCCTGAGGGCTGTGGGCTGTGGGCTGCGATTACGCCCGTTTCTTCTTGCCTGAAATATCCCCGCGCGGAGCGCATTCCGACCGCGCAGGCGATCGCGTCAGCCGTAGGTGGGATGGAACAGTCCCGCAGGGGAAAGGGTGAATATCTCGCATCCCGTGGCGGTGACACCGACGGAATGTTCGAACTGGGCGCTCAGTGACTTGTCGCGGGTCACCGCGGTCCAGTCATCGGCCAGCACCTTGGTTTCAGGACGGCCCAGGTTGACCATCGGCTCGATGGTGAAGAACATCCCTTCCTCAAGAACAGGTCCGGTGCCCGGGCGGCCATAGTGCAGCACATTGGGCGGCGCATGAAACACACGCCCCAGGCCATGCCCGCAGAAGTCCCGCACCACGCTCATGCGATGCCCCTCGACGAAGGACTGGATCGCATGGCCGATGTCGCCAAATGTATTGCCCGGCTTGACCGCCTCGATCCCCAGCATCAGGGCATCATGCGTCACCTGGATCAGGCGCTCGGCCTTCCGGGGCAGGCTACCGGCCGCATACATGCGGCTGGTATCGCCGAACCAGCCGTCCACGATCACCGTCACGTCGATGTTCAGGATATCGCCATCCTTCAGTTTCTTGTCACCGGGAATACCATGGCAGACAACATGGTTCAGGCTGATGCAGCTGGCATGCTGGTAGCCCTTGTAGCCGATCGTGGCGGATTTCGCGCCGGCGGCCTCGACCTTGTCCTCGATGATCCGGTCCAGTTCCGCCGTGGTGATGCCGGGCTGCACATGCTCTGCAATCTCGTCCAGAATGGTTGCCGCCACCTGTCCGGCGCGGTGCATTCCGGCAAAGTCACCGGCTTCGTGAATTCGGATGCCATCCCTTGTGAGGCGGCCGCGATGCTGATCGTTCAAACCGGGGCTCCGTCCTGAAAATCCGTTTTGCCTTTATTTAGGCCGATTTATCCCAAGTTGCCAGTGTCGCCAAGAACAGCAGTCACCGGATGCGACAATCCGATCCCCTCGGGGCTGAGGTCGCAGGCTTGGCAGATCACCTCGACACCGGCCGCGCGCGCGGCTGATGCGGCGGCGGCATAGGCCGGGTCGATGTCGCGCGCCAGCGCGAAACGGGTGCAATCGCTGCGCTGGACAAGATAGAACAGCACCGCCCGGTGCCCTTGCCGCGCCACTTCGGCAAGCTCGCCCAGATGTTTCGCGCCGCGCGCGGTCACGCTGTCGGGAAATTCCGCCAGCCCGTCCTGACGGCTGAGGGTTACGCTTTTCACCTCGACATAGGCATCGGGCAGATTCGGCGCGCGCAACAGGAAATCGACGCGGCTGGATACACCATAACGCTGTTCTGGCCGCACCTCGGCATAGGCGGCAAGCGCGGGCACCTGGCGCGCGATCAGCGCCGCGCGCAGCATCCGGTTGGGCCAGGCCGTATCGATCCCCGTAAAATGACCGTTGCAATGATCCACCAGACGCCAGCCATAGCGCAGCTTTTTCTTCGGATCGTCGTTGTGTTCCAGCCAGATTCTTGTGCCGGGCGCGGCCAGCCCCAGCATCGAGCCGGGATTGGGGCAATGCGCCACCACCTGCTGCCCCGCATCGGGGCCGGTTTCCGGCACGACATCGGCCAGGAACCGCTTGTAGCGGCGGATCAGCCGGGCGGGCAGCAGAGGGGTTGGAAAGCGCATGGGCTTGGGCCTATACCGGGGCATCGAATGTTTCAAGGACAGCGCCATGACCAATCCAACCGCCGCCATGATCGTGATCGGGGACGAGATCCTGTCGGGGCGCACCCGCGACAGCAACATGCATTACCTGGCGGGCGAGCTGACCAAGGTCGGCATCGACCTGCGCGAAGTGCGCGTGGTCAGCGATGACGCCGCCGCGATCATTGCAGCCGTCAAGGCCCTGTCCGCGGCCCATACCCATGTCTTCACCTCGGGCGGGATCGGGCCGACCCATGATGACATCACAGCAGATTGCATCGCCCAGGCCTTCGATCGGCATATCGATGTGCGCGACGACGCGCGCGCATTGCTGGCGGCGCATTACGCCCGTACGGGAAGCGAGCTGAACGCCGCGCGGTTGCGGATGGCCCGCATCCCCGACGGGGCCACCCTGATCGAGAATCCGGTTTCGACTGCGCCAGGTTTCACGGTCGGGAACGTACATGTCATGGCGGGCGTGCCATCTGTCTTTCAGGCGATGGTCGCCTCGGTCCTGCCGACCCTGACCGGCGGCAAGCCGCTGCTGTCGCAGACCCTGCGTATCCAGCGGGGCGAAGGCGATATCGCAGGCCCCCTCGCCGATCTGGCGCAACGCTATCCGGATCTGTCGATGGGGTCCTACCCGTTCCAACTGAATGGCGTGTATGGCGCCAATATCGTGATCCGGGGGCAGGACGGCGCGCGGGTCGATGCCGCGATGGCGGAACTGTCGGCCCTGTTTCCCGCATGACGCCGGATGTGGCGCAACTTTATGACGTGATCGACGGCACCTGGCCCGCCGCCGCGGTTCAGCGGTCCGGACCTTTCATGTTGCGCCGCGGCGATGGCGGCGGGCAGCGCGTATCGGCGGCCACGGCACTTGGCCCTGTCACACCACAGGACATCGACACCGCCGAAGCCGCGATGCAGGCCATGGGGCAGCCGCGCCTGTTTCAGATCAGGAGCGGCGATGCGTCCCTTGATACACTGCTTGCCAGTCGTGGCTATGCCATTGTCGATCCGGTCAATCTCTATGTTGCCCCGGTCGATACACTGGCGACGCGCCGCCCGCCGCCGGTGACAGCCTTTTGCGTATGGGAGCCGCTGGCCATACAGATCGACATCTGGGCCAAGGGCGGGATCGGGCCCGGACGGCTTGCGGTCATGAACAGGGCCAAGGGGCCCAAAACCTCGATCCTCGGGCGGCTCAACGATCATCCCGGCGGCACCGCTTTCGTTGCGATCCATGACGGGGTTGCCATGGTCCACGCGATCGAAGTGCTGCCGCATCAGCGCAAACAGGGCATGGCGGGCTGGTTCATGCGGCTTGCCGCCTTCTGGGCGCGCGACAACGGGGCATCGCATATCTCGGTGGTCTGCACACAGGCGAACGGCGCGGCGAATGCGCTCTATGCTTCCCTCGGGATGGCGCTTGTGGGACAGTATCACTACCGCAAACATCCAGACGACATGAAATGAGCCAACCATGCGCACCACAATCCAGCCCACCGCCCTCGACCTGCCGCAAGTCGATCCGCTGCCGCCCGCCACGCAGAAATATTTCGACATCTGTCAGGACAAGCTGGGCATGGTGCCGAACGTGCTGCGCGCCCATGCGTTTGACATCGAAAAGCTGAACACCTTTTCCGCGCTCTATAATGACCTGATGCTGGCGGACAGCGGCCTGAGCAAGCTTGAGCGCGAGATGATCGCTGTTACCGTATCGTCAATCAATCGCTGCTTCTATTGCCTGACCGCCCATGGCGCCGCCGTGCGGCAGCTGTCCGGCGACCCCAAACTGGGCGAAATGCTGGTGATGAATTACCGCGTGGCGCCGCTGGATGCGCGGCAACGCGCGATGCTGGATTTCGCGGCGCTGGTCACGACGGCTTCGGCCACGATCGAGGAACATCACCGCCAGGCGCTGCGCGATGTGGGTTTCATGGACCGCGATATCTGGGACATTGCCAATGTCGCGGCCTTCTACAACATGACCAACCGGGTCGCTTCGGCCACGGACATGCGCCCCAATGACGAGTATCATGCACAAGCCAGGTGATCTGACGGGATGAGGATATCCCCCATCTCCCACATGCGCGGCCGGGCGATGGCGCTGATCATCGGGCTTGCCCTTGCAAGCCCGTCCGCGGCGCTGGAGCTGACATTGCCCTTCAGCAGCCAGTTGACGACCCGCGTGGTGACCGCGCCAGACAGCCATGCGCTTGCCATCGGCCCCTACGCTGACGGGCAACTACCCGTCCTTGACCTGGAAGGGCAGGTCGAACGGCAGGTCTTTCGGATACCGGGACAGGCGCTGACGACGCTGCAGATCTTCGCCCCACTCCGCGAGCAGATCATCGCGGCAGGATATGACACGATTTTCGAATGTCATGCAGCCTCATGCGGGGGGTTCGACTTCCGCTTTGCGACCGAAGTCATCTCGGCGCCGGACATGTATGTCGATCTGACCGATTTCCGCTTCCTCTCTGCCGCGCGCGGCGAACAGGATCACCTGGGATTGCTTGTCAGCGCATCATCGAATGCCGGCTTCTTGCAGATGATCCGCGTGACCGCCACGGTCGCGGCCGAAGCCCTGCGCGTCTCGCGGCCGGGTGTACCCGCGCAAGCCCGGACGCCCACCGGCACGGAAAGCCCCGCAGAACCGGGAACGGCGCAGACCGGCAACCCTACCCCGTCGCAAGCGTCCTTGTCGCTGGCCGACAGTCTGAACCGGATGGGCCATGTCATTCTGTCCGATCTCAGCTTCCCCACTGGGTCATCCCGCCTGGCATCGGGCAGCACGCCTTCACTTGAAAGCCTGGCAGATTTCCTGCGCGCAGACCCGACACGCCGCGTTGCACTGGTGGGCCATACTGATGCGGTCGGGGCACTGGCTGGCAACATCGCGCTGTCGCGACAACGGGCCGCCGCAGTCCGCGACCGCCTTGTCACGGAATACGGTATTCCGGCCAACCAAATGGAAGCCGAGGGGATGGGCTATCTCTCTCCGATCGCCCCGAATACCACAGCCGCAGGCCGCGAGGCCAACCGCCGGGTCGAGGCGGTTCTTCTGAACACCGAATAGCCTGTTCCGGGTTTTGCCTGAAACACTGCGGTGCCCCGGCTTTTATGGCAAAGCGCGATCAGCCCCGGATCAGGATGGCGCGCAGGTCGTTGACATTGGTGCCTGTTGGCCCCGTCACGAACAACTGACCCACCGCATCGAAGGCGGCCCATGCGTCATGTGCCGCAAGCGTCATCGCGGGATCATACCCGGCACCGCGCATCCGCGCGGCAGTTTCGCCATCCGCGAAGGCGCCCGCGTTGTCCTCGGACCCATCGATGCCGTCCGTATCTGCGGCAAGCGCGGCGATACCGGCGCAGCCCTCGACCGACAGGGCGAATGACAGCAGGAACTCGGTATTCCGGCCGCCGCGCCCGGCCTTGTCGCGGATCGTGACCGTGGTCTCTCCACCCGACAGCATGACGACGGGGGGCGCGAAGGGGCGGCCCCGGCGCGTCACCTCGCGCGCCATGGCGCCGTGCATGCGCGCCACCTCGCGGGCTTCGCCCTCGATCGCGTCGGACAGGATGACCGCATCGACACCGGCCGCCCTGGCAACCTCGGCTGCGGCATCCAGCGAGCGTGCGGCGGATGCAATCACATGAACCTCATTGCCGGCAAGCCGGGGATCGCCCGGCAAGGGGGCATCCTCGGGCGCGTCCGTCAGAAAACGCGCAAGCCGCGTGGGCAATATGATGCCATGATCCCGCAGCGCCGCGCGCGCCTCGGCTCGCCCGACCCTGTCGGCCACGGTCGGACCTGACGCAACTTGCGCCGGATCATCTCCCGGTACATCCGATACGATCAGGCTGACGACCCGTGCGGGATGCGCGGCCAGCGCAAGCCGCCCCCCCTTGATCCGGCTGAACTGCTTGCGGATGGCGTTCATCGCCCCGATCGGCGCGCCAGAGGCCAGCAAAGTCTCGTTCAGCGCAACCTCATCGGACAGGTCCAGCCCTGCGGCAGGGGCGGCCAGAAGGGCAGATCCGCCACCACACACCAGCGCCACCACCAGATCATCCGGCCCCAGCCCAGCAACCGCCGCGAACAGGGCATCCGAGGCCTGAAGGCCGGCCTTGTCAGGCACGGGATGCGCCGCTTCCAGAACCCTGATGTGGCGCGTGGGGCAGGCATAGCCGTAGCGGGTGACCACGACACCCTCCAGCGGTGCATCCCACAGGTCCTCGAAAGCTGCGGCAAGCTGTGCTGCACCCTTTCCGGCGCCAATCACGACGGTGCGGCCCCTTGGGCGGGCAGGCAGATGCGCGGCAAGGGCTTTCCGGGGATCCGCCGCCGCCACGGCAGCCTCGAACATGGACGCCAGAAGGGCGCGATCCTGCGGGGTCATTTCGGGTCTTTCTTCAAGGCTGCGTTGTCAGACGCGCCCTTTCCAGGGCACTGGTTCAAACGCGCCCTTTCCAGGGCACCAGCCACTTTTCCGCCATCCGCATCAGGATGTCGATACCATAGCCGATCACCCCGATCAGGATGATCCCCATGATCACCACATCGGTCAGCTGGAAGCGGCTTGCCACCATGATCATCATGCCCGCGCCCTTTTCGGCGGCCACCAGTTCCGCGGCCACAACCGTGCCCCAGCAAACCCCCATCGCGACCCGTGCGCCGGTGAAGATCTCTGGCAGCGAATTCGGCATGATAACATGGCGCAGGATCTGCCACTTGCTGGCCCCCAGCGAATAGGCGGCATGGACCTTGGAAATGGCCACACCGGAAACCCCCGCCCGCGCCGCGATGGTCATGATCCAGAGTGCGGCCAGAAACAGCAGGATGATCTTTCCAGCCTCGCCGATTCCTGCCCAGATGATCACCAACGGGATCAGGGCCAGCGGCGGCACCGGGCGCATGAATTCCACGATCGGGTCGAACCAGCCACGGAACCAGTCCGACAGGCCCATGGCATAGCCCAGCGGGATACCCACCAGCGCCCCAAGCACGAAGCCCGCGATCACACGGAAAAGCGACCAGCCCAGATGCTCCCAAAGGGTGAAATTCTGGTAACCTGTTGCGGCGATTTCAACCACGCGGGCCACCACTGCCTCGGGCGGGGGCAGCCAGATCGGCTCCATCTGCAAGCCGCGCGGCGGGGAATAGTTCAATGTGCCGCGTGACGTGACCGTGACGCGGCCGGCCTGGGTTTCCACCGTGCTGCCGGCCTCGACGGGCGCGCCTTCGATCGCAACGATCCTCGCGCCATCGGCGCGCGAGATGTCGTCATTGTCATCCCAGGTCACAAGCACGGACCGCCATGCGCTGACGGCCACCACGTCGTTGCGGGCAAAGCCCGCACCCGGTTCTGCATCAGGGGCGGGTGCGCTTTCGCCTACCGGGTTCACACGGGCAAAGACCGTTGCATCATCGCGCGCGCCGTCGGGCCCTTCGACCGTGTAGGTGAATTGCGCCTCGCCGGTGAACGGGCCGGGCGCATGGACAGGAACCCATTTGCTGCCGGTAAAGGCCCCCCACAACAGGAAGATCGCAAGGATCGAGATGATGCTGGCCGCGCGATCCGCCCGCACTGCGCTTTCGTCACCAAAGGTCACGGTCTTGAGCGAGGTAAAGTCATGCCGTTCGCGCAGACGGCGCAATCCCACACGGATCAGGATGAAGCTGCCGGTGAAGATCGCAAGATAGATGAACAGCGGGATCATGCGCCTGCCTCCACGCTGCGGCCCATGATCTCTTCTTCCATGTCCCAGATCATGCTCAGGATCTCCTCGCGTTTGGTCGCGAAATCAGGGTGTTTCTTCACGGTGCGCAGGTCCTGACCCACGCCCATCTCGGCGAAGGGCAGCCGGTATTCGCGATGGATGCGCCCCGGTCTTGGTGCCATCACCAGAAGACGTTCGCCCAGCAGCAATGCCTCCTCGACCGAATGGGTGATCAGGATGATGGTCTTGCCGGTTTCCTTCCACAGCTTCAGCACAAGCCCCTGCATCTTTTCGCGCGTCAGCGCATCCAGCGCGCCAAGCGGCTCGTCCATCAGGATCACGTCAGGATCGTTGGCCAGACAGCGGGCAAGTGCCACGCGCTGCTGCATCCCGCCCGACAGTTCATAGACCGATTTTTCCTTGAAATCGCGCAGGCCGACCACCTCAAGCAGGTGATCGACGTTTCCTTTCCACTGCGCCTCGCGCTGGCCTGCCATGCGCGGCCCGAAACTGACGTTATCGCGGACGCTCATCCATTCGAACAGGGCGCCCTGCTGAAAGACCATGCCGCGCTCAGCCGCGGGCCCCTTCACCCTTGCGCCGTTCAGCGTGATCTGCCCCTCGGTCGGCGCCAGAAAGCCCGCCACGATGTTCAGCAGCGTGGTCTTGCCGCAACCCGACGGTCCCAGAACACTCAGCAACTCGCCCGTGTTCAGCGTCAGGCTGACATCGCGCAGTGCCTGTACATGACCGCCATTCGGCAGATCGAACCGCATCGAGATATTGTCGATGGAAAGCGTCGACACGTGCTGCCCCTTCCTGAGTTCAGGTCCGGTTCCGCGTTGCGCCCCGGAAAGGAACGTCAGGCAACCGGTTTCTTCTTGCTAAAAATATCCCCGCCGGAGGCATCCGACCGAGGCCAAGCAAACCATGCCCCGCGATGGGCACGAACGGGGCAAGACAGCCGCAACAGGCCGCCTTGCCCCGCTTTGGTGTCACATGCCCTGTGCTGCGGCCAGGGGGCCGGTAACCACGCGGTCGGCGTAGCTGTCCAGGGCGGCGGGGATGCTGCCGGCCTCGACAAAGACCTGTGCCACGCCTTGCATGAACTCCTGCGCGCCGCCGCCCAGCCATTTGGCATCAAGCTGCTCGGCCACGGTGGGGAAGACGAAGGTGTCGATTGTGGCTGCGGTCGCATCCAGGTCCATGCCGGCGTCCTTGGCGATGACCGGCAACATCTTGTCGCGGTTCGCGGAGTCCGCCCACATGGCATTGGCGTCGGCCGTGACCTTGAGGAACTTGGCCACCAGATCCGGGTTTTCGGCCACGAAGGATGCGGGCGCGCTGGTCACGTCGAAGACCAGGATGCCCAGCGCCTCTTTCTCGGCCCCGGTCAGCAGGACGTTGCCATGCTCCTTGGCGCGGCGCAGCGATCCGCCCCAGCCGCAGAACATGTCGACAGCGCCCTGCGCGATGGCGGCGGCACCTTCAGGGGGCGCCATGTTCACGATCTCGAGGCTGGCCAGATCGACCCCGAAATGGGACATCTGCTTGAGAAAGCCATAATGTGCGGCAGTTCCCAGCGGCACGGCAACCTTCTTTCCGGCCAGATCGGCGGCGCTGGTCTTGTCGATCTCCAGCGCGCTGGCAACGACGCAGTTGTCATTGTCGGCATAGGAAACCGCGACATCCACGATCTTCAGGTCCTGTCCCGCGCTGGTTGCCACCACGAAGGGCGGGACGCCCTGGCTGACCGACAGCTGCACATCGCCAGATGCCATCGCCGCGCTCATCGCGGTGCCGGTATCAAACGCGCGCCAGTTGACCTTGACGCCCATGACCTCGTCGTAGGTTCCCATTTCCTTGGCGTACTGGAAAGGCATCGGCCATTCAGTGAAATATGCCACGGTGATTTCCTCGGCCATGGCAACGGTCGCCATGGTGCTCATGGCCAGGCCGGCAACGGCCCCCAGCAGTCCTGCTTTCGGTGTCATCAATATCTCCCGTTGGTTACGCCACCTGTTTGCGGTGGTCTGTCGATTCCGGCAAAGGGTGCGTCATGCTCAACAAAGCGGCACCCGACTGCCAGGGATATCGGACTGGAAAAGCCGATTCCGATCAATGATTTTCTGGGTGTTCAAATCCTGACCGCCTGTTCCGGCGGCCTTTTTAAGTCAATCAGAACGAAGTTTTCAGTTTATCTTCAGCCCCTTGGTGCAAGCGGTCGAAAAACAGGCACGGAATTTCCCAAGATCTGGCCTTACTGAAGCTTCTGATTTGGCCCTATTTCTTTAGCACCCTTTGCGTGTGATACTGCGCCTGATAGCCCGCTTTTCCGCGGGCAGATTATTCATGCAGACAGATGGAGCGGCAAGATGATGGACGGCAAGTTCGACAATGACATTCAGGCTGTTGTGGACGCCGATCGCGCCCATGTCTGGCACCACCTGAGCCAGCACAAACCCTATGAGACGACAGATCCCCGGATCATCGTCGAAGGCAAGGGAATGCGCGTCTGGGACCAGAAGGGCAAAGAGCATCTGGATGCCGTGTCCGGCGGGGTCTGGACCGTCAACGTCGGCTATGGCCGCGAGCGGATCGCGAATGCCGTGCGCGACCAGCTGATCAAGCTGAACTACTTTGCCGGCTCTGCCGGGTCGATCCCCGGCGCGATGTTTTCGGAACGGCTGATCGAGAAGATGCCGGGCATGAGCCGCGTCTACTACTGCAACTCGGGGTCCGAGGCGAACGAGAAAGCCTTCAAGATGATCCGCCAGATCGCGCACAAGCGTTATGGCGGCAAGAAGCACAAGATCCTGTATCGGGACCGCGATTATCACGGCACGACCATCGGCTGCCTGTCCGCAGGCGGTCAGGACGAACGGAACGCGCAATACGGCCCCTTTGCCCCCGGTTTCATCCGCGTGCCGCATTGCCTTGAATACCGTGCCGCCGATCAGGGCGCGCCGGTCGAGAATTACGGTGAATGGGCGGCCAACCAGATCGAAGCGGTCATTCTGGCCGAAGGCCCCGATACCGTCGGGGGGATCTGTCTTGAGCCGGTCACAGCCGGTGGCGGGGTCATCACCCCGCCCGAAGGCTATTGGCAGCGCGTGCAGGAGATCTGCCGCAAGTATGATGTCTTGCTGCATATCGACGAGGTCGTCTGCGGCGTGGGTCGCACCGGCACCTGGTTCGGCTATCAGCATTACGGGATCCAGCCGGACATGGTGACCATGGCCAAAGGTGTGGCATCCGGCTACGCCGCCATCGCATGCCTTGTGACGACCGAGGCTGTCTTCGACATGTTCAAGGACGATGCGACCGATCCGCTGAACTATTTCCGCGATATCTCGACCTTCGGCGGATGCACGGCGGGCCCCGCGGCGGCGCTTGAGAATATGGCGATCATCGAAGAGGAAGGTCTGCTGGAGAATACCACCAGGATGGGCCATTACATGCTGGACCGTCTGGCCGAACTGAAAGACAAGCATGCCGTGATCGGCGATGTGCGCGGCAAAGGGCTGTTCCTGGGCGCGGAACTGGTGGCGGATCGCGCAACGCGCGAGCCGATGGCCGAAAAGAAGGTCCAGATGGTCACCGCCGACTGCATGGCGCAGGGCATCATCATCGGGGCCACCAATCGCTCGCTGCCCGGCCTGAACAACACGCTGTGCTTCAGCCCGGCGCTGATCGCGACCAAGGACGACATCGACCAGATCATCGAAGGTGTCGATGCCGCCCTGACCCGCGTCTTCGGCTGACGCCGGCATCGGCAAATTCAAAAGGGGCGCGGGACGTCTTCCGCGCCCCTTTTTTTCATGGCGACTACCCGTGGATCGCCTTGCTGTCGTCGGGCGCCTGGTCCCGATCCATCTTGCCGTAGTCGCGCAATACGTGCAGCACCTTCAGCCTGTAATCGGCAAACATCTGGCCGCGACCGGCCTTCTGAGCGCCGCGATGTTCGGGCAGCTGTCGCCAGCGATCCAGCGCCGCCTCATCCTCGAAGAACGAGATCGACAACAACTTGTCGGGGTTGGTCAGGCTCTGGAAGCGCTCGACGCTGATGAAGCCCTCCATCTCCTCGACCAGCGGGCGCATCTTCGCGGCCATGTCCAGATAGGGCTGTTTCATGCCCTCTTTCGGGGTGACCTCGAATATCACTGCAATCATCTGGCGTTCCCTTTCCTGTCCGATGCGCCAGGCCAGCATCGCCTGTTGCCCCGCTTGGGACAAGCCTTTGACGCTTAAGACCAGTTTACGCACCGGGTAAGTCCAGCATAGACTGTTCGCATGGCCATACCCGTCGAAACCTTTTTCCTTGATCCGGCGTCTCTGGGCACGCTGCAAGCGCGTATCCAGCAGATGATCGCGGGCGGCATTCTTTCAGGACGGTTCCGCCGCGGAGAGAAACTGCCCTCCACCCGGAAACTGGCATCACATCTGGGCATCAGCCGTATCACCGTCACGCTGGCCTATACCGAATTGCTGGCCAATGACTATCTGGCGGCAAAGGGCCGATCCGGGTATTTCGTATCCGAGAACGCGCCGGAACCACCACCATCCGCGGCTGTTCCCAGTCGCGGCGACACCGTGGACTGGACCCGCGCCATAGGGCAGCGATTCACCGGCGGCTCTACCCCGGTAAAGCCACAGGACTGGGCGAGTTTTCGTTATCCTTTCATCTACGGCCAGGCGGATCCGACGCTGTTCGATCATGCCAACTGGCGGCTTTGCGCCTTGCAGGCACTGGGCGCGCGGGACTTCACCGCGCTGACCACGGATTACTATGATCAGGACGATCCGAAACTTGTCGAATTCATCGCCCGCCACACCCTGCCCCGGCGCGGGATCGTGGCGCGCCCATCCGAAATTCTGGTGACGCTTGGCGCGCAGAATGCGCTGTGGCTGACAGCGCAGGTGTTGCTGACCCAACGACGCCTCGCCGCGATCGAGGACCCGTGCTATCACGCGCTGCGCGATATCCTGACGCAATCGCGCTGTCGCCTGGCGCCGGTGGCGGTCGATGCCGACGGATTGCCGCCCGATGCGATCCCGGATGGCACCGATGTCATCTTCACCACGCCAAGCCATCAATGCCCCACGTCCGCGACCATGCCGATGGCCCGCCGCACCGCACTGCTGGACCGCGCCCGCGATCTGGATGCGATCATCGTCGAGGATGATTACGAATTCGAGATGTCATATCTCTCGCCCCCGTCGCCCGCCCTGAAATCCCTCGATGGCGAGGGGCGCGTGATCTATGTGGGCAGCTTCTCCAAGTCGCTTTTTCCGGGGCTGCGGCTGGGCTACCTGGTCGGGTCCGAGGCCTTCATCCGCGAGGCGCGCGCCCTGCGCGCCAGCGTGCTGCGTCATCCGCCCGGCCATATCCAACGCACCGCCGCCTATTTCCTGTCACTGGGTCACTACGATGCACAGATCCGCCGCATGGCCCGGACCCTGGCCGAGCGCCGCCGCGTTCTGGAGGACGCCATCCAGAGCCAGGGCCTGACCATCGCCGGGCGCGGCACCTTTGGCGGCTCCAGCATCTGGATGCGTGCACCTGATGGGGTCGATACGGGGCAGGTGGCCCTGGACCTGCGCGGCGCGGGGGTTCTGATCGAACCCGGCGCGCCATTCTTCGCTGATCCGGTCCCGGCCGCGCCATTCTATCGCCTGGCCTATTCATCGATTCCGGCCGCGCGGATAGGTGAGGGTGTGCGCCTTGTCGCAAAGGCCCTGCAAAATGCTACGCGACACTGATCCTGGACCTAACTGCCAGCCTCAACTGGCCCTATTGCCCCCATGGTCTGCCGCCTAATCTGATCCAAAGGCCCGCTGTGGCCCCTTTCCCATGACCGGAGCTGCCCACATGAAGATGACAACCGAAGAAGCTTTCGTGAAAACCCTGCAGATGCACGGGATCGAACATGCCTTCGGCATCATCGGTTCTGCCTTCATGCCGATTTCGGACCTGTTCCCGCGCGCGGGGATCACTTTCTGGGACTGCGCGCATGAGGGGTCTGGCGGGATGATGGCCGATGGCTACACCCGTGCCACGGGCAAGATGTCGATGATGATTGCCCAGAACGGCCCTGGCATCACCAATTTCGTGACTGCCGTGAAAACCGCCTACTGGAACCACACGCCGCTGTTGCTGGTCACGCCGCAGGCCGCCAACAAGACGATCGGCATGGGCGGCTTCCAGGAAGTCGAACAGATGGCGCTGTTCAAGGACATGGTCGCCTATCAGGAAGAGGTGCGCGATCCATCCCGCGTGGCCGAGGTGCTGAACCGCGTGATCCTGAACGCGCGCCGCATGTCGGCGCCGGCCCAGATCAACATGCCCCGCGATTACTGGACGCAGGTGATCGACATCGACCTGCCCGAGATGGTCACCTTCGAACGCCCCGGCGGCGGTGACCAGGCAGTGCAGCGCGCCGCCGACCTGCTGTCCAGCGCCCGCTTCCCGGTGATCCTGAACGGGGCAGGCGTGGTGCTGGCGGGGGCGATCCCCGCCTCCATGGCGCTGGCCGAACGCCTCGATGCGCCGGTCTGCGTGGGTTATCAGCATAATGATGCCTTCCCCGGCTCGCACCCGCTGTTCGCCGGCCCGCTGGGCTACAACGGGTCCAAGGCGGGCATGGAACTGATCGCCAAGGCGGATGTGGTGCTGTGCCTGGGCACGCGCCTCAACCCCTTCTCGACGCTGCCGGGCTATGGGATCGACTACTGGCCGAAGGACGCGAAAATCATCCAGGTCGATATCAACCCGGACCGGATCGGCCTGACCAAGAAGGTCAGCGTCGGCATTGTCGGTGACGCGAAAAAGGTCGCGGCCTCGATCCTCGAAAAACTCAGCCACACAGCGGGCGATGAGGGTCGCGCCGACCGCAAGGCGCTGATCGCGCAGACCAAATCGCAATGGGCGCAGCAACTGTCCTCGATGGATCACGAAGATGACGATCCCGGCACCACCTGGAACCAGCGCGCCCGCGCCGACAAGCCGGACTGGATGAGCCCGCGCATGGCCTGGCGCGCGATCCAGTCGGCGCTGCCCCGCGAGGCGATCATCAGCAGCGACATCGGCAACAACTGCGCGATCGGCAACGCCTATCCCGCATTCGAGGAAGGGCGCAAATACCTCGCGCCCGGTCTGTTCGGCCCCTGCGGCTACGGCCTGCCCTCGATCATCGGCGCCAAGATCGGCTGCCCAGACACGCCCGTGGTGGGTTTCGCTGGCGATGGCGCCTTCGGCATCGCCGTCACCGAACTGACCGCGATCGGCCGTCCGGAATGGCCCGCCATCACCATGGTCGTGTTCCGCAACTACCAATGGGGCGCGGAAAAGCGCAACTCGACCCTGTGGTATGACGATAACTTCGTCGGCACCGAGCTGGATGAGCAGGTCAGCTATGCCGGTATCGCGCGCGCCTGCGGTTTGCAGGGCGTTCAGGCAAAAACCATGGACGCGCTGCGCGACGCCCTGGCGCGTGCGATCGAGGATCAGATGCAGCATGGCAAGACCACGCTGATCGAGGCGCTGATCAACCAGGAGCTGGGCGAACCCTTCCGCCGTGACGCGATGAAGAAACCTGTGTCGGTCGCCGGCATCTCAGCCGCCGACATGCGCCCGCAGATGCCTGCCTGATCCCCTTTGCCGGCGTCCGGCGTGCCCGCGTTTCTTCTTGCCGCAAATATCCCCGCCGGAGGCATCCCCGGCGGAGGGCTTGCGCCTGCATCCCCGCACGGGCGGAACGCATGTTCTGAATGCTTGCCTATGGCGCCAACCCGTGCTCGATTGAGCCTGTCATGAGAGAACCCTTTCCCTTCCTCTCCGCGATCACGGCGGATGCCCCGCGCCGCCTGCTGGATCAGGCGCGCGGGCTGCCGGTGCCGCGCGTGGCGCTGGTCAATGCGGGCAGCGTGAATGCCCTTGAAGGGATCCGCGAAGCAGCCGAGGCGGGCCTTGCACATCCCGTGCTGATCGGCGACGCGGCGAAGATCCGGCAAGTGGCCGAACAGATCGGCTGGGATATCGCCCCCCTGCGCCTGATCCATGCGCCGGGGCCCGAAGCAGGCCGTCGCGCGGCGGAACTGGCCCGCCAGGGCGAGGTCGACGCGATCATGAAGGGGCAGGTGCATACCTCGGTGTTCCTGAAAAGCCTGCTGCCCCGGTCCGCGGGGCTGCGCGATGCCGCCACGCGCTGCGGGCATGTGTTTCACATCACCGCACCGCATTCGGACCGCCCGCTTTTGCTGACCGATGGCGCGCTGAACGTGGACCCTGATATTCCGACGCGGCAGGCCTGCCTGATCCATGCGGTGGATCTGGCCCGGAAACTTGGGATCGAACGCCCCAAGGCCGGGATCCTGTCCGCCAACGAGGACCCGCTGCCGTCGCTGCAGAATTCCATGGACGCGGCCGTGATCGCCGCCTGGGCAAAGACCGCCCTGCCGCAAGCCGATGTCGCCGGGCCCATGGCGCTCGATCTGATCTTCTCGGCCGAGGCGGCGGCGGCCAAGAACTACATCTCGCCGGTGGCGGGCGATGCCGACATCATCCTGACCCCGAACATCACGACGGGGAATGCGATTTTCAAACTGATGTCACTGGGCATGGGCTGCTGCGCTGCGGGGATCGTGCTGGGGGCCAAGGTGCCGATCCTGCTGACCTCCCGCGCGCAGGGTGCGCCCGCGCGCATCGCCTCGGCCGCTTTGGGCGTCATTGCAGCGGGGGCGCGGCCATGATCCTCGTGGTCAACGCAGGCTCCAGTTCGATCAAGATCGAAGTCTTCGATCACGCACTTGAATCCGTCATCGAGGGCGCCGTGTCCGAAATCGGCGGTGCCGCCCGGATCAAGATCGCAGGCCAGGCGCATGGCGTTGATGCCGCCGATCACGAGGCGGCCCTGTCGCATCTCCTGGCCGCCTTGGCAGAGGCGGGCATCACGCTGGACCGGCTGACCGCCGCGGCCCATCGCATCGTGCATGGCGGCGCGCATCTGACCGCTCCCGTCCGGTTGACACCGGATGTCCTGGCGCAGATCGCTGCCTGCAACACCTTGGCCCCGCTACACAATCCCCACAACCTGTCGGGCATCCATGCGCTTGACCACCTGGCACCGGACCTGCCGCAATTCGGCAGTTTCGACACCGCCTTTCACGCAACGAACCCCGAGGTTGCCGTCACCTATGCGATCCCGCAGGCCGAACGCGCCAAGGGCATCCGGCGCTATGGCTTTCACGGCCTCAGCTATGCCGGTCTGGTCGAGGCACTGCGCCCCGATCTGCCACGCCGCCTGCTGGCCCTGCATCTGGGCAACGGGGCCAGCCTCTGCGCGATCCTTGAGGGTCGCTCGGTCGCAACCTCGATGGGATATTCGCCGCTGGACGGGTTGGTGATGGGCAGCCGCGCCGGCAGTATCGATGGCATGGCGGTTCTGCGGATGGCCGACGATCACGGGATTGAACGCGCTGCCCATCTGCTGAACCATGACAGCGGCCTGCGCGCCATCGGAGGGACCAATGACATGGCGCAGCTTCTGGCCAGCGGGACAACCGAGGCGCGCTTTGCCGTGGATCATTACTGCTACTGGGCCGCGCGGCACGCCGGATCGGCCATCATCGCCATGGGCGGGCTGGATGCCATCGCCTTTACCGGCGGCATTGGCGAGAATGCAGCCGTGGTGCGTGACCGGATTGTCCAGCATCTTGACTGTTTCGGACCTGTCCCCGTCCATGTGGTTCCCGCGGATGAGGAACGCCAGATCGCGCGCGATGCGCTGTCACTGATGGAAGGGGCGCAGGGATGATCCAACCGCATCTGGATACCTCGCCGCCCGTCTCGGACGAGATCCGCAAGACCACCTGCTACATGTGCGCCTGCCGTTGCGGGATCAATGTGCACATGAAGGGCGGCAAGGTCGCCTATATCGAAGGCAATCGCGACCATCCCGTCAACAAGGGCGTTCTGTGCGCCAAGGGATCGGCGGGGATCATGCAGGTCAACGCGCCGTCGCGCCTGCGCGCGCCGCTGAAACGGGTAGGGCCGCGGGGATCGGGCCAGTTCGAAGAAATCAGCTGGGACGAGGCGCTGACGCTTGCCACCTCATGGCTGAAGCCGCTGCGCGACACGGCACCGGAAAAGCTGGCGTTCTTCACCGGCCGCGATCAATCGCAAAGCTTCACCGGCTGGTGGGCGCAGCAATTCGGCACGCCGAATTTCGCCGCCCATGGCGGGTTCTGCAGTGTCAACATGGCAGCCGCCGGCATCTACACGATGGGCGGCGCCTTCTGGGAATTCGGCCAGCCAGACTGGGATCACACCAGGCTTTTCATCCTGTTCGGCGTGGCCGAGGATCACGATAGCAACCCGATCAAGATGGGCATCGGGCGGATCAAGGCGCGGGGTGCGCGCGTCATTGGCGTCAACCCGATCCGGTCCGGCTATAACGCGGTGGCCGATGACTGGCTGGGGATCACGCCCGGCACTGATGGCCTGCTGATCCTGTCGTTGGTGCATGTCCTTTTGCAGGCGGGCAAGATCGACCTTGATTACCTGTCCCGCTACACCAATGCGCCCGTGTTGGTGAATGGCGATCCGAAATCGCCCGAACATGGCCTGTTCCTGCGCGATGAGGCGGGCAAGCCGCTGGTAATCGACCGCGTGACCGGCAAGCTGACGCCATTCGATCAACCTGGTGTGCGCCCTGATCTGGCCGCCTCGCATCGTCACGCGGGCGTGACGCATCGGCCGGTGATGCATCTGCTGGCCGAACGCTACCTCGATCCGCAATACGCACCCGAGACGGTCGCCGGTCGTACCGGCATTCCCGCCGCAAAGATCCGCGCGCTGGCCGCCGAGATCGCGCATACGGCCTTTGACGATCCGGTGATCCTGCACCGCGAATGGACCGATTTCCGTGGCGAAACGCACCAGACCATGATCGGCCGCCCCGTGGCCTTTCACGCGATGCGCGGGATCTCGGCGCATTCCAACGGCTTCCAGACCGCCCGCGCGCTGCATGTGCTGCAAATCCTGCTGGGCGCCGTGGAAACACCCGGCGGCATGCGGTTCAAACCGCCCTATCCCAAGCCGGCCACCGCGCATCCCAAGCCGCATTGCAAGGTCACCCCGGGCGCGCCTCTGGATGGCCCGCACCTGGGCTATGTGCAAGGGCCCGATGATCTGTGCCTGCGCGACGATGGCAGCCCCGCCCGTATCGACAAGGCGTTTACCTGGGACAACCCGATGTCGGCACATGGCCTGATGCATATGGTCATCAGCAACGCCCATGCGGGCGATCCCTACAGGATCGACACGCTGTTCATGTACATGGCCAACATGTCGTGGAACTCGTCGATGAATACCGGCGGCGTGATGCAGATGCTGACCGATACCGATGAAAACGGCGATTACGTGATCCCGCGCATCATCTATTCGGATGCCTATAGTTCCGAAATGGTGGCCTATGCCGACCTGATCCTGCCCGATACCACCTATCTTGAGCGGCATGACTGCATCAGCCTGCTGGATCGCCCCATCGCCGAGGCGGATGCCGCCGCCGATGCGATCCGCTGGCCGGTGATCGAACCGGATCGCGATGTGCGCGGGTTCCAGTCGGTGCTGCTGGATCTTGGCGCGCGGCTGGGCCTGCCGGGCATGGTGCAACCGGACGGAAGCCCGACCTATGCCGACTATGCGGATTACATGGTCAACCACCAGCGCAAGCCCGGCATCGGCCCCCTGGCCGGATGGCGGACGGGTGACAAGGGTCTGGCCCATGGGCGCGGCGGCCCGAATGCCGCGCAGCTGGACGAATATATCGCCAATGGCGGTTTCTTCGTCGCCCATGTGCCGGAAGATGCGGCCTATTTCAAACCCTGGAACCGCGCCTATCAGGATTGGGCTGTTCAGATGGGCTTCTATGACAGCCCGCAGCCCTATCTGTTCCAGCTTTATGTCGAACCCCTGCGGCGTTTCCAGCTGGCCGCCGAAGGGCACGGAACACGCCAGCCGCCCGACCATTTGCGCGCGCGGATCAAGACCACGCTGGATCCGCTGCCGATCTGGTATGCCGCGCTTGAGGATGGCCATGCCGACCCTGAAGAATTCCCGATCCACGCCCTGACCCAGCGCCCGATGGCGATGTATCATTCCTGGGGGACGCAGAATGCATGGCTGCGCCAGATCCATGGGATGAACCCGCTCTATGTGCCGACAAACCTGTGGCGCCAGCATGGCTTTGCCGATGGGGACTGGGCACAGGTGACTTCCGCCCATGGCGTGATCACGGTGCCGGTCGCGCATATGGCGGCGTTGAACGCCAATACCGTCTGGACGTGGAACGCCATCGGCAAGCGCAAGGGCGCCTGGGCGCTGGATGAAACGGCGCCCGAGGCTGAAAAGGGGTTTCTGTTGAACCACCTGATCCATGAATTGCTACCGCCACGCGGCGATGGCCTGCGCTGGTCGAATTCCGATCCGGTGACGGGACAGGCCGCATGGTTCGACCTGCGCGTGAAGATCGAAAAAGCCCCCGCACCGGCCCGCAGCCAGCCCGCCTATCCGCCGATCACATCACCCGTGGGCCAAGGCCCCGCCAATCTTGCCTGGAAGGTAGAGACATGACCCCGACGCAACGCACCCTTCTGGTGATTGCCGTCTTCGTGACGCTGATCGTCGGCAGTTTCATCTGGTTCATCGTCACATGGGATCCGTCGAAGGAAGAGCCTGTGACGCGCCTGCCCGCGCCCCCGATTGCGGAGAATCTGGCATGACCACGCTTCCCGACAGGACCGAACGCAAGCTGGGGCTGGTGATCGACCTTGATACCTGCGTGGGCTGTCATGCCTGCGTGGTGTCCTGCAAGGGATGGAACACCCAGAACTACGGCGCGCCGCTGTCGGATCAGGACCCTTACGGGGCCGACCCGTCCGGCACCTTCCTGAACCGCGTGCACAGCTACGAGGTGCAGCCAGCAGCGGGCGCCGCGCAACTGGTGCATTTCCCGAAATCCTGCCTGCATTGCGACAACGCGCCCTGCGTCACCGTCTGCCCCACCGGGGCCAGCTACAAGCGGCGCGAGGACGGGATCGTCCTGGTGAACGAGGATGCCTGCATCGGCTGCGGCCTCTGCGCCTGGGCCTGCCCCTATGGCGCGCGCGAAATGGACATGGCCGCCAAGGTCATGAAGAAATGCACCCTCTGCGTGGACCGCATCTATAACGACAACCTGCCCGAGGTGGACCGCGTGCCCGCCTGCGTCCGCACCTGTCCCAGCAATGCGCGGCATTTCGGCGATCTGTCCGACCCTGACAGCGAGGTCAGCCAGCTTGTTGCGGCGCGCGGCGGCATGGACCTGATGCCCGAACAAGGCACGGCGCCCGTCAACAAATACCTGCCACCGCGCCCCAAGGACCGGTTGGACCAGGCCGGGGATATCGACGTTCTGGCGCCGTTTCTGGCGCCGGTGACGGATCAGCCCAAGGGTTTCCTGGGCTGGCTCGACAAGGCATTGGACAGGCTCTGAGATGCATCCGGCACCGTCCATCATCGCCTTCACAACGCTGTCGGGCCTTGGCTTTGGCCTGATGTTCTGGCTGGGCATCGGCATGCCCGGTTCAACCGGGCTGGTGGCCTTCGTGTTCTTCGCCATCGCCTATGCGCTGGCGGGGGGCGGATTGATCGCCTCGGCCTTCCACCTGGGCCACCCGGAACGCGGGTTGCTGGCCTTCACGCAGTGGCGCTCAAGCTGGCTGAGCCGCGAGGCCCTGTGTGCAGTAGCCACCCTTGCCGTGATGGCCGCCTATGCCATCGGGCGCGTGTTCCTTGCCGCCGACTGGGTGCCGCTGGGCTGGCTGGGTGCGATCCTGGCCCTGGGAACCGTATTCACGACCTCGATGATCTACACGCAGATGAGGACCGTGCCGCGCTGGCGCAGCCCGCTGACGCCCGCGCTGTTTGTGTCGTTGTCACTGGGTGGCGGGGCGCTGCTGGCCGGGCAGGTCACCTGGGCGCTGATCCTGCTGACGCTGGCCGGCATTCTGCAGCTGGCATGGTGGTGGCAGGGTGATCGCGCCTTTGCCGCATCCGGCACGACCATGGCCAGCGCCACGGGCCTTGGCGGGATCGGGTCGGTACGCGCCTTCGAGCCACCCCATACCGGCCCCAACTACCTGCTGCGCGAGATGGTGCATGTCGTGGGGCGCAAACATGCGGCCAAGCTGCGGGTGATTGCCTTTGTGCTGGGCTTCGCGCTGCCCATCGCGCTGCTGCTGGCGCCGTTCAGCCATATCCTGGGCCTTCTTGCGGTCTTCAGCCATATCGCAGGCATCCTTGCCTCACGCTGGCTGTTCTTCGCCGAGGCCGAGCATGTCGTCGGGCTTTATTACGGCAAACGCTGATCAGCGCGCGGGGGTCTTTCCCCGCACATTGTCCCACCAGCGCCTGACCTTGCCGCGCCGGTCAATGACATGGTCGGTTGCCGCTTCAAGACTATCGCCGATGTCTTCCAGCACCGGATCAATGCGGGCCTGCCGGAACCGCCGCCAGCGCACCCAGATCGCCCATGAGAACCCGGCCAGCAGCGTCAGGATGGTGATATTGATCCAGGGGATGATCGTCACATCGGGGCTGTCCACGCGCCAGATCTTGATCGCATTGGGATAGATCGACAGGAATTCGTTGCGCCATCCATAGTGGCGGATCACGACCCACTGGGCCTGCTGACCACTGGTCGAGCGGCTTTCCAGGTCGGCCGCCTGCGCCTGCAGGTTCGACGTGTTGAACTTGAAATAGGGCGGCCAGCCCCAGCCCGTATCCTCGTTGCGATAGATCATCGGACGATCATTGGTCCGGAAGGTCTGGATGAAGAACACGTCCCGGTTCTGTGGATTGACCGCATCCCCCGTCGGCGCATTGGCCCAGAAGATCGAGTTCTCGCCGAAGTCTATCCGCTCCAGATAGGTATCGGTGATCCGCGCCACGTCATGCTGCGGAAGGGTATAGTGCAGAAAGGACGCGACCAGCAGCCAGAAGCTTCCGATGAAGGTCCATTTCACGTAACGCATGATCCCGTTTTCCTTCGCGGTCAGTGGAAGTTTACCAGATAGATGACCACGGCGATGGTCACAACCGGCACGATGTAGACACCCCAGAGAAGTTTGCGCCGCAACGAGCGGTCATAGATCTTCAACCCCCGCCTGACGAATTCATCACGGTCGCCGCGCCGGATATCTTCGTCCCACTTGCGACCCAGCTTGCCCCGCCTGACAGATCGCGAGTAAAGCGACAGCGAGACATAGATCACCGTCAGGACGACAAATCCCACAACGATCAGTCGCGCCAATGCCAGTACCATGCACCTGTCTCCTTGCAACGGGGCCATCATGCCCCATGACGACCGGCAGTGCACCCTTCTTGTAGAACTGTGTGCGGCGCGTCCCGGTTTCAACCCTGGCGCTTGGCCCTTGCCTCTGGCGACCTGCCCGCATTAGCCTGCGGCCAGTTTTGCAAGGAAGTGACCCCATGTCAGACCTGTTCTTTCCCATCACCCCGACAGGCCCCGGCGAGGTGGAGCGCCCCGCCCCAGACCGCGTGGTCACAGGCGATCCCGTGTTCACCTCATGGACGCTCGAGGATCGGGAGGGGCTCTACTGCGGTATCTGGGAATCGACACCCGGTGCTTGGCGCGTCTCCTATGACGAATGGGAATATTGCCGGATCCTGTCGGGTGTCAGTATCCTGACCGAAGAGGGCGGCGCGCCCGTGACCCTGCGCGCAGGCGACAGTTTCGTGCTGCGGCCGGGGTTTCGCGGCACTTGGGACGTGGTGGAAACCACCCGCAAGGATTTCGTGATCCGCCTGTGATCCCTGAAGCAATGCACAGATCGGACAGACCCGCATGACCATGTCATCCCGCCCCGGCCCCCAGAACCTGATCACGGATGTGGCGGGCCTCAGGGTTGGAAACGCCACTGATCTTGCGATCAAGACCGGAGTTACAGTGCTGGTGGCCGATGCGCCATTCACAGCGGGTGTGCATGTGATGGGCGGCGCGCCCGGCACGCGCGAAACCGATCTTCTGGCACCGGACAAAACAGTCCAGCAGGTCGATGCGCTGGTGTTGTCGGGCGGGTCGGCCTTTGGCCTCGATGCCGCATCGGGTGTGGCGGACGCGCTGCGCGGCATGGGCCGGGGCTACCGTGTGGGGGCCCATACCGTGCCGATCGTGCCGGCGGCGATCCTGTTCGACCTGAACAATGGCGGCGCGAAGGATTGGGATCAGAACCCCTACCGCGTGCTGGGCCGCGACGCGCTGGCAAATGCCGCCACCAGCTTCGCGATTGGCAGTATCGGCGCGGGCACAGGCGCGATCACGGCCAACCTGCGCGGCGGGTTGGGATCGGCCTCGGTGATCCTGCCTTCGGGCCATTCTGTCGGTGCAGTGGTGGCGGTCAATGCGCTTGGATCGGCCACTGTCGGCGAGGGCGCGCATTTCTGGGCAGCCCCTTTCGAAATGGAGGCCGAGTTCGGCGGGCTGGGTGCGGCGCGGACCTATCCCGATCCGCATATCGCCGTCACCAAGATCGCCAGCCACGCCAATACGACTATCGGGATCGTGGCGACCGATGCGGATCTGACGCAGGCGCAATGCACGCGGATGGCCACAGCCGCCCATGACGGGTTTGCCAGGGCCCTGGTGCCGGCGCATACGCCGATGGACGGCGACCTGATCTTTGCCGTCGCGACCGGGGCGCGCCCCTTGGGCCATCCGGTCATCGACACGCTGGAGCTGGGTCACGCGGCGGCCACCTGCATGGCGCGTGCCATTGCGCGCGCGATGTTCGCCGCATCATCGCTACCGGGCGATGTCAAACCAAGCTGGCAGGATCTGCACGGATAGGGCGGCACAGACGCACCGCCCCTTTCATCGTTCTATAAATACTCGGACCACCAAGGCCCGATCAATCAAGCAGACGCCCGATCATCGCGCTGTCCGCATCCGCCAGCGCGTCTATCACGTCGAAATGGTGCAATCCCTCATCAACGACATGGGCGCAGCCCCAGGCCTCGGCCAACCAGCGTGCCTGATCCAGAAAGACCGGGCGCTCATCCGCGCCGACCCAGACGGTGACAGGCACGGGCAAACGCTCGACCATCAGGGCCGGGCTTTCGGCAATGGCGGCATCCTCATCCAGCTTGAAATCCGCGTTCATGCTGGTGCGGATCAAGGGCCGCAGATCGGACACGGGCGAGATCGACATGATACGGCGCAAGCGCGCGGCCACGCCATCGGGCAGAAGACCCGGTTCCAGCATCCGTGCCACAAGATGCCCCCCCGCCGAATGCCCGGCCAGCACGATCGGTCCATCGACCATCGCGGCGGCGGCTGTCACCGCCTTGGCCACCTGGCGCGTGATATCGGCGATCCGCACATGCGGGCACAGGTCATAGGACGGCATGGCCACGGCCCAGCCGCGTGACAGCGCACCCGCCGCCAGATGCGACCAGACGCTTTTGTCGAAACGCAACCAGTAGCCGCCATGGACAAAAACCATCAGCCCCACCGGATCAGGACCGGGATGGAACAGGTCGAAACGCTGGCGCGGACTGTCGCCATAGGGCTGATCAAGGTCAGCCAACCCCTGCTCCAGCAAGCCTTCACGCAACGCGGCCGCCGCACGTTCCCAGCGTGGCGGATAATCCGCAGCACCCGGGATATGGGCGGCATTGGCATAGGCATCGTCAAGCTCGGCCATTGCAATTCTCTCCTCATGCTCTGGACAAGCCTAGCGCCAGATGCTTTCCCTATGCCACTGGATAATTGGAGGATGCGCCATGCTGGACAGCAAGACAGACCTGAAATCACTGCTCAAGGACCCGTCGCTGCTGGCCGAAAAGGCCTATGTCGGTGGAAAATGGGTCGAGAGTGAAACCGGAACGACGTTCGAGGTCATCAACCCTGCACGCGGCGATGTCATCGCCAATGTCGCGGATCTGAGCCGCGCACAGGTGGCGCAGGCCATCGCGTCGGCCGAAGCGACACAGAAGGAATGGGCAAAACATACCGGCAAGGAACGCGCCGCGATCCTGCGTCGCTGGTTCGACCTGATGATCGAGAATACGGATGATCTGGCCACGATCCTGACCGCCGAACAGGGCAAGCCGCTGGCCGAAGCCAAGGGCGAGATCGCCTATGGCGCCGCCTTCATCGAGTTTTTCGCCGAAGAGGCCAAGCGCATCTACGGCGAGACGATCCCCGGCCATCAGCGCGACAAGCGCATCACGGTGATCAAGCAGCCTATCGGCGTCGCGGCGTCGATCACGCCCTGGAACTTCCCCACGGCGATGATCACACGCAAGGTGGCGCCCGCACTGGCCGCTGGCTGCGGTTTTGTCGCCCGTCCGTCCGAATTGACACCGCTTTCGGCGCTGGCGATGGGTGTGCTGGCCGAACGCGCGGGTATTCCCGCAGGTCTTCTGAACATCGTGACCACCACCAACGCGTCCGAAACCGGCAAGGAATTCTGCGAGAACGGCACCGTGCGAAAGCTCAGCTTCACGGGATCAACCAATGTGGGCCGCATCTTGTTGCGCCAGGCCGCCGATCAGGTGATGAAATGTTCGATGGAGCTGGGCGGCAATGCGCCTTTCATCGTGTTCGACGATGCTGATCTGGATGCCGCCGTCGAGGGCGCGATCATGTGCAAGTTCCGCAACAACGGTCAGACCTGCGTCTGCGCCAACCGGATCTATGTGCAGGCCGGGGTCTATGACGCCTTTGCCGCCAAGTTGAAAGAGGCCGTGGGCAAGCTGAAGGTCGGTGACGGTCTTGAGGCGGGCACCACGCTGGGGCCGCTGATCAACGCCAATGCGATCAAGAAGGTGCAGACCCATGTGGCGGATGCGACCGCCAAGGGCGGCACGGTGATCATGGGCGGCGAGCCGATGCAGGGGCCTGGCAACTTCCTGCCCCCCACCATCGTGACCGGTGCGACCCGCGACATGATCGTCGCGACCGAAGAAACCTTTGGCCCCTTCGCGCCGCTGTTCAAGTTCACGGATGTCGATGAGGTGATCGAGCTTGCCAATGACACGATCTTCGGTCTGGCAGCCTATTTCTATGCCCGCGACCTGAGCCGCGTCTACAAGGTGGCCGAGGCGTTGGAGTACGGGATCGTGGGTGTGAACACCGGCATCATCTCGACCGAGGTCGCGCCCTTCGGCGGCGTCAAGCAATCAGGCCTTGGCCGCGAGGGCAGCCACCACGGGATCGAGGATTACCTCGAGATGAAGTATATCTGCATGGCGGTATAAGTCGCCTTCTGTCACGGCGAAAGGGCGGGCCGCGCAAACGGTCCGCCCTTTTCATGTCAGACAACGATGATCCTCGCGTTATCCGTAAAGGATTGCCTTGCCACGGGGCCATGCCTATCTGCATGGCACCAGGGCTTGTCCATCAAGGGGCAGGGCCGGTCTCATAAAGGTTCTCATGACCCCGCTGTCCGCCTATGCCGCGATGTTCATCAGCGCATTCACATCGGCCACCCTGCTGCCCGGATCGTCCGAGGCCGTATTGCTGGGTTTTCTGGCGACGGGGATCGGCGACCCGGCAACACTTTTGACCATTGCGGTGATCGGCAATCTGCTGGGGTCCATGCTGAGTTATGCGATGGGCCGATACGCTGCGGAATTCAGGGAGCGGCGCTGGTTTCCCGTGTCGCCTGCCCAATATGAACGCGCGCAGGCGTGGTATGAGAAATACGGACGCTGGTCGCTGTTGATGGCGTGGGTTCCGATCGTCGGCGACCCGTTGACAGTGGTCGCGGGGGCGATGCGGACCAGAGTTGCCCTTGTGGTCGTTCTGGTCGGGCTGGGAAAGATGGCCCGCTATCTTGCCGTGGCTGGCAGCTATGCCCTCTGGGCCAGCGGATAAGAAAGGACCCGCAGGATTGCGCCTGCGGGTCCGACATCAGGGCAGAGGGCGTGCCCTTCAGTTGACGGCTTGCGCCTCGACCACGTCCTTGTCGGTCTGGTGCGTCGAGGCCGGGCTGGCAATCTGGATCCGACGGGGTTTCAGAACCTCGGGGATTTCGCGCACCAGGTCGATATGCAGCATCCCGTCGGCATGGGTGGCACCGGTCACGCGCACATGGTCGGCCAGTGTGAAACGCCGTTCAAACGCGCGGGTGGCGATGCCGCGATGCAGATAGGTCCGGCTCTCGTCCGCCTCGTCCGCTTTGCGGGCCGCGACGACAAGGGCGTTTTCCTTGACCTCAACGGTCAGGTCATCGGCGGCAAAGCCGGCCACGGCCAACGAAATGCGATACGCATTCTCGGCGGTTTTTTCGATGTTGTAGGGCGGATATGTCGGCTGCGGCAGATCGCTGGTGAACACGCGGTCCATCAGGCCTGCAATCTGGTCAAAGCCAACGGTTGCACGGTAAAGCGGTGCAAGGTCAAAGTTTCGCATGGGTCATCCTCCATCTGAGCGACAACTGAATGGGCCTTCCCGTATGGGACAGGCGTTCTGGTCGGGGCCCGCAATGGCACCCCGATGATCCTGATGTGGGAAACGGTTCGGACAGTTTCAAGAGAGGGCGCAGGCCAGATCAGGGTCTGACGAACTTGGCCCCGGTGTCGCGCTGTACGCCACCCGGCGTCACCCTGTTCTGATCGGGCGAGGCATGCAGGAAAACACCATCGCCTGCGGCAAGCTGTGCCTTCAATCGCACAAGGGGCTCTTGCAGCTGCATGCCCAGCGCAACCTTGGTTCCGCGAACTTCGGCTTTGGCGGACACGACAGAGACGATCCGCACACCATCTGGTCCGAAGGAAAAGATCGGCGCGCCGGATGATCCGAAATCGACCGAGCACGACATGATCAGCACGCCTTCCTGCTGGCCCATGACACCGCACATTTCCTGCAATGACGGCGCGTCGGCCCGGTCATAGGCATAGGACACGACACCGACCCTGTCCCCGGTACGCGGGCGCGAGTCGGTCGCAAACGGCACGACAGAGGTTGTGCGGATCGGCTGCTGCAATTCCAGCAGGGCCAAATCGTTACGCACACGCGTGGACACCACGATTTCATCGAATGTGTAGTCAGGATCGATCACCGCGCGCCGGACCCAGCGATAGGCTTCGGCACGGCCATTGCGCCAACCTGCCCGAAATTCGATCTTGCTGTGATCTATCCGCTGGCCTGTTGCGCGGTCGAAAAGACAATGCGCCGCTGTCAGAACCAGATCGGGCGCAATCAGGGCACCGGTGCAGAAACCGCGCCCGTCTATATCCAGACGGCCCACGGCCTCCCAGCCGCGGGTCTGATCGCCCGTGTCCAGGCGGGTCAGGCGGGCATCCTGTGCGGACACCGCACCGGACATCAGGAAAACGCCTGCGCATATCAGGCCCAAAGCCCGGAAAAACCTGCGGTGCATCATGGTCCCTCGGAAATCAGAACTGGGATAGGCGCAGATTAAGGCAAAAATGCGACAGAGGTCAGCGTAGAATCGGGATCTCGGGCTGTCTTTTTCCGGGTGCCGTCAGCGCTGGCGGCTGCGGCCCGCCGGTGGCCCAGTCCAGCAACTCAACCGTGTGGACGATCGGAAGCTGTGTTCCTGATCCGATCTGCATCATGCAGCCGATATTGCCGGCCGCGATCACATCGGGATTGCGCGCCTCAAGCGTGCGTACCTTTCGGTCCTTCAGCTGCTTCGAGATTTCGGGCTGCATCAGGTTGTAGGTTCCGGCGGACCCGCAGCACAGGTGGCTGTCGGCAGGTTCGACCACCGCAAAGCCCGCGCGCTTCAGCAAGTCCTTGGGATAGGTCTTGATCTTCTGCCCATGCTGCAAGGAACAGGCCGCGTGATAGGCCACGGTCATTCCCTTGTCATCGCCCTGGGGCAGATCAAGGGTCATCAGCACCTCGGATACGTCCTTGGCGATGGCAGACACCCGTGCCGCATCTTCCGCAAGGTCGGTGTTGCGGAACATATGCCCGTAATCCTTGACCGTCGTGCCGCACCCGCTGGTATTGATCACGATCGCATCCAGCCCGCCGCGATCCATCTCGGCCACCCAGGCCCGGATATTGCGTGCGGCGGTGGCGTGGCTTTCCTTTTCCTTGCCCATGTGATGGGTCAAGGCGCCACAGCACCCCTGCCCTTCGGCGATCACCACATCGCAGCCGTGGCGCTGCAACAGACGGATCGTTGCATCGTTGATATCTGTATTCAGCGCGCGCTGCGCACATCCCGTCATCAGCGCAACACGCTTGCGCCGCGTCCCCTCGGCCGCAAAGGTCTGCGGATCATCGTTGCGGCTGACCGGGGGGATCTCTTTCGGTGCCATCTCCAACATCGCGCGCAACCGGGCGTCCGGCATCAGGAAGGCGAAGGGGCGCCCGATCTTTGCCCCCAGCAGGGCGACCCGGAACCGCATCGGATAGGGAAGGATGCGCGCCAGCACCCAGCGCAGCAACCGATCCGAAAGCGGCCGCTTGTAGCGTTCTTCGATATAGGCGCGGGCATGATCGACCAGATGCATGTAATGCACGCCCGAGGGGCAGGTCGTCATGCAGGCCAGACAAGACAGGCAACGGTCGATATGCTTGACTGTTCTTTCGTCCGGCACCCGCTCGTTTTCCAGCATGTCCTTGATCAGGTAGATCCGCCCGCGCGGGCTGTCCAGCTCATCGCCCAACACCTGGTAGGTGGGGCAGGTGGCCGTGCAGAAACCGCAATGCACACAGGATCGCAGGATCTCGTTCGACCGCGCGATCGCGGGGTCTTTCATCTGTTCGGGTGTGAAAGTCGTCTGCATGTCAATTCCCTGCCAATGCGCGCAAGAGGGCCGAAAGACCGATGAGAAGAAGAACCCCCGCCACCGCATAGCCCCAGACCGGCAGGCGCGGGCCAAGAACCCGGTGGGTCAGATGCGCCAGACCGGCCAGGGCCACACCCGGCGCAGCCATCAGGGCATAGGTGCCGGCAAGACCTTCGCCCCGGTTGCCACCTGCGGCGAACCACAGCACGGCCAGAACGACGGCCACGATGCCGATCCCCACCGCGGCCTGGCGACCGGGCTGCAAAAGGCACAGCGACAGGGCCATGACCGCCGGAATCAGCAGCAGGATCATGACGCCACCGAATGCGGCGCATCCGTTTCAGCCGCAAGGATGCCGCGCGGATCGAAGCGCGCGCGAATGCCGGCTGACAGGGCCGCCAGCGCTGGCGGCTCGGGTTGCTCCATGGGAAGACGCGCGCATGTCTCAGCGCTGGCGCGGATCAGCGTTGCGTGACCGGCAAAGGCGCCAAGGCGAGCGCGCAGGTCCGTACCCGGCGCCATCCGCAACCAGACCAACCCGCCACCCCAGTCGTAAAGAACCTCATCCGCGCCTGTGCGCGCAACCAGCCCCGGCGCATCGCTTGGCTTGACCGACAGACGCCAGACATCGCCATCTGCATCATGGAATGGGGCCACATCACGAATGGCGGTCCAGCGATCCACGCTGTCCTCGATGTCGCCACCCAGCATGTCGCGCAGCTTGCCGGCGCGATAGGCCACCGACCCGGCAAATCCTTCGATCCGCATAAAGGTGCCCTGCCCCGGCCAATGCGCCGCGCCCGACACCTCATAGGGAGAGCCAAGCGCGCGGGCCATGGCCTGCACAGCAGCCGCGTCATCCAGATCCGGTAGAACCAGGGTCACGGCGACCTCGGGCATGGGAAGCACCTTGAAAGACACCTCGCTCAGCACACCCAGTCGCCCCCGCGATCCAGCCATCAGCTTGACCAGGTCATAGCCGGTGACGTTCTTCATCACCCGGCCGCCGTTCTTCAGGATACGGCCCATCCCGTCGACAAAGCGTACGCCCAGCAGGAAATCGCGCGCGGCGCCCACCTGGATGCGGCGCGGACCGCTGACATTGCCCCCCACGACGCCACCGATGGTCGGTGTGCCACTGGTCCCAAGCAATCCCCGATGATCCATCGGCTCGAAAGGCAGACGCTGACCTTCGGCGGCCAAGGTCGCCTCGATCTGCGCGACCGGGGTTCCCGCCTGCGCCACAAGTGTCAGCGAACCAGGCTCGTAGAGGGTGATGCCCGTCAGGCCCCGCGCCGTCAGCACCTCCGCGTCCTGCGCGGCCACGACACAGCGTGTGCCGCCACCGATGATCTGCAAGCGCCGGGTCGCGCCTGCGACCAATTCGGCCAGTTCGGCCTCTGTCCGGGGGGTCATCATTTTCATCTTTCCCTATATACTCCGGGGGTCCGGGGGCAGCGCCCCCGGCGGTGTCATGCTGCGCGCCGCGCCTCCGAGGCTTGCAGCGGAAACACCTTGGCCGGGTTCAGCAGCCAGAGCGGGTCGAACACATCCTTGACCGCCATCTGGATATCCAGATCGTCAGGGTCGAACTGATCCACCATGAGGTCACGCTTCTCGATGCCCACGCCATGCTCGCCGGTCAGGCAACCGCCCACCTCGACGCAGAGACGCAGGATATCGGCGCCAAAGGCTTCGCACAGCTCCAGATCGCCGGGCTTGTTGGCATCGAACAGGATCAGCGGGTGCATGTTGCCATCGCCGGCATGGAACACATTGCCCACATCCAGACCATATTGCTTGCTCATCTCGCCGATGCGGCGCAGCACGAAGGGAAGCTGGCTGACCGGGATCGTTCCATCAAGGCACATATAGTCATTGATCTGCCCCATCGCGCCGAAGGCCGATTTGCGCCCCAGCCAGATCCGCGCGCTTTCGTCAGCGGATTTGCTTTCGCGCAGCTCCACGGGATTGTGACGCCGGGCAATGGCGACGATCCGCTCCAGCTGTTCGTCGATCTCGGCATCCGATCCTTCGACCTCGACGATCAGCAGCGCCTCGCAATCGGGGTATCCCGCCTTTGCGAAGGCTTCGGTCGCGCGGATGCAGGGGCGGTCCATGAACTCGATCGCGACGGGCAGCACACCCGCCTTGATGATATCGGACACGCATTCGCCCGCCACCTCGTTGCTGTCAAAGCCCATCAGGACAGGGCGCGCGCCTTCGGGCTTGCGCAGGATACGCAGCGTCGCCTCGGTCACCACGCCAAGCTGGCCTTCCGATCCGCAGATCACGCCCAGCAGGTCCAGACCGCCGGAATCCAGATGCGCGCCGCCGATTTCGACCACGGTGCCATCCATCAGCACCATCGTCACACCCATCAGGTTGTTGGTGGTCACGCCGTATTTCAGGCAATGCGCCCCGCCGGAATTCATCGCGATATTGCCGGCAATCGCACAGGCCAGCTGGCTTGAAGGATCAGGCGCATAGAAAAAGTCATTTTCCTCGACCGCGCCGGTCACGCTCAGGTTGGTGCGGCCCGACTGCACACGCACGAAACGATTCTCGTAATCGGTTTCCAGCACGGCATTCATCCGCGCCACGCCCAGGATCACGCTATCTGCGGTGGGCAAGGCGCCACCGGCCAGCGATGTACCCGATCCGCGCGGCACCACGGGCACTCCCATCTCGTGACAGATCCGCAGCACATCCGAGACTTCCTGCGTGTTCGAGGGCAGCACCGCCACCATTGGCGGACAGCGATACGCCGTCAGCGCATCGCATTCATAGGCGCGGGTCTCGGCCTCGAGGTGAATTACAGCCTCCGCAGGCAGGACCTGCAACAGTCGCTCGACCAGGCGCGGTTTCTTCGCCAGTATCGCTGGGTTCGGGCTTGGCATGTCCATGGCTGGGCTCCTCCTCGTTATTGGTAAGAAAATATAACCAATTTATGCATCTGGCAAGTAAAGATATGTGGCATTAGGATTTTGGCATGACATGGACAGATCGCCTAGGATTGTTCGGCCCGCTGGATATCGCGGGGCTATCCCTGCTTTTTCTGGGCTGGATCGTGATCGGCTGGCGGATTGAGGCAAAGAACAGCGCGCACCCTTCGGTTTCGGTTCTGATGGCGGAATACCGGCGGGAATGGATGCGAATGATGGTGTCGCGTCAGACGCGCATGTTCGATGCACAGGTTCTCAGCGCCCTGCGGCAGGGCGCATCCTTCTTTGCTTCGGCCACGATGATTGCCATAGGCGGCGGGCTTGCCCTGATCGGCAATGCCGAGCGTCTTCAGGGTCTGGCCAGCGATCTGACCATGACGCAGGACCCGATCTTTGTCTGGGAAGTGAAATTGCTGGTCACGCTGGCCTTCCTGGCGAACGCCTTTCTGAAATTCGTATGGTCGCATCGGCTGTTTGGCTATTGTGCCGTGCTGATCGCCGCCGTGCCGAACGATCCCGAGGATGCGGCGGCAATCCCGCGCGCGGCCAAAGCCGCCGAGGTCAATATCACCGCAGCACGCAGCTTCAACCGCGGTCTGCGATCGGTCTATTTTGCCTTGGGCAGCGCCGCCTGGTTCCTGGGCACGATGCCGCTGATCGCTGCCACGCTGATCACCCTGTTCGTGCTCTGGCGGCGCGAGTTCGCGTCGCAATCGCGTGCGATCCTTGTCGCCCAGACGGATGGCATGGGCCACACGCAGACGTGAGCAGGCATCGCATCCCGGCCTGATAGGATAGACTGATGACATTCCGGCTTGCAGCATCAACCGCCATCACCCTGTGCCTGACCGGCCCGGTTGCAATGGCAGATCCGCCCCGGATCGTGGGTGCCACCGCTACCCATGCCAGCATGGGCTGGCGCTTCGATGTCAGCATCAGTCATCCTGACACGGGCTGGGATCACTATGCCAGCGGTTGGGAAGTGGTGGATGCCACGGGCAAGCGCCTGGGCTATCGCGAGTTGTTGCACCCCCATGTCGACGAACAACCCTTCACCCGCAGCCTGCGTAACGTGATGGTGCCCGACGGCACGACCGAAGTCTTCATCCGCGTCACCTGTTCCCGCGACGGGATGGGGGATGAAATGCTGCGTGTCGCGTTGCGGCGCTGACCCCTCAGCGCCGCCCCTCACGAAGCCAGGCCCCCACGATCAGACCGGACGCCAGCAACAGCACCAGCCAGGCCGGCAGAAGCGGCATCTGACGCAGGTCGCGCGTCTCAAACGCGTCCCTGGGGGTCAGACCGATCCAGCCGCGCCCAGCTGCCGGGCGGCCTGCACTAACCTCGCGGATCGCGGGCAGCCCGTCTGCAAGGGGCAGCACGCCACCGCGCAGCGCGTCGATTGCGGGCTGCATCACCTCTCCGGTGGCAATGGTCTGTTCGAATTCGCGCGGCGCTGCCGGGCCAAGGCCGATCACGGCGGACTGATCACCATCCGTCAGGCGATAGAGGCCGATGTCCGGCCCGTCATAGACGGCTTCGAACTGGCCGGGGCTGACTTCGGTCAGCGGCACTTCCACTTCTTCGCCGCTTGGCGTGGTGATCGTGACCGGGCCGGCGCTGTCTTCCAGTGTCCGGCGGATGATCCGCATCCGTTGCCCTGTGGGTTCGGCCCATATCGCCTCCTCCTCAAGCTCGGGCTCCTTCATCATCCAATGCGCCAGTCGGCGCAGCAATTCCAATTGCGGCCCGCCGCCTTCATAGCCGCGATCCCAGAGCCATGCCTGATCCGAGGCAAGCAGCGCAATCCGCCCTTCGTCCACCCGATCCAGGATCAACAGCGGGCGATCATCGACACCGGACATCACGACATTGCCGCGCTCGGTTTCAAGGTCGATCTGGCGTAGCCAGCGGCCCCAATCCTCACCCTCGGGCGGGGCAAGCCCCGCCGTGACAGGATGCCGTTGCCCGATGTCGGTGATCCGGGGCACGTACCCTTCCTCGATCACGCGCGCGGTCGGGCGCGCGGGCAGAACCGTGGACAGGGGCGAGCGGTAGAGCGATGCGGCGGTCGCGAAATCGGGCCCTGCCGCAACCAGAACGGCACCGCCCTTGCGGACATAATCGGCCACGTTCTCAAGGTAGAGCGTGGGCAGAATGCCCCGCCGCTTGTAGCGATCGAAGATGATCAGATCGAAATCCTCGATCTTTTCCATGAACAGCTCGCGCGTGGGAAAGGCGATCAGCGACAGTTCCGACACCGGCACGCCATCCTGCTTGTCAGGTGGGCGCAGGATGGTGAAATGCACCAGATCGACCGAGCTGTCGGATTTCAGCAGGTTGCGCCATGTGCGCCCCCCGGCATGGGGTTGGCCCGAGACCAGCAGCACGCGCAGACGGTCGCGCACACCGTTGATCTGCACCAGTGCGGTGTTGTTGCGATCAGTCAATTCCCCCTCGGCCTGGGGAACCGTGAACTGGATCACGTTGCGCCCGCCATGCGGCAGGGTCACGGGCAGGTCGAAGGTGCGGCCGATCTCGATCTCGTAGCGCTGCGGCTCTCCTCCATCGACCGAGATTTCAAGCGGTGCGCGCGTCGCCCCCTCGGGTGCGGCGCCCATGTCTTCGACCCGCAGCGACAGGGTCACAGGTTCACCGAGAATGGCAAAGGCCGGCGCATTTTCGACGATCAGGCGACGATCCCAGTCATCCGGCAGGCCGGTGTGCAGAAGATGCAGCGGCGCGGGCAGATCAGGCGCGCGGTCCATGTCGTGAATGCGGCCATCGCCCAGCGCCACGATCCCGGCGATCCGCCCGCGCGGCTCCTGTGCAAGGGCCTCGTTCAGGGCGGTCATCATCTGCGTGCCGCTGTCCCCTTCGCCGTCGGGCACCTCGATCCGGCGCACTTCGGTGTTGGGGCGGGCGGCCAGTTCGGCCTCAAGCTCATCCGCGGCCTCAAGGGTACGGGCGGCGCGGTCGCCCAGCGCCTGGCTGGATGAGCGGTCAACCAGCATCAGCACGATATCCGACAGCGTGGCGCGGTCTTCTTCCTGCCAGTTCGGCCCGCTGAGCGCGGCAAGCACAACAAGCCCGGCCAGCAGGCGCAACGCCCAGCCTGACAGGCCACGTATCAGCGCCAGACCAGCGGCAATCACGACAATCGCGCCCAGCACCGCCAGCACGGCCCAGGGCAGAAGCGGGTCAAAGATGATCTGTCCGGTCATTGGCCCAACCTGTCCAGAAGTGCAGGCACATGGACCTGATCGGATTTGTAGTTGCCCGTCAGCACATGCATCACAAGATTGACCCCAAAGCGGAAGGCCAGTTCGCGCTGCCGCTCGCCGCCAAAGCCGCGACCCACGGGAAACAGGGCGTTGCCCCTGTCATCCATGGCCCAGGCGGCGGCCCAGTCGTTGCCGCCGATCACAACCGGCGTCACACCATCGTTGAGGTTCCGAAACGGCATCCCCTCGATCTTTTCGGCATCTGCCGGGGCTGCCTCGACCCAGACATCGCGGGCGGTGTGACGGCCCGGGAAATCCTGCAAAAGATAGAATGTTCGGGTGATCACATGATCCTCGGGGATCGGCTCCAGCGCAGGAATATCCAGCGGCGCCGCCAGTTGCTGCAGCTTGCGGCCATTGGGGCTGGCCGTGCCGAACCCGGCCACATCGGCATCGCGCGTGTCGAACAGGATCATGCCGCCCGACCGCAGATAGCGGTTCAGCTCTTCATAAGCCTCTGCCGAGGGCGTGGGCTGATCTGGTGTGATCGGCCAGTACAGAAACGGGAACAGGCCGATCTCGTCGGTTTCAAGGTTCACCGCCATCGGCGCGCCCGGCTCGACCGAGGTTCTGAAAAACAGGGTCTCGGACAGGCCGCGCAGCCCAGCCTGCGCCGTGTCATCCAGCCGGGCATCGCCCGTGACGATATGGCCAAGCCGCAATTCGGATGTTGCCGCAATGGCAAAAGCGTCATCTGCCGCCGCATCACGCGGCAGCGCGGACAACGCCGCCAGCAGGATGACGGCGGCCCTGGCCCCCATCAACCGCCCCGACAGGGCAAGCGAGGCGATCACATCCGCCAGCAGAAGCGCGAGTGCAGCCGCCAACAGGTAGCCTGCAAGCGGTGTCTCGGCGGGACGCGACAAGCCTTCGACCGGAATGCGCGCGGGCCATGTCGCAGGCGTCAGGACCGTATCAGCGGCGATGGTATTGCGCGCGATGCGCCTGTCGTTCCCGTCATACAGACCGGGCCGCAAATCCGGCCCCAGCGCAGCGGACAGCAAGGCCGCCCCATCCACACCTGGCAGGGTTTGCGCGTCCTGCACGCGGCCGAATCCGTCCAGCACGATCACGGGTTGCCATGACGTGCCTTCCAGATCCTCGGCCATCAGGCCCTGGCCCGCGGACGATACCGCAAGCCGTTCCAGCATCCGCACGAACAGGCCCGACAGCGGCAGGCTGGACCATTCGGCGTTGGCCGTCACATGAACCAGCACGACCTGCCCCTGCCCGATGGGCTTGCGCGTGACCAGGGGCGTTCCATCCGTCAACTGCGCGATCACGCGATCTGCCAACGTCGGATCCGGCTGGGCCATGACCTGCGCCGTGACCGTCACGTCATCGGGGATCGGCAGACCAAAGAACGGGCTGTCTTCGGTAAAGGGCGCCAGCGTCTTGGGGTCGCCCCAGCTCATCGCACCGCCGACCGTCCGGCCACCGGCCCGCAGCCTGACCGGCATCAGCGGGTGTTCATCCGTCCGGCTGACCTCGCTTGCCGCCAGACGCGGCCCGGCAAAGCGCAGCAGAAGACCGCCATTCTCGGTCCACTCCAGAAGTGCCTCCTCGTCCGAGGGCGACAGCGTCGCGATATCGGCAAGGATCACGACATCGGGATTGGCGGGAAGCAGATCGACCAGTTCGCCCTCCAGCAGATCGGCATTGGGCGCAAGCGCCTGCCGCAGGTAATGCAGCGGCGACAGCAGCTCCAGCCCTTCGCGATCGTCGCGCCCGGCGATCAGCGCCACCTCGCGCCGGCTGAGACTGTCATCCGACAGGGCCACGGCGCCTGCGCTGCGGATGCCTTCGATCTCGAACCGCGTGATCCGCGCGCGCAATTCCGATGGCAGGCTTGCTTCGGTCATGGCCTCGGTTGCGCCCTGTTCGAATTGCAATGGCAGGTTCGCCAGCACACGCGGCGTTCCAGACGGGTCCAGCCCATGCGCGGCGACGGTCAGATCCAGCGCAGGCCCGGCACTGGCGCGGCGGGCGGCAAGTTGTAACACGCCGTCCTGATAGGTGGCAGGCACCATCGCGACAGGGCTGCGGCCCGATGCAAAGACGCGCACGGCACCCCGCGCCTCAAGCGCGGCAAGCAGATCGTCACGACCCTCGATCATCAGACCATCGGCGAACCAAAGCGTCTCGAATCCGCCCTGAGGCAGCGTTTCCGCGGCGCGCGCAATCATCTCTGGCGTCGGCATCCAGGGTTGCGGCACCATCCCGGCAATGCGGCTGCGCCACAGGTCAGCGGCCTGGAACGCAGCCTGCTCTGGCGCGGTCAACCGCAGGATGGCCGCCGTACGCCCCTCACGTCCGGCTTCGGCCAGCAGGCGGTCAACCAGTTCGGCGCGTCCGGTCCAATCCTGCGCCCCGGCCCAGCCCCCGTCCATCACGATGAGAACGGGGCCGTTACCCGGCTGGCGATCCGCCTGCGGGTTCAGCACAGGCCCCGCCAGACCGATGATGACGGCCGCAACGGCCAGCATCCGCAGCAGTAAAAGCCACCATGGCGTGCGATCCGTGACGCTTTCGTCATCCTTGAGGCCCAGCAACAAGGCGACGCCGGGAAACCTGCGCCGGATTGGCGCGGGCGGAACAGCGCGCAGAATGATCCACAGGATCGGCAGCGCCAGCAGACCCAGCAGCAACCAGGGGGCCGCGAAACCGATGGGGCCGATGATCATGTGCCAGCCCCCCGTTCCAGCGCACGCCAGACCCAAAGCAGTGCCGATTGTGCCGCCGCATCGGTGTGGTGGCACTGATACTGCCAGCCCGTCGCCATGCAAAGATCGGCCAGGGCGGCCTTGCGTTCGGCCAGTCGTTCCAGGTAGCGGCCGCGCAGATCACCCGCTTTCAGCGTCTCATGCGCAAGGGTGCCGCCCATGCTTTGAAAGATGGTGCGGCCCTGGAAGGGAAATGCTTCTTCGCTGGGATCAAGAATCTGGATCAGGATGCCGCGCACCCCGCGATCTGCGGCCTTGGTCAGCGCGGCCTGCACCGGTGCAAGGTCGGACAGAAAGTCAGACATGAAAATGGCGCGCGCCTGGGGGATCATCGCGCGGGCCTCGGGAATCCCGTAATCCATGGCCTCGTCGCGGCTGAACATCTCGGCCAGTCGCAGCAGTTGCGCGTTGCCCCGACGTGGCGGCAAGGCGGTGCCTGTCAGGCCCACACGCTCTCCGCCGCGGACCAGCAACACCGACACGGCAAGGGCCAAAAGACGGGCGCGATCGGCCTTTTCAGGCAGGTTAGGGTCTGATGTGAACCGCATCGACGCCGCCTGATCCACCCAGAGCATCACGCTTTGCGCGATCTGCCATTCGCGTTCACGCACGAATTGCATGTCGCCGCGCGCGGAGCGGCGCCAGTCGATCATCCTGACGGGATCGCCCTGCTGCACGGGGCGGTATTGCCAGAAATCATCCCCCTGTCCCGCACGGCGGCGGCCATGTTCGCCCAGCAGCACGGTGCCGGCCAGATGCTCGGCGCGGGCCAGCAGCGGCGGAAACCGCGCGGCTTCGGCCTCGGCCCTGGCGCGAAGGGTCAGGGGATGGGGTTGGGTCACGCCGCCGCCTCGATCCGCGTGATGCGCGCGGCGGTATCCTCGATCAGGCCGGTCAGCGTATCACCGCGCGCCCGTGCCGCGAAGTTCAGCGCCATCCGGTGCGTCAGAACGGGGCGCGCCATGGCGAAGACATCCTCGACCGAGGGGGCAAGCCGCCCCTGAAGCAGAGCGCGCGCGCGCACGGTCAGCATCAAAGCCTGCGCCGCGCGCGGGCCGGGGCCCCAAGCCACGGTCTGCCGCACCCGGTCATCTGCGCTGTCGTCCTCCGGGCGGAAGGCGCGCACCAAGTCAAGGATCGCCTCGACCACCGCATCGCCGACGGGCATCCGCCGCAGAAGGGTCTGCGCCGCAAGCAATTCGGTATCGGTAAAGACCTGATGCGCCTCATCCTCGGCCACGCCGGTCGTCGCCAGCAGAATGTCACGCTCTGTCGCGCGATCGGGATACTGGACATCGATCTGCACAAGGAAACGATCCAGCTGCGCTTCGGGCAGGGGATAGGTGCCTTCCTGCTCGATCGGGTTCTGCGTCGCCAGCACGTGGAACGGCTTGCCCAGCGGGCGATCTTTCCCGGCAACCGTCACCCGGCGTTCCTGCATCGCCTGAAGCAGCGCGGATTGGGTGCGCGGGCTGGCGCGGTTGATCTCATCAGCCATCAGCAGCTGGCAGAAAATGGGCCCTTCGACAAAGCGAAAGGCGCGGCGCCCGTCCGCATCGGTTTCCAGCACTTCCGAGCCAAGGATATCCGCCGGCATCAGGTCGGGCGTGAACTGCACCCGGTTGCCATGCAGGCCCATGACCGTGGACAGGGTTTCGACAAGCCGTGTCTTGCCAAGGCCGGGCAGGCCGATCAGCAGGCCATGGCCACCGCAAAGAAGCGCGGAGAGCGTCAGGTCGACGACCCGCTCCTGCCCGATGAAGCGGCGCGTGATCGAAGACCGCGCCTGCGCCAACTTGTCCTCAAGCGCCTCGATACCCGCAACCAGATCGGCGTGATCGGACATGGCAATCCCTCCTTTGAACCCTAGGTCATTGTGATGATAGTATCTCGGCAAAGTGAAATGGCAAAAGCAATGAGCGGACAAATGATCGTGACCCCCTCAGCAGAAGGCATTGCTGCCTCTGTCAGGGCAGCAAAGGGCAAGGGATTGCCACCGGTGCACCTGTGGAATCCGCCCTTCTGCGGCGATCTGGACATGCGGATCGCCAGGGACGGCACATGGTTCTACCAGGGCACGCCGATCGGCAGGCCGGGGCTTGTGCGGCTGTTTTCGACCATCCTGCGCAAGGACGGAGACCAGTATTTTCTTGTCACCCCGGTGGAAAAGGTGGGCATCACCGTGGATGACGCACCCTTCCTTGCCGTGGATTTCGACGCCGGGGGCGAAGGAAAGGCGCAAAAGCTGACATTTCACACGAATGTCGGCGACAGCGTGATCGCAGGGCCCGAGACACCGCTGCGATTCGTGCGTGATCCCGATACGGGCGAACCTTCGCCCTATGTCATGGTGCGCGCCGGGCTTGAGGCGCTGATCGACCGCAAAAGCTTTTACAGGCTGGTGGATCTGGGCACCGACCACGTTGTCGATGGCGTCACATGGTTTGGTGTCTGGTCGGATGGGGCGTTTTTCGGGATCATCCCTTCGGCCGAATTGCCCTGAATCAGAGACTGTTCAGGCCGATTGCGGTCTGGGTTGGATCAACAAAACCACGACCCCCGGCAAGACGCTGACAAGAAACATCAGGCCAAAGGCAAAGCTGGCTGCGAATCCTTCAGTGGCGGTGGCGCCGATCACCGGGAACAGCGCCGCGGCCGCGCCTTCCCGCAGGCCCCATCCGCTGATCGAAATCGGGATCAGCATGGTCAGCAGGATCAGGGGCACAATGATCATGATGGCCGCCAGCGGCAGGGTAGTGCCGGTCGCGCGGGCGCATATGGCAAACGCCAGCAGGTTCAACGCTGTCGTCCCCAGGCTGAGCATGATCTGGCGCGGCAATACGGCAGGGGCCAGGACAGAGGCCTCGAAGGCCGCGGACCAGTCGCGTATGTGCCGCCCCCAGCCCCGGGCGCTTCGGCTGATCACCCACAGGACCACCCCCGCAACAAACAGCGCGCCCCCGGTCAGCGCCACAAGGCGCAGCACCCAATCCGGCAAGGCCGTTCCACCGGGCCTGATCCAGACAAGAAACACGGCGGCGCCGGTCACGCCGAAAAGGGCCAGTTGACCCGCCAGACGCTCGAACACCACGGCTTGCCCTGCGCGTTTCAATCCGGCCTCATGCCTGGCGCGGACAGCCCGCCCGGCATCGCCCAGCACGCCACCGGGCAGCGACTGGTTCAAGATCTGGGACAGGTAGTATTCCCGAATGGCCCGGCCCAGGGTGATCGACTGGCCAAGACCACGCGCCGTCAATCGCCAGCGCAGGGCAGACAGGGCGGTCTGGCCGTTCAGCGCCAGAACCGCCGCAAGCAACCAGACAGGATCGGCGCCCAGCACCAGATCCAATGCGGCAGGACCATCAATGGCCCGCCACAGCAGCACCAGCAACGCCAGCGTCACCAACAGCCGCAGCGCCTTCAGGATCCATGTCTTCGGGCGCATCCCCTCAGCCCCCGTTTGCAGCGGGCGGCAAGGATGCCCCGGTGCCTGGCTGGGTGCTAAAACTGTTCAGAAGCAGATCGCGCATCGCCTCCATCGGCAGGACCGGCGCATCATCGGCGGGGATCAGACCCGGCGTCCACCCCCAGTCGGCAAGCTGCGTCAGCAGATCAGGGGGACCGATCACATGCACCGGCACATCCGGTCTTTCATCCAGCGCAATGAACCCAGCCGCCTGATGATCCCCCAGCACGATCATCAACGGCGGGTTGTCCGCATGGCGCATCGCATAGGCAAATACGGTTTCAAGCGCATATGTGATCGACTGACGGTACTGATCCCGGACCCGGTCATGATCGCGCCAGACAACTTCGGGCCGATCGCCGGAAAGGGCCATGTCGTCAAAAATCGTGCCATCCCCCAGTTCGTCCCAGGGGACCAGCCGCGGAATCGGGACCCATGGCGCATGCGACGAGATCAGGGCCACTTGTGCAAAAAGCCTGCGGTCAGAGTGTGTGTCGCGCAGCAGCCTGTCCAGCGCGGCAAGGGTAAACTGGTCCGGCATCGTGACCCAATTGAAGGGCTGGCCACGATATCCGAGGTCGGCTGCCGGCAGGACCGTTTCAAATCCCATGAAGGCCGCCTCGGGCCAGTCCAGCGTGATCGCGGGCATCACCGCTGCGGTGTGAAAGCCTGATCTGGCCGCGATGTGAAACAACGTCTCGCGCCCGCTGGCCAGTGCCGCCTGATACCGCGCCTGCCCGTCAACCCGCATTCCGTTGGCAAAGGTGGCATGGGCCAGCCAGCTTTGGCCCCCGCGCGTGGGCGAGGTCAGATAGGCCGATTGCACGGCAAGCCCCGCATCCTGCAAGTCCCGCGTCGCGCTTTCCAGCAGGGGGCGATGCTCTGTCGCGTAGAACGGCGTATCCATGCTGGTGCGCCCGTAGCTTTCGACGAAAACGACAAGCACATCCCGGTCGATCCGGTCCAGAAGCCCGCCGCGCATGGCGAAAGGATCGGCACGCGCCAGATCGTTGAAGGCCCGCAGATCGCTCAGCGTATCCCTTACCAGAAAGGCGCGTTCCAACCCGACGCGCGCGGTGAAAGCCGTGCCTGGCGCGTTGAAGGGAACCGGCCAGCGCGCCATGATCGACCCGACATCCGCAACCGCCAGACCAAGCGACGCGATCGCCGCGGTCCCGGCGACAAGCTGCACAGGTCGCGGCAGCGGAAGGCGCGCCCAGACACCCATCGCCCACCACAGGCAAGTGGCAAAGGCGACCACCAGGGCAATCAACCCGATCACGGCCGCAATCGCAGGCAGCAGCCCGATTGACCCCCAGGTCAGGCGAAAGGCCGCCGCGATCAGGGGCATATCACCGACCGGATTGAAGCCACGGGTAAAGGCGGTGAACATGCCAAAATCGGCCGCTTTGAGAACAACGATCACCGTCAAGGTCAGGGTCAGCACGGCGCGCACAACGCGCCCCGCGCGCCTGTCGCCGATCACCGGCAGGGCCAGAAGCAGAAGCGGCCATTCCAGTGCAAAGGCACCCAGCGCGGCCCAGGTCATGGCCGCAGGGTGATTGGGCTGGATCAGAACCAGATGCAGGAATGCCGCCGATACGGCAAGCGCACCATAACGGCGCCAGGGTGTCCGGGTCACGGCCGGTGCCTCCAGAGCCAGAGGGTATCACGCCCGAAGGACCACATCAGCGCCGCAACCGCAGCCCATGCAATGCCCAGCGCCAGGCCATTTCCCAGGATCGGCATCTGCAATGCGATCAGGGCCGCGATCTGGATCACGCAGACCACCTTGCGCCCGAACCTGTCCGGCAAAGGCGCCGCCATCCAGGGCAGACCCCATGAGGCCGCGACAAAGACATAGCGCATCATACCAAGGGACAGGACCAGTATGCCCGCCACGCCATCTGCCATCGCATGCAGGGCCAGCATCAGGGCGAGGGCAGCATCGACCTCCATGTCGAAGCGCGCCCCGAACGCCGAGGTCAGGCCGTGACGCCGCGCAAGCCAGCCGTCGACGCCATCCAGCGACAGGGCAAGCAGCGCCACGATGGCAACCGCCCAACCACCCAGCGCCGCCTGCCCCGCGTCAGCCGCCAGCAGCGGGGTCAGCAGGCTTGCACCAAGACCGGCCCGCAGCAACGTCACCCCGTTGCAAGCCCCGAACCGGGGATGCGGGTAGTGACCGGGCAGTTGCAGCCACAGGAACAGAACGCCCGTGCCAAAAACCAAAAGCGCCGCCAGCCCCGCTGACACAGAGGCGGCAAACACCGTCAGGGTCACCCCCTGCATCACAGCTATCGTGATCATGGCCCAGACCAATAACCCCAAGCGCGGCGGACGCACGCGTGAGCGGTCTGGCATCATGGCATCAGGCGACATGGGGATCATCCGTCAGAGATAGTGTCGAGGCAGCGCAGTCAAGAGATGCGGCCCTTCCAGATTGCCGGGGCGCGCTTGACCGGGCGCTGGTTCCGGCTACCTGTTATTGTGGTGATAAGCGAGGACGCCATGCAATCACAACAGGATCGTTACAAGGCGCCCGCACGCTGGCTGCATTGGCTGGTCGCGGTGCTTGTGCTGGCGATGGTGCCGGTCGGTTTTCTGATGGTGCAGCAAGGGATCGGCCGATCGCTTCAGAATGCCTTGTTCCTGTTTCACAAGAACATGGGCGTTGTCGTGGCGCTGCTGGTCCTGTTGCGCGTGCTTTATCGCTGGCGCAATCCGCCGCCACCGCTGCCCGCATCACTGCCCTCGTGGCAGCGGCGCGTATCTGCCGCCACCCATGGGCTGCTTTATGCGCTGATCGTGCTTATGCCGCTGTCCGGCTATGTGCGGGTCAGGGCCGGGGGCTTTCCGATCGAGGTGCTGGATAGGCTTGGCGTCGGCAGCCTTCTGCCCCGGTCCGAGGCGCTGGCCAATACCGCGAAGTCGCTGCATTACGCCGGCGCCCTTGCGCTGGTCGTGCTGCTGGCGCTGCATATCGGGGCCGCGCTGCAACACGGGCTGATCAAACGCGACGGGATCATGGGCCGGATGTGGCCGCCCCATCGCTGAACAGCCCGGATCCGAGACACCGCAACAAGGAACAGCCGCGCGCGTGACCTATCAGGCCAGACATATGGATATTCGGCGCGGGCGCACCGCGCCTGTCGCTGCAAGCCCGCGCAGAGGGGCCGATGCGGCGCGGCCTGTCTTTGTGGCGCTGACACTGGTCATCACCGCCACTTTGGCGGGCAGCGTCGCGGCCGGGATCGCGGTCTGGACAGGTTGGAGTCTTGCCGCCATGGCGCTGATGCTGCCGGGCTTCCTGTGGATTGCTGGCGGGGCCGCCACTTCCCTCACCGGGCTTGGCTATCCGGCACGGCCAGGGACCGCCCCACCGCAGGGCTGGCAGCCCGAGGGGCAAACGGCCGTCCTGATGCTGCTGTGCCGGGAGGATCCGCAAGCCGTCGCCACGCGTCTGGACAAGCTGTCGGCGCAGCTTGAGGCCGTAGGGCTGGCCCGACAGGCGCAACTGATCGTCCTGTCCGATACATTCGGGGCGGATGCCATCCTGGCAGAAGCCGCGGCGCTTGATCACCTGATCGCTGCAAACAGGATCACCTATCGCCGTCGCGTCGATAACGACGGGCGCAAGCCCGGAAATATTGCCGAATGGTTCGACCGGCAGGGGCAGGATTTCGACCATATGCTGGTACTGGATGCGGACAGCCAAATGAGCGGTCAGCGCATCCGCCGCATGATCTGGCGGATGGAAACCACCCCGGGGCTTGGCCTTTTGCAGGCCGGGATGTCGCTGGTTCCGGCACAAAGCCGCTTTGGGCAGGTGCAGCGCATCTCCTCGCGGGTTCTGGGACCACCCTATGCCGCCGGTCTTGCCGCATGGACGGGACGGACCGGCAATTACTGGGGTCACAACGCCCTGATCCGCACAGCGGCCTTTGCGGCAGCCGCGCGCCTGCCCCGGCTATCCGGTCCCGCCCCCTATGGCGGCGACATCCTCAGCCATGATTTCATCGAGGCCGCGTTGATCCGGCGGGCGGGCTGGGCCGTGGTTTTCGACCCTGATCCAGCAGGAAGTGCCGAAGACGGGCCTCAGACCCTGGCTGAATTCCACCGGCGCAACCGGCGCTGGTGCCAGGGCAACCTGCAGCATCTGCGGCTTGTCGGCATGCAGGGGTTGCACCCCCTCAGCCGTCTGCACCTGGCCTCGGGGGTTTTCGGGTTCCTGGCCGCACCGCTTTGGCTGGCGCTGGTAATCCTGATGGGAACGGGTCTTGTAACGCTGGAAAGCGGGCTTGCCTTCGCGTTGATCCTTCTGACGCTTCTGATACCGAAGCTTGCCGGCCTCTGGCGTCTGGCAGGACCCGGCGCTACGACCTGGCGGCGCCAGGTGGCATGCCGCGCCCTTGCCGCGGAACTGATGCTGTCCAGCCTGCTGGCGCCGATCGTCATGCTGCATCACACGGCGGCTGTGGTTTCGGTTCTCTGTGGTCGGGATTGCGGCTGGAAACGCCCCGGCGGAAATGGCCCCGTCCTGCCGCAAGGCCTGCTGGAAATGGCGACCGGGCTTGGCCTGACTGCGCTTGTGGTCACACTCAACCCGCAGGGCGCGGCCTGGATCGCGCCGCTGGTGGCCCCGATGATCGCGGCACCGCTGCTGATCGGCCGGATCGATGCGGTCAGGCCGGATCGTTGCCCGCCGCAGAACCCAGCGTGACACGTGCCGTGACCGGACGGTGATCAGAGGCGATGCGAATGCCGGGACCGTCCAGCGCGCGCATGTCCTCGACGCGGCCGGGCGCGGTGGTCAGGATGCGGTCCAACGGGAAGATCGGGCGCGCCACCGGAAAGCTGGCCTTTGCGGCCCCTTTCAGGGCCTGCCCCAGCAACCGCGGAGACATTGCCAAACCGCCCCAGGGGCGCCATTCGTTCAGATCACCGATCAGCAGGTTCTGCCGCAGAGTACGGCGGCGCAGGTGCTGACCGATCACCCGCATCTGCGCGATACGCAACGGCTGCCCCAATGACAGATGCGTACCGATCACGCGAAAGGCGTGCCCGTCGCGGTTCGCATCGACCACGACAGCCCCCCTGTGGCAATGCCCCGGCAGATCAACAAGCGTCACATCCTCGACCACGATATCCGGTGCAAGGAACACGATCACACCCAGAAATCCGTGACTGTCCTGGCCCCAGCGCGATGCAGGATCGCGGTGAACATGGCGCAGGCCGCCATGATCCTCGATCCGGCCGATATCCAGAAAGCCGCGATGTGGGCGGCTTTCTTCATCCGCCTCCTGCAGGACAAGAACGTCGGTTCGCGGGACAAGCACTTCGGACAGCAGCACATCCGCCGTCCGATCCGGGTCGACGCGCCCATCCTGACCGCGGCCACGGTGGATATTCCAACTGACGCATTCCAGCGCGCCGGGCGCGGGTGATCCCCCGAATCCGGCCATCAGGACAGGTAGGATGCGGTCTGGCACGGGCTGCTCTTGGCCCGGTCATGCAAGGGAAGCGCCGCGGCATTGGCCAGCGGCGTGAGGCCACAATCGAACACCACGTCCGATCCAAGCCCGAAAACGCGTGTGTCGGGACGGATGCATTCGGCAAGGGTCAGCCGTGCATTTGGCGTGGTCAGGGCCGCGCGCCCCGCGCCGATCAGCAAAGGTGCGACGGCAATCTGAAGCCGGGTCAGCAACTGTGCTTCGAGAAAGCCCGCAATGGTGATCCCGCCACCTTCGATCAACAGCGTGGACAACCCCGCCTCGTGCAGTGCGGCCAGTATCGCCTGGGGTGCAAAGAGGCCGTCGACCAGTGGCAGGCGGATCACCTCGACCCCGGCGGGGCGTTTGCGATCAACCGCCTGAATCACCAAGCGGCGGCAGCCATCGGCGCGCAGAACCAGCGCATCGTCGGGCAGACGGCCCTTTGGATCTATCACGATCCGCGCGGGGTTGGGGCCGCTGCACAGCCGCACGTCAAGGCGTGGTTTGTCGTGAAGGGCGGTGCCCACGCCGATCATCACCCCATCCACAAGCGCCCGGATCCGGTGCAGATGCGCCAGCCCGTCGGGACCGGACACATCGCGCGCATCACCCGACACGGTCGCAACGCGACCGTCCAGCGATTGTCCGATCTGTGCCACCGTGATCGGACCAAGATCGCGGCGCGCCAGCGGTCCATAAAGATCAAGTGCTGCGCTCTCGCCATCGGACCAGTTGCCGCAACAGGAACAGGCGCGGCCGGACCGGATTGCCAGGATACGCTCCCAAACTTCGGGGGTAACGGTCACATTGTGCATCGTTGTCCTCCTTTCCAGCCGATCATGGCGCATCTGGCGGCAAGGCCAAAAGATCAGTGTGCCCGATGTGGCAAAGGGCTGTCTGCGCCGCAGCAGCCCGGGTGCCACCCCATGCCTTGGCCAGTTCTTCACCCGCCTCTTCTGCTGCCGTCGCGATACCGCCCAGCAACTCAATCTGAAGCGCGGACTGCGCCGGACCCAGTTGCCACGGGCTGTCGGCGCGGCGCAGGGCATAGCCCCGGCGCTGCAGCGCTGCGGCCATGGCATCGGTGGCACCTGGCCCAAGCGCGGGACCAAAGCCCTTGTCGCCGACCTGATGGCGATTGAACGCCCTGGTGACCGCCGCGTCGGCAGGATCGGACGGGGTCCAGTGCATATCGCCATCATAGGTCAGTGCCGCGTAGAAGGGCAGACGGTGATCGGCCAATCGTGCCGCCAACCTTTCGACCCAGTCAAGCGAGCACAGGTCCAGAAGGGCCGAAGCCGTCACAAGGCTGGCCCCATCCAAGGGCAAACTCTCCAGATCGCGCAGGTCGATCCGGTGTGTCGTCACGACGCCCTGCGTTGCCGCGGCGGCGTGGCGCAGCAGTTCGGGGTCATTGTCCACCAGCCGCCATGTCGCACCGTCCGCCAGATGGCCGGCAAAAGCGCGGATCGTGGATCCCGTGCCGCAACCCAGGTCGACGATCACCGCAGGCTGGCCTGCTGCCTTCGCGGCGGCGGCCAATAGCGCCGCATCCCGTGCCGCGTGATCGGCCGGTTCACGCAGGGCAAGCCATGCGGCGCTGAATCCCATCTCTCAGATCTCCGCCTCGAACCAGCCACGCGCCATGTGGCTTTCGTGCAGGGTGATCCGCAACCGCTTGACCCGGCCTGCGTCCTTCAGCGCGCCAGACCGCACCTTGGCCGCCATCTCGCGGAAGATATGCCCCGAGAGGAATTCGGTGGTGGTGAAAATCCCCTTGAATTGCGGCACCTCATCCAGGTTCTTGTAGCGCAGGGGTTCCAGAACCGCGGCCAGTGCCTCGATCGCGAGGCCGATGTCGACGACCAGCCCGTGTTCGTCGATATCATCGGCAAAGAAGGCGGCATCGACGGTAAAGGTCGCGCCATGCACACCCTGTGCAGGGCCAAAGACCGGCGAGGGGAAGGAATGGGCGATCATGATATGGTCACGGACTTCGACGGCGTACATTTGGCCTCCTTGAGGGGTGTTCGAGCGTGGTTTCAGTAGCGGATACGGTGGCACAGTGTATCGGGTGCCGAAAGGATACGGGCATAATCTGCCGGCAGATCGGAAAAGGCGCTTTCACCCGAAATCAGAACATCCAGCCGCGGATCGCACAGCAGGTCCAGCGCCTTGCCCATCCGGCGCGCATAGGTCCAACGCGGCAGCCGTTCCGCAGGCAAATGGCCGACTTGCGAACTGACAAGACGCAGGCGGCGACTGTGAAACGCCCCGCCCAGCGGCAGCGACACCGGTGCGTCGCCGTGCCAGCTGGCCTCGACGACCGTCGCGTCCTGTGCCGCAAGGGACAGCGCCAGCGCCAGACCCGCCTCGGTCGCGCTGGTGTGAATGACCACGTCACAATCCTGCGGTGCCGCATCAGGCTGTGCAAAGGCGATCCCCAGGGCCTTGGCAAGTTGCGCGCGGTCAGGATTGATATCGACCAGTGTCACCTCTGCGCCGGGCAATCGCGCGGCCAGTGAGGCGACAAGCGCGCCGACCACACCGCCACCGATCACCGCGATCCGGTCACCCGCTCCGGCGGCGCTGTCCCACAGGATCGTCAATGCGGTTTCCATGTTCGCGGCCAGGATCGCACGTTCCGGCGGCAGCGCATCTGGCAGCGGCGTTAGCGCAGCTTCGGGCAGACGATAGGCGGTCTGATGCGGGAACAGCGCGAAAACATTGCGCCCGGCCAGCGCACCCTCGGTCACGCGCCCGACACTGCAGTAGCCGTACTTGACCGGAAAGGGAAAGGCCCCTTCCATGCCGGGTCCGCGCATCCGCTGATATTCCGACGCGGGAACGCGGCCTGCCGCGACAAGCCGTTCCGTCCCGCGACTGATGCCCGAGAACATTGCTTCGATGGCGACCCCATCTGCCGCGACATGACCGGGCCTGATCTCGGCCCGGTCCGGGGCCACGCACCAAAGGGCAAGCGCGGTCATTTGAACAGATGTCCGGATTTTGCGGCCTTGGTCGCAAGATAATCGGCGTTCTGCGGGGTCTTGCCCACGACAAGCGGCACACGCTCAGTGACTGCGACACCCTGTTTCTGCAGCATCGCCAGCTTGGCCGGGTTATTGGTCAGCAGGCGCACCCTGTCGATCCCCAGCCGCGACAGCAACGCGGCACCGATCCTGAAATCGCGTTCGTCATCCTGAAAACCCAGGTGATGATTTGCCTCGACCGTATCAAGGCCCTGATCCTGCAAGGCATAGGCCCGCATCTTGTTGGCAAGGCCGATTCCGCGCCCCTCCTGGTTGAGATAGAGCAGAAGACCGCCCCCGGCGGCGGCCATGGCCGCCGTTGCGGCGTGCAGTTGCGGACCGCAATCACATTTCAGACTGCCCAGAACATCACCCGTGAAACAGGCGGAATGCAGGCGCACAAGGACAGGCGCTGCGCGGTCGGGTGTGCCGATTTCGATCGCATAATGCTCGATGCTGCCATCATCGGGCCGAAATACATGCACGCGACCCGCGTCATGCACGGCCATCGGCAACCTGGCCGAAGATACCGGATGCTGCATCCGTTCCTTTGACAGCTCGTCCAGAATGTCCTGCGCCGCCATTGCCGACAGCCCATCTGCATCGTTACGGGTCAGCCGATCATGCATCGCGCCGGACGCAAGTGGCACGACCAGCACCGCTGGCAGCAATTGGGCGGCTTTCGCCAGCGCCACACCGGCCATATGCAACTGTGTGCCCGGCAAAGGTGCGCGCATCTGGTCTTCGCCCAAGGGCAGCGCCGCGCGCAGGGTCGTCCGCAAGGGATCGGCCATCGCCAACAGCCAGTTCAGCCCGGCCTGCCGTGGCACCGGCAGAACCAGCGTATCGGTCTGCATCGCAGGCATGGCCACTATTCCCGCGGCCGCTGCGCGTCTTGCCGTCAGCACCAGCGTTGCCTCGACGCCGCTGGCCGTCATCGCGTCATGCCGTTCCGGGCTCAGCGCCTCGACCGCGACGACCAGCCATGCTTCACCGGCATGTGTCACCACGACAGGAAGACCCATGCGCATGTCGCCCCTCAAGCGCATCACACGCTCAAGACGACTGGGCGCAAGAAATGGCAGGGCATGGTCTTGAGCGACGCGTGCAGAGGCAGGGGCCGGGCGGAGTAGGTTCATCTGACACTCAAAATTCCATTATATCACTTTCAAACTAGTATTGAACGGGCGCAGACAAGACCACGCATTCGTTTTGCGTGATGGATTGATGCACCTGGGCAATCTTCTGCCCATGCGGTCTGGATCATTGAGAAGATGCGCTATCTATCTGCTCCATGGGATTGTGCCTTGTTTCCCGAGGAGAGAGAGCTTGTCGCTGCGTGTCTGGATCGGCTTGTTGAGGTCGATCGCAATCTATCACAATCCAGTGAGAACCGTCCCGCTGCGGCGGTTCTATCGCGGTTTGCTGCGCCAGGACGATCTTGTCTTCGACGTCGGCGCGCATGTCGGGACGCGCGCGCGCGCAATGCGGGCCGCCGGGGCGCGAGTCGTGGCGCTGGAACCGCAAGCGCCCTTCACCACCTTTTTGCGAATGACCCTGCCCGATGACATCCGGCTTGTCGAAGCCGCGGCCGGGGGCGCCGAAACCCTGGCCGAGATGGCGGTATCATCGCTGCATCCCACCGTCTCGTCGTTGAAGGCCGGATTTGTCGAGGATGCGGGGGCCACGCATGGCTTCGATCATGTGCGCTGGGACCGCAAGCAGCAGGTTCAGGTCACGACCCTTGACCGGCTGATCGCCGAAGAGGGGCTGCCGCGCTATATCAAGATCGACGTGGAAGGTTTCGAGCTTGAGGTATTGTCCGGCCTCAGCCAACCCGTGGAAATGGTATCGGTGGAATATCTGCCCGGCCTGTCGGGGCTGACCCAGGCCGTGATTGACCGCCTGATGGAGCTGGGGCCCTATCGGTTCAATCCCGTGACCGGGGAAAACGGGGCGTTTCTGTGGGCCGAGTGGCGCGATGCGACAGCAACGCGGGCCTGGTTGGACAGCCTGCCCGCAACGGCCCGTTCCGGCGATCTTTACGCGCGGCTGACCGGGTCCGAACTGCCCGGCTGACCGCGCAGCAGGGCGGCGAAGGCATCGAACAGGGCCGGACATGCGGTGAGAACCGTCCCCTGGTCCTCGGGCCTCTCGGTCGGGTCGAGAGCCGCGACCACCGCACCCGCCTCACGCAGAAGTACCAGCCCGGCCGCGATATCCCAGGGGCGCAAACGACGCTCCCAGAAACCGTCCAGCCGGCCAGCGGCCACATAGGCCAGGTCAAGCGCTGCGGCCCCCATGCGACGCACACCCGCGCAACGTGGCATCAGCCGGGCAATGTCGGCCGCATGATCATCAATGTGATCCATTCCGCCGAAGGGAATGCCCGTGCCGAACAGGGCGGCGGGCATGCTTGCGGTCTCTGCCGCCTGTATCGGCGCACCGTTCAACCATGCGCCTGAACCGATGCCGGCGCAAAACGTCTCGCCCTTGACCGGGTCATGGACAACACCCACGCAGAGTTCACCATCAACCTCCAGCGCGATGGACACGGCCCAATGCGGGATGCCGCGCAGGAAATTGGTCGTGCCGTCCAGCGGGTCGACAATCCAGCGGCGCCCCTTGGCGCCCATGGCGCTGGCGCCTGTTTCCTCGCCCAACCAGCCGTCGCCCGGACAGGTGCCAAGCAATATGTCACGCAGGCAGGCCTCGGCCTCCAGATCGGCCTGGGACAGGAAGTCGCCGGCGCGCTTCTGCGTGACACGCAGGTTTTGTCTGTGCGACCAATGATCCATCAGGATTTCGCCTGCCGCGCGCGCCGCATGTTGCACAAGGACAAGATCATCTTTCAGCGGCCTGTCGCTCATGACCGGCCCGCCGCGGCGGCATCCAGCGCAAGACCGGCAATCCGCGCGGTCTCGGCCCATGAAGACAGGCGAGCCCCTGCCAGCCGCGCGGCTTCGGCCATGCGGTCGCGCCGGTCCTGATCGGTCAGCAGGCTGCGCAACGCCCCGGCAAAGGCCAGCGGATCATCCCGATCGACCAGCAGACCCGCCGCAGCGGGCACCGTATCGGGAACTGCCCCTGTTCGGCAGGATACGATCGGCAAACCATGCACCAGCGCTTCGTTGAAGACGATCCCGTAGCCTTCATAACGCGTCGCCAGCGCGAAAATCGACGCCCGTTGATAAAGCTGCGCCAGCACCCGGTCCGATACACGACCGGCCAGGGTGATCCGTTCTGACAGCCCTGCGTGCCGAATGCGGTCCTGCAGCGCGTCGGAATGACCCTTTTCCCATGGTGTGCCAACGATTTCGGCCCGCCAGTCCTGATCGGCCAGATGGGCCAGGGCATCGATCAGCACGTCATGGCCCTTGCGCGGATGCAGGATACCGACCGACAGGATCAAGGGGGGACTTTCAAGGGTCACAGGTGCAATGGGCGCGACGGGCGCAGGCCGGTCAATACCGGGCAAGGCGACATGGATGCGCTCTGCGGGAACATCGTAACGCTCTGTCAGGATTGCCCCGGTGTGCGGGCTGGGCACCAGCACCTGTGCGGCATGGCGCAGGTTTTCACGTTCAGTCCGCCAGAGGTGGTCCTGAATATCCTGCGGCAAGCCGCTTTCCAGCGCCAACGGGTGATGGACAAGCACCACGATCGGGGCCTTGATCAGCCGCACCCGCGCAGGGTCCAGCGCGCCAAAAGCCAAACCGTCGATGATCACCGGGCAGGACGCGGGGAGCGCCTGCAAGGCATTCATTGCCTGGTCCATCTCTTGCGGGGATGGAAACGGAAAACCGGAGGGCAGCGAAACAAGGCGCATGTCGCGCCCCGTAGCGCGCAACTCTTCCAGAAGCCTTCGGTCATAGATGTAGCCGCCGGTCACTGTGTCGATATCGCCGGGAACGGCCAGGGCGGCTGCAATCATGGACAATCCCTTGTCTGACAACCCGTTGCCGGGCAAACGGGAACCTTAGGTCCATCAGCGATAGAGACAAGCCCCGCAAGCGCCGCTGCTGCGGAAAAGCATGTCGTGGAAAAAAACCCCGGCCTGGAAAGGCCGGGGGCTGCCGATAGTTTCTTGTTGTCCCTTGATCGGGCGTCAAAGCGCCAGGCGGAAATATTCGGCCGTGAAGCTGTCTTCCATACCGTCTCCACAGAAGCCCATCGTCATGTTGGACGTCCCGCTGATCGTGCCACCCGCGATAATCGAGGCGCCTTCGATCCCGTTGGCATTCGCGGCAAAAGCCACATTTCCCTTGGCGATTATCTGGCCACCATACATCCGCAGGTCTGCTGCCGCATCAAGACCGCCCATGGTCAGGATCTGTGCGCCACCACCCTTGGCGCATTTGTCATTCTTGCCAAGCTGGAGCGTCGAGGGTGCCGATACCGATTTGTCGCCCGTGTTCGTCGTCGCCATCACGACGTTTTCAAGCGTCGTACCCTGGCCGAACTTGATCGGGCAATTGGTCACGATGGTCGTATCGCGGATGACCCCGCCGTTGTTGATGAACATGGTCGAATTGCCCGAGCAGGCGACATAGTAGGACTTGCCGGGCTGGAACTCGCTCCCCGTCACCTGCTTGCCATCCAGAACCTCCGGGACACCGCCGTAGGTAATGTAATCGGGCCGGGTTTCGGTGGAATTGCTGGACAGGTTCGTCACAATTTCCTGAAGGCGGTTCAGCACCATGATCTGATAACCGTTGTCACGCAGGGCTTCTTCCAGGCCGATGTTGGTTTCAAAGCCGGATCGGGGAAGTTGCAGGTGATCGGTATTCGGCATCGACACGATGGTGTTATCGCCGAAGAAGTTGTTCGAGCTGACCTTCACATGATCGTTGGAGTGAATGCAAAAGCCGTTCTGGAACGAGTTGTTGCTCTGCACATCGACCATTCCGTCGGCCACGAACCCCTCGCGGAAGCATGTGGGTTTATATGTGATGTAGACCGCCGTGCGGCGCAGATCGAACGTATCGAACCCCACTATCCCGAGCAGCAGGTTACGGATGGCGTTTTCCCGCTGAAGTATCCGGTAGGCGCTGACACGCACGGCCGACTTGGACGACGGATCCGGCGTGAAGACGCTGTTTTCCGCGTCCCAGACACCAAATTCGATATCTTCCGCAATCAGCGCATTTCCGTTTCTGGCGGCAGGCAGGTTGACGGCCGCGATTTCAAGGGCCTTGGCAATGGCCTCTTCCCTGGATTTTCGATCGCGGGTGTAAAGCGCCGCATGCGCCACGGCATCTACCGTCACCTGAAGATGCGTCCGCCGTGCCATCGCCTTGTTGAAATCAATTGCCAGACCACCGATCACGGCAGAAATCAAAAAGAAGAAAAGGGCCATCAGGGTTCCTGTGCCCTTTTCCTCTTTCAGAAAAGTCTGGATCCTGATCAGCATGTCAAAGGTTCGCATTTTCAGAACTCCACAATCTGCTGTGCGGACACAACGATGTTCGTATTCTGGAAAAACTTGTGCAGAATCGAGAATGGCATCAGTTCGGTCGCCGGTATGGACAGGTCGGTGTATATAATCCCGTCCACCAGCTGCGAGTTCACGACAGGCGTGACATCAAGATAGGCCAGGCGATCCCGCACATATTGCTCTGCGGCTTCAAGCGTATCGATGCGTCCCACGGAAAAAGACCTGTTTCCGTCTTGAACCACACGCAAAATCTGGGATTCGTTGAAGAAGACCATCGATACGTTGACCATGATTGCCAGAACGAAAACGTAGATCGGCAACCAGATGATGCTTTCGATCGTGTAGCTGCCGTCCTGATCGCTGACGAATCTGCCAAGTCTTCCAGGTTTTCTCACCCGATTCGCAGCAACGCGCGCAGCGCGCCCCGTCGCGCCGGAATACTGCTCGGTCATGCGTGTCTTGCAGGGGGTTTCCATGTTTTCCTCGTGGAGCGAATCAAAGGATTTGGAAAAAAATCACTCGCACGCGGAACTGAGGCCTGCATACACAAACGCAGGACTCGCCGTTGTTGATATGGGGTAATCTTGTCAAAGATTGGGCGCGATTGTGGAAATCGCGCCATCCCGCCCCTGTCCAGGGGCACCGTTTCCTGCCATCAGTCGGCCCGACACTGACCTCAGGCGCGCAAGCGCAGCCCTTCGGGGTCAAACGGGGGTTTCTCAAGCACGGTGGCGGGTGTGTCCTGCCCCAGGATCGACACCATGACCCTGTCACCCGGCTTGACCTGCTCCGCCTTGAGATAGGCAATGGCCAGCGATCTGCCCACAGAAAAGCCATAACCGCCCGATGACACCTGCCCAAGCGGGGTGCCGTCAGCCAGGAAAACCGGCTCTCCGCCCCAGGCGTCGGCGCCATCGGTGTGGATATCAAGCATGGTCATCACATCGCGCGGCGGCTTGGCGGCAATCGCGTCCCAGGCCGCTTTGTTCAGAAACGGCTTGTCGGCCTTCACCAGACGGTCCAGCCCTGATTCCTGGGGCCAGTATTCGGGGCTGTAATCACGCCCCCAGGAGCCATAGCCCTTTTCGATCCGCAGGCTGGCAAGGGCGCGACTGCCAACCGGACCGGCGCCAAGCTCGCGGCCGGCATCCAGAAGTGCCGCGTAAAGCTTCACCTGATCACCCTCGGCGCAATGCAACTCCCACCCCAGATCGCCGGTAAAGCTGACGCGCAGTGCGACGCAGGGCACACCCGCCACGTCGATGCGGGCCGATGACATGAAGGGAAAGGCGGCATTCGTCAGATCCGCATTTGTCAGCCGACCCAGAAGGTCGCGTGCCTTGGGGCCTGCCACGTTGAAGCCGCAGGTGCTTTCGGTCAGGCTTTCGAATGTCGTGCCTTCCGGCAGGGGGATGGCACGGAAGAAGCGCTGGTGGAACCTTTCGGCCATGCCCGATCCGATCACCCAGAACTCGTGCTCGCCCAGCCGTGTGACCGTGAAATCCCCGGCGATGCCGCCACGTGCGCCGATCAGGGGCGTCAGGCAGGACCGGCCGATACGCACCGGCATGCGGTTGGCGAACAGGGCGTTCAGCCATGCTTCGGCCCCAGGGCCGGCCACGCGGTATTTGGCGAAATTCGAGATGTCGATGATTCCGGCCCGCTCGCGCAACATCCGCGCCTCGCGGCCGACAGGGCCAAACCAGTTCTGCCGCGTGAAGCCGTAAGTTTCGGATTGCGGCTCGCCCGTCGCGGCGAACCACAGCGGATGTTCCCAGCCGTAGTTCAGGCCAAAGACCGCGCCCATGTCCTTTTGCATGGCATAGGCCGGTCGACACCGCACGGGGCGGCCCGCCGCGCGTTCTTCCGTCGGGAAATGGATCTTGAACCGATGCGCATACTGATCCTCGACCCGCGCGCGGGTGAATGCCTTGTCCGCCCAGTGACCAAAGCGGGCCATGTCCCAGTTGAACATGTCCAGCACCGGCTCGCCCTCGACGATCCATTCGGCGGCCAGCTTGCCCAGACCGCCCGACTGGGAAAAGCCGGGGATGATCCCGCAGCAGCAGAAATACCCCCGCATTTCAGGCACCGGCCCGAACAGGGCCGAACTGTCGGGCGACCAGATCATCGGGCCGTTGATGACCCGTTTGATCCCGGCCTGCCCCACGGCGGGAACGCGCGCGATGGCGCGCAGCATGTTCGGCTCGATCCGGTCAAGATCATCGGCGAAAAGCTCGTGACCGAAACCCTGCGGCGTGCCGTCCTCGGCCCAGAATCGCATGTCGCGCTCATAGGCGCCGACCAGCAGGCCCAGCCCTTCCTGACGCAGGTAATATTCACCGTCACGATCCGCGACCGATGGCAGCCGGCGGCCCAGTGCTGCCACCTCGGCGATGGTTTCGGTGACGAAATACTGATGCTCCGTCGGCACCAGCGGAAGGGTCAGCCCCGCCATCTGCGCCAACTCGCGCGCCCACAGGCCGGCCGCGTTGATCACCCAGGGCGTGCGGATATCCCCGCGTTCGGTCCGCACGATCCATGTGCCATCCGCTTGCGCCTCTGTCCCGGTCACAGGCGTGAAACGATGGATCGAAGCGCCCAGCGCCCGCGCACCGGCGGCATAGGCATGGGTGACGCCCGAGGGGTCCACGTTGCCGCCGTCGGGCTCGTACATGATGCAGCGGATGCCATCGAAATCGACCAGCGGATGCAACCGCTCGGCCTCGGTGCGCGACACCTCGTGGAAGTTCATGCCATAGCGGCGCGCGCGCGCCGCCTGGATGCGTAACTGATGTTCGCGCGCCTCGGTCTGCGCCAGATACAGCGATCCGGGCTGGAAAATGCCGCAACCCTGCCCGGTCTCGGTCTCCAGCGTCTTGTAAAGCTGCATCGTGTAATGCTGGATGCGGCTGATGTTGGTGATGTCATGCAGACCGTGGATATTGGCCGCCGCATGCCATGTCGACCCCGAGGTCAGCTCGGACCGTTCCAGCAGGACCGCATCGGTCCAGCCCTTCTGCGCCAGGTGATACAGGATCGAACAGCCGACAAGCCCGCCACCGATCACGACGGCAGGGGCATGGCTTGGCAGCGGTTTTGCCGTGGTGTTGGGCTGGGTCGTGCTCATGGTTCGTCCTGTCCGATGTCCTGCTTGCGGTTGGCGACATAGGCCTCCAGCTCTTCGCGGATGGCCGGGTCGATGGCGGGTTCTTCGTAGTCCTTCAGCGCCTGCTGCCAGATGCCCGTCGCCCGATAAAGCGCGTCATGCGATCCGGCCGCTTCCCAGGCGCCGTGGTTTGTCCAGTCCGACAGAAGCGGACGGTAGAATGCCGTCTCATAGCGTTCCATCGTGTGGGGGCTGCCAAAGAAATGCCCGCCCGTGGGAACCTCCGCGATGGCATCAAAGCCAAGCTCGGCGTCCGACGCATCGAAAGGCCGCAGGATTTCCATCATGTTCTGCAAGATCTCGACATCCAGAACCAGCTTTTCGAAACTGGCCGTCAGACCGCCCTCCAGCCAGCCGGCCGCGTGATAGATCAGGTTTGCGCCCCCCATCACCGCGCCCCATGTCGCCATCGAGGTTTCATAGGCGGCCTGCAGGTCGCAGGCGTTCGAGGCGTTGGAATTCGAACTGCGATACGGCAACCCGTAGCGCCGGGCCAATTGCCCCGCGATGATGTTGGCCCGCGTGTTTTCCGGCGTCCCAAAGGCAGGCGCGCCAGACCGCATGTCCACGTTCGAGGTGAAAGCCCCGTACATCACCGGCGCACCGGGGCGCACCAGCTGCGTGAGCGTGATGCCGAACAGCGCCTCGGCGTTCTGCTGGGCCAGTGCCGCGGCCAGGGTGACAGGTGTCATCGCCCCCATCAGCGTGAAAGGGGTGATCGTGACCGGCTGGCCGTGTGCGGCCATGGCGATCAGCCCCTCGCCCATCTCCTGATCGAACAGACGGGGCGAGTTCACGCTGATGATCGTGATGACGCCGGGATCGCTGGCGATCTGGTCCAGCGTGATCCCCCGCGATATCGCCATCATCCGAATGCCGTCCATCGCGCGGCCTCGCCCGATCGCCGTGCAGTGATAGGCCAGATCGGACAACATCAGGTTGGCCATGTAGCAATCAAGATGGCGGGTGTTCGCCGGCAACTCCTGCGGCGCGGCCACCTGGTTGCCGATCATGTGGATGGCGTTGAAATGCTGCGCGAGGCGGATGAAATCCTTGTAATCGGCCATGTTGCCCGGCCGCCGCCCCCGCAAGGCGTCATGCACATTGGGCGGCCCCGCCACCAGACCGAAGTTCAGCGCGCGCCCCCCGAATGTCAGCCGCCGGGCGGGATTGCGCGGGGTCAGCGTAAAGGCGCGCGGCACCGTGGCCAGGGCCGCCGCCACGATGCTTTCGTCGATCCGCACCATCCCGGTGTCACGATCGACCAGCGCACCCGCTTGTTCGAACAATGCGATGACCTTGTCGCCGACAACGCGAATGCCAAGCTCGGACAGGATACGGATCGAGGTTTCATGCAGCCTGTCCATCGCCTCGGGGTCGGCCATCGCGAGCGGGGCATTCGGATTTTCAACATTGCGCCATGGCAATTGGGACAGGCCGGTGCCCGTACGGGCCGCTTTTCCACGCCGCCCTCCGCTGCGCCGGTCATCGGTCATCGGGGGTCCTTTCGTTGACCTGCCATGCCCTTGAACGCGCTCATGCACCCAACAGGCAAGACCCAAGATAGACGGGGGCAGAAGGGGGCGCACATGGATGTTTCGGGGTCATGCCATAAATAAAACGTTGTCATGGGGGATATCGCGCGCGAAAGATGCGTGAACGGCCTGCAGAGCACGCGACGAGGGTTTCATGACCAGACCGCCACCGCCCCTGAACCTGATCCGCGCCTTCGAAGCCTCGGCCCGGCACCTCAGCTTCACGAAAGCCGCGGGCGAGCTGGGCTATACCCAGGCGGCCATCAGCGGTCAGGTCCGGGCGCTGGAGCAATATATCGGGCGTGATCTGTTCCTGCGCCATGCGCGCAGCCTGCAACTGACCGAGGTGGGTTCGGCCTTTCTGCCGACGCTGCGGCAATCGCTGGCCCAGATCGACGCGGCAACCGATGCCATCGCGTCTGGCGGACGGGACCGGACCGTCATGGTGGCCTGCCCCGTCAGCCTGGCTGAAAACTGGTTGCCGCAGGCCGTCGCCAGCTTCCATGCCGCGCATCCCGATATCGAAGTGACGATCCACGGCACGGTCTGGGAAACCGGCGAAGATCCGATTGCCGATCTGACCATCTCGGTCTGTCGCCATGACGAGGTGCCGCCCGGGGCACGGCGGCTATGGCCCGAAACCCTGTCCCTGGTCTGCGCGCCTGCGCTGGCCGATGGTTGCGCGCATCTGTCCGATCTTGCGGCGCTTCCGCGCATTCTGGTGTCAGGACGTCAGGAATACTGGTCCCTCATGGCCCAGGCGGGCAACGATCCGGCCTTGGGGCAGACCGATCTGGCAACGGGCGCGCAGTTCCGGTCCAACAGTTCCAACGTCGCACTTGAACTTGCGGTTCAGGGTCTGGGCGTCACCATCGCCGTGACATCGCTTGCCCGGCTCTACCTGGATCGGGGCCTTCTGGTCGAACCTTTTGCCCTGCGCCCCGAAAGCCCATGGGCTTACCATGTCGCACCGGGCAGCACGCGGCGCACAGGTGCTGTCAGCCGCATGATGGCGCATCTTCTGGAATGCGGTGCCGCCAACGTCCCCTAGGCGCGCAAGGCGGAGATCCTTGGATCAGCGGTACCCGCTGCTATCGCAATTGGGCGATGACCGCGATGGCGACCACCGCAAGCATGGACAGCGCCATGCCGATATTGATCAGGGAATGACTGCGCTCGGACAGATCAAGCCGGTGCAGCGTGACCCCCGCCATAAGCCACAGGAAATGGATGGGAATCCAGATCGCGTTCATGATCAGGAACTTGATCGCCACCTCCACGGCATAGCTGTCCGGCAGAAAGGCGAACCCGGTGAACAGGGCTGTGTTCACCGCATAGGCCTTGGGATTGACGATCTGAAGCAGAAGCCCGCCCCCGACACCCGGCGGGCGGGCGCGTTCGATGAAGGCCACGCGGTTGCCCGCAAAGGCGATGCGGAACGCAAGATAGGCCAGGTAGGAAAAGGACAGCGCGAACAGAATCGTGCGGATGCGCGGATCCGCAAGAACCAGGGCGGCAAGGCCGCTTACGACGGCGATCGCCACGAGGTTCGTGCCCAGAAACAACCCCAGGACATAACGCGACCCCGCCTTGAAGCCAAAGCCCGAGCCGACCCCGGCCGTGGACAGGACACCGGGACCGGGCGTGATGATCAGAAAGAAGACTGCGGCGACAAATGCGAACATGCCCGCACCCTAGGCCCTGTGACCGGGTATCGCAATTCAGCCGCGACCAGAAAACATGATGTCATCCGCCATCGCCTGAAAAACCGGCGCGCGCGGGGGGAATGCAGCGTGCCCCGGCAGCCGCGATCAGGGTCGCTTCAGCGCAGCGGCCACGCGGGCTTGCATGTCGTCCGGCAGCGTGTCAATCGCAAGCGCCATGGTCGCCAGATCCTGACGCGCGGCATGCAGCTGATCGAGAAGCAAGATCACGATGCCCAATGCCATCTCGTCCAGATCAAGATCGACGGACAAATCGCAAAGAAGCTCCAGCCGCGCGATATCGACCTGCCGGAAGACATGGCCACCGGCACCGGGTTGCGGCTTGACGAAATCAGCCGCGACAAAGCGTTCAAGCTGGCTGCGGGTCAGTCGTGTGACTTTTGCGACCACCTCGTCTTCGGAAAACCGGTCTGTCATCGTGCAGCCCTTTTCATCAGGTCGATCCGGGGATCAAAGGTCTGTGTCTTGCCCCATTCCGCAAGGAAATCCCGTAGTTTCCGATCCGGGTCCGCCGGAACGACGATCTTCAATTCAACGCGCTGATCGCCCTTTGACTTCTGGCCCGCGCGCGCGACCCCGCGCCCGCGCAACCGCAGAACCTGACCCGAACTTGCCCCTTTCGGAATGGTCAGCCCGACAGGGCCATCAATGGTCGGGGCCTCGACCTTGCCCCCCAGAACCGCCTCGTCGATGGTGATCGGCAGGGTCACGACGATGTCGTCGCCTTCCCGCCGGAAAACCGGATGCGGCCTGACCAGAACGGTGATCAGGGCATCACCCGCCGGCCCACCGCCATAGCCCGGCGCGCCTTTGCCGCGCAGGCGCAAGGTCTGGCCATCCTCGGTACCTTGCGGGATTCTGACGGCAAGGCTTTGACCGTCGGGCAGGGTGATGCGGGTCTCGGTGCCCCGGACCGCATCCAGAAACGGAAGATCCAGCGTATAGCGCATGTCCGGACCCGGCGCAGAGAACCCTCGCCCCGCGACATCATCCGCACCCGGCGCGCGCCTGCGGTTGCGCAGGATCTCGGCGAAAATATCCGCAGGATCGACATCCGGTCCGAATCCGCGCCCCTGATAATAGGTGTTTTCAGGCGATTCCGTGAAATCCCGGTAATACTGGCGCTGCGGGCGCTCTGCCCCCAGCCCGTCAATTTCGCCCGCATCATAACGCGCCCGGGTTTCGGGATCCTTCAGCAGGTCATAGGCCGCCGAGATCGCCTTGAAACGCGCCTCTGCCCCCGCATCGTCAGGATGCAGATCGGGATGACTGGCGCGGACCAGCCTGCGATAGGCTTTCTTTATGTCATCTGCCGTTGCTGCCTTGGTCAGGCCCAGGACTTCGTATGGATCGTCGAGCATCGGTGCCCCTTCTTGTCCGTCGTCAGCTCTTGGTGCGCGGTGAGACCGGGCAACCAGGCCATCACTGTTTGGATGTCATGGAAGGCGCGGTCGCGTCGCTGATCCAGGTCAAAGCAGCGTCTTTTCGACGGGCTGCATCATGTGCGAACCGCAGGTTCGATTGACAAGGCAGGCGCCACATGCCCACCTCAGCGCGCACCTAGGGAGGACAGCATGCAGGATTTCGACCTTGTCGTTATCGGCGCGGGGATCGTGGGGACCGCGTCAGCGCTATGGGCGCAAAAGCGCGGCTTGAAGGTTCTGCTTTGCGATCCGAATCCACCGGGATCAGGGACCAGTTTCGGCAATGCCTGCACGCTGGCTACCTATGCGGTGATGCCCGTGAACAGCCCCGCCGTGCTGCGCGCGCTGCCAAGACTGCTGTTGCGCGGTGACAGCCCGCTGTCGGTCGACCTGATGCATGCGCTACGTCATCCGCGATGGATGCTGTCTTTCCTGGCCAACTGCCGCCCGGCAAGGTCAGAATACATCGCGCGGCAACTGGCCGATCTCATGGGCCATGCGGATGCGGGCCTGAACCCGCTGATCGCCGAGGCCGGGGCCGAGGATCTGATCGTCAATCGGGGTCAGTTGACCGTCTGGTCCACAAAGGCCGGGGCAGAGGGTGACAAGCAGGGCCTGTCTTTCCGCAAGGCCCTTGGCATCCCCTTCGACGTTCTGGGGCCGCAAGAAACCCGTGCCCTGGAGCCGGGTCTGAACCTGCCGATCCACGCGGCGGTCCACTATCACGCGGCGCGATCCGTGCGTGACCCGCAAGAGCTGATCAACCGGATGCACCGCCGCTTTCTTGCGCTGGGCGGCCAGTGGCGGCAAGCGCGCGTCAGCGAAATCCGCGCCCATGCCACAGGGGTCGAGGTCGCCGTCGGCGACACCCGCATGGATGCCGGGCGGGCGGTCATCGCAGCGGGCGCCCATGCAGGATCCATCAAGGGATCCGGCGCCGAGAACCTGCCGCTGGGCACCGAAAGGGGCTATCATCTGATCTTTTCGCAGGACGGGCATCGGATCACACGCCCTGTGGGATGGGCCGAGGGCGGTTTTTATGCCGTACCGATGGCACAGGGGCTGCGGCTGGCGGGCACGGTGGAAATCGCGCGGCTGAGCGCGCCGGAAAACCAGGGCCGGCTGGACTATATCGCCCGGAAAGGTGCCGCGATGCTGGGTGCGCTGCCGGCCCCGGACAGCCACTGGCTTGGCTTTCGGCCGACCCTGCCCGACAGCATGCCCGTCATCGGATATGCCCCGCATTCCGACCGGATTATTCATGCCTTCGGGCATCAGCACGTCGGCCTGACACTTGGCGGGATCACCGGACGGATCGTGGCGGATCTGGCCGAAGGACGACTGCCCAACATGTCGATCGCGGCCTTTGCTTCGAACCGGCGCTTCGTCTGATCCCTGGCGCGTGGCCAGCGCGATGCGTTGACCAAATGGCATGCCTGGCAAGCTGTGCAGGGTCCGCATGTGCAAGGCAGTCAGCCCTTTCGGACAGAGGATACCCGTTGCGCGGGGGCGCGCATCGCGCCGCTGCGCCGCTGGCTGACACAGATCAAGGCATCCTTTCCCTTCATCACCTAGGGTCTTTTTGTCAGGCACGCACGTGTTCCCTGCTTGAAGGTCCGAAACATGCAACACCAACCAGATCCGTCAAGTATACCGGCTTCGCCCTATGGTGTCGTTCATGCAGTGCGTGGCGCGGTTGTCGATGTGGTCTTTGAAGGGACCGACCTGCCGCCGATCAATTCGGCGCTTGTGGTCGAATGGGACCGGCCTGCGCCGCTTGTTCTGGAGGTCCACAGCCATCTTGATCAGACCACGCTGCGCGCGGTCGCGTTTCAATCCACGGCCGGGCTTGCGCGTGGAGTTTCGGTTTATGCCACCGGCGCCCCTGTTACGGTGCCGGTCGGCAAGGCTGTTCTTGGCCGGCTTCTGGATGTTGTGGGCGAGCCTCAGGACAACGGAGAGGCGCTGCCCGATGACACGCCACGCCGTTCCATCCATGCGCCGCCGCCAGCCCTGCATGCCCAGACCCGCACTACGGATGTCTTTGAAACCGGGATCAAGGTGATCGACCTGCTGACACCCATGGCGCAGGGTGGCAAGGCCGCGATGTTCGGTGGCGCCGGTGTGGGCAAGACCGTTCTGGTGATGGAACTCATCCGCGCCATGGTCGAAAAATACCAGGGCATCTCGGTCTTTGCGGGGATCGGGGAAAGATCGCGCGAGGGCCACGAACTTTTGACGGAGATGCGCGGCTCTGGCGTGCTGGAGCGTACCGTTCTGGTCTATGGCCAGATGAACGAACCGCCGGGCGCACGCTGGCGCGCGGCGCTGACTGCGCTGACTGTCTCGGAATACTTCCGCGACCATCAGCATCGAAATGTCTTGTTGCTGATGGACAACGTCTTTCGCTTCGTTCAGGCCGGCGCCGAGGTTTCAAGCCTGCTGGGGCGCCTGCCGTCGCGCGTGGGCTATCAGCCGACACTCGCAACCGAAGTTGCCCGCCTGCAGGAACGCATCGCATCGGTCGCGGGGTCCGCGGTCACGGCAATTCAGGCGGTCTATGTGCCTGCGGACGATTTCACTGATCCGGCCGTCACGACGATTTCAAGCCATATGGATTGCGTGATCGTCCTCAGCCGCGCGCAGGCGGCCGAAGGGTTCTATCCGGCCATTGACCCGCTGGCCTCATCCTCGATCCTGCTGGACCCGCTGGTCGTGGGCAAGACGCATTACGAGATCGCCGAGGCGGTGCGTCAGGCCCTGGCCCGATTCCGTGAATTGACGGATATCATCTCGCTTCTCGGGGTCGAGGAGTTGAGCACGGCGGACCGGCTGCTGGTCAAACGCGCACGGCGATTGAAACGCTTTCTGACCCAGCCCTTCATGGTGACCGAAGCCTTCACTGGCACAAGGGGGGCCAGTGTTCCGCTGGCTGATACGCTGGCTGGCTGCCAGGCGATCCTGGACGGGGTGACAGACAGCTGGTCGGAAAGCGCGCTCTACATGGTTGGCACGCTTGAGGACGCAAGACGGAAGAACGCGGCCCAAGCGGCATCAAAGGCTGGAGACGCCGCATGAGGTTGAGGATCGTGACACCGCTGTCGGTCATTGTGGATAGTCAGATCGACAGTTTGCGCGCCGAAGATGCTAGCGGAAGTTTCGGTGTCCTGTCCGGCCATGCGCCATTTCTGACGGCGCTTGCCGTCTCGATCGTCAGTTGGCGGCAGGCCGACGCGGAGCGGTTCTGCGCGGTTCGTGGCGGGGTGATGACCGTAAGCCATGCGGATGACCACGCGACCATGGTCGATATTGCCACGCGCGAGGCCGTGGCCGGTGACGATCTTGCCATACTCGACCGGCAGGTGCTGGCGCGGTTCCAGTCGGACGAGGATCAGGAGCGGATGGATCATGTCGAAACCGTTCGCCTGCAACTGAATGCCATACGCCGGATGATCAGCCGCCTGAAACCTGGCGCAAACGCAGGTGAGTTCCAATGACGCAGACACCCAGGCCCAAACCGGACGAAGACCCGCTGGTGCGCGAAACCCGGCTGCGCCGTGACCGGCGCGCGCGGTGGCTGCAAGAAGGTGACATGTCCGTGGGCCGCAGGCTGGCGCAGATCGGCGTGCTGGGGTGGATCCTTGTCACACCCACGCTTGCCGGGCTTTTCCTGGGCCGATGGCTGGATGCCCGCCTGTCCAGCGGGATTTTCTGGACAGCGCCCTTGATGGTGCTGGGCCTTTGTCTTGGCGGCTGGACCGCCTGGAAATGGATGAATGCGCGATGACCATGACCCAGACACTGCCCCTTGTGCTGACCTTGCCGCTTTGCTTCGCGGGCGGGTTGCTTCTTGGGTTGGCCTATTTCCGCACCCTGCGCTGGACAACCGCGTTGATCGTCGATGGCGCAAGCCCGGTCCTGGCCCTTGCGCTGTCTCTTGCGCGGCTGGTCATGATCGGGGCCGGTTTCTACCTTGCGGTGCTGTTTGGCGGCCTTGCCCTTTTGGCGGCGCTGGCGGGCGTTCTGACGGTGAAGACCCTGATGCTGCGCCACAACAGGACGGATCGGACATGAATTCACCGCTCGATTCCACCATCCTTTTCCAGCTTGGGCCGGTTCCGATCGCGCAATCCGTTGTCACGACCTGGGTGATCATGGCGGCTCTGGTGCTGGGGGCGGGGCTGTTGACCCGCAGGCTGGCCTTGCTTCCGACAAAGCCCCAGGCGGCGCTGGAACTTTTTGTCGCCACGCTCGACACCCAGATCGTCGAGACGACCGGTGCCAGCCCCTCGCCCTATCGCGCGTTCATCGGCACACTGTTCCTGTTCATCCTAGTCGCGAACTGGTCATCCCTTGTGCCCGGGGTCGAACCCCCGACGGCGCAACTTGAAACCGATGCGGCCCTTGCGATCCTGGTCTTTCTTTCGGTGATCTGGTTCGGCGTGCGCGGCGGCGGCGTTGGCGGTTATCTCAGATCCTTTGCCTCGCCCAACCCGGTGATGATCCCGTTGAACATGCTGTCCAGCGTGACGCGGGTTTTTTCGATGTTCGTGCGCCTGTTCGGCAATGTGATGAGCGGCGTTTTCGTCATCGGAATCGTGGCTTCGCTGGCGGGGCTTCTTGTGCCGATCCCGCTGATGGCGCTCGATCTGCTGACCGGGCTGGTGCAGGCCTATATTTTCGCGGTTCTGGCGATGGTGTTCATCACGGCTGCCGTCGCGACAGGCACAGCCGGCGCGACAACCGCAGACCCGGCAACCTCTCCAAACGAAAAGGATATCTGATGGACTATCTCAGCCTTGTCAGCATTGTCTGTGCGGCCTTTACCGTGGCCTTTGGCGCGATCGGGCCCGCGCTGGCCGAAGGGCGCGCCGTCGCCGCCGCGATGGATGCCATCGCGCGTCAGCCAGAAGCGGCCAACACGATCTCGCGCACGCTTTTCGTCGGACTGGCGATGATCGAAACAACGGCGATCTACTGCCTTGTGATCGCGTTGCTGTTGCTTTTCGCCAACCCGCTGCTTGTGTGAACGCATGACGATCAACTGGTGGACCCTTGGATTGCAGGCCGTCAACGTCCTGATCCTTGTCTGGCTGCTGTCACGGGTTTTCTGGCGGCCGGTGGCAGAAGCTATCGCAAGACGACAGGGCACGGTCGAAGGCATCCTGAAAGACGCAAAGGCCGCGCAAGCCAAAGCCGATGATTTCCTGGCCGAGGTCATAGCAACCCGCGAGGGCATGGCCGCAGAGCGGAACACCCTGCTGACCGAGGCCGCCTTGCAGGCCGATGCCGCCGCCAAGGCAACCCTCAAGGACGCTGCCGCCAAGGCAGAGGCACTGCTGAGGACAGCGCAGTTGGAACGCGAGCATGTCCGCGATGCAAACCGTATGGCTGCTGCATCTGAATCGGCGCGATTGGCCGTGGATATTGCGCGGAAACTGCTTGAGAGAGCGGATGCCGGACAGCTCAAGACGCCGTTTCTGGATCAGCTGATCGAGACCATCGATGCAATGCCCCACAAGGACAAGGCCGCTTTGGCCGGCACGGTGGGCGGTATCGATCTGATCAGTGCGGTCGAACTGGATGACGAAACAACGGCGCAGATCGAAAAAGCGGTCGGGGCCGCGCTGGAGGGTCAGCCGCGTCTGAACTTCAGGACGGACCCTGCGCTGATCGCCGGTTTCGAAATACGCACGCGGCATTTCGTGCTGCACAGCAACTGGGCTGCGGACCTTGAAGCCATACTGAAGGATCTACAGGATGCAGCCTGACCCCCAGGACTGGCTGGCCGGCGCGCGCGCGGTTCTTGCGCGCGCGAAGCTTGGGCCGCGGACAGAACACAGGGGCCGGGTCGAAGAGATCGCCGACGGGGTCGCGATGATCTCGGGGTTGCGCGATGTCCGGCTGGACGAGGTTCTGCGGTTCGAAGGGGGCCAGTTCGGCTTTGCGCGGGTTCTGAACCCCGATCTGATCGGATGTGTGCTTCTGGATGCCGCAAGCAGGGTCGAAGCGGGCGACAAGGTCTTTGGCACGGGCGAGGTCGTCAGCGTCCCGGTCGGCAAGGCGCTGCTGGGCCGGATCGTCGATCCATTGGGCCGCCCGCTTGATCGCAAGGGCGCGGTGCTGTCCGACACGCGCTGGCCCATCGATCGCCCCGCCCCCGCAATCATCGAGCGTGACCTTGTAACCGAACCCGTGCAAACCGGCATCGCCGTGTTGGACACGCTGTTTCCGCTGGGCCGGGGCCAGCGCGAACTGATCGTGGGCGATCATTCGACCGGCAAGACAACACTGGCCATCGACACGCTGATCGCCCAGCGCGACAGCGACATGATCTGCATCTACGTGGCTGTCGGACAAAAGACATCCAGTGTGCGCCGGGCCGTTGACGCGTTGCAGGCCCAGGGCGCCTTTGATCGCTGTATCGTTCTGGTCGCAAGCGCGGCCTCTGCGCCGGGCCTGCAATGGATCGCCCCTTATGCCGGGATGACCATGGCCGAATACTTTCGCGATCAGGGGCAACATGCCCTTGTGGTGATCGACGATCTGTCCAAACATGCCGCCACCCATCGTGAAATCGCGCTGCTGACCCGGCAGTCTCCGGGGCGCGAGGCATATCCGGGCGATGTCTTCTACATCCATGCCCGCCTGCTGGAACGGGCGGCAAAACTGTCCCCGGCGCGCGGTGGCGGGTCCCTCACGGCCTTGCCGATTGCGGAAACCGTGGCGGGCAACCTGTCGGCCTTTATCCCGACCAACCTGATCTCGATCACCGATGGCCAGATCGTACTGGATGCGCCGTTGTTCCATCAGGGTCAGAAACCCGCCGTGGATGTGGGGCTGAGTGTCAGCCGGGTTGGCGGCAAGACCCAGACCCCGGTGCTGCGCGAGGCTGCGGGTTCTTTGCGCCTGGACTATGCCCAGTTTCTGGAACTTGAGGTCTTCAGCCGTTTTGGCGCGATGCCGGAAGCCCGCGTGCGCCAACAGCTGACGCGCGGCGAGCGGATCCGAAAGATCCTGCGCCAGCCCCAGCATCAGCCATATCGTCTGGCAGATGAGGTTGCACTGCTGCTGGCGGTGCAAACCGGCGCGCTGGATCCGCTGGCCCCCGCAGCCGTCGAGGCATTTCGGACAGGTCTGGCCGATGCCTTGGACAGGGAAGCCCCTGACATGGTTGAGGCCATCGCACAGACCGGGAGACTTGATACGAAGGCCCGCGAAACACTTGTCGCGGTGGTCACTCATCTTGCCGGCTCGTTTTCTGACAGCCCGCCGGAGCTTGATGATCCGGCCGAAGACGCGAAAGCCCCGGTGCCATGACCGCGCGGCTGGCTGAAATCAGTGCGCGGATCACCGGCATTCGCCAGCTTGGCGCGGTCGTGAACGCCATGAAGGGGATCGCTGCCGCCCGCGCACATGTGGCAAGGTCACAGGTCGAGGCGGTCGACAGCTATGCAACCACCATTGCGACAGCGATGGCGCGCGCCCTTGGGCCCGACATCACCACGTCGCAAGAGGCATCCGCGACCGGCTCCGGCAAGCTTGGGCTGCTGGTGTTTTGTGCCGAACAGGGATTTGCCGGCGCCTTCACCGAACATGTGATCGACAGTATCGGCGAGGACCTTGATCCCGATACACTGTTCCTGATCGGAACCCGTGGCATTGCCATCGCAGCCACGCGCGGTATCGTGCCCGCCTGGACCGCTGCCATACCGTCCCATAGTCCCGGCATTCCCAAGCTTGCCCACAGGATCACGAAAGCGATCTTTGACAAGGTGGGCAGTCATCAGATCGACCGGCTTGATGTCATCTTTACCGGATCAAACCTCGGGCGTCCTGCCATCGTGCGCCAGTCTCTGTTTCCTATCGACATGTCGCATCTCCCCGCAGCCAGGGGGGATCTTCCGCTGATGCAGATCCCGCTGGAGGGGCTGATCGATTCCCTTGGCCGCGAATACCTGCATGCGCTGATCTGCAAGGCGGCGCTTCATGCTTTTGCCGCCGAGAACGAGGCGCGGATGGAAGCCATGTCCGCCGCCGGCAGTCAGATCGGGCGCGAGCTTGAAACCTTTCAGGCGATGTTGCGCCAGGTGAGGCAGGAAGACATCACCGCCGAGATCATCGAGCTTGGCGCTGGCGCGAAAAATGCGCTTGATATGTGAAGGAACCACACCGCGCCGGGTGCGACCACGGGCCTGCATGATGGCCTATCCGGGGATCAGGTCATTATCCTGCGGCCATGCGTGGCACAGCAGACAGGCGTGATTCCCCACAACAGACATCACTTGCCTGCCTGGGGATGTCAGACCCCGAGGTTTCTTCAGCCAAGCAATGTTCAAGGTCATCCGCTGAAAACCCGGCGCCCGGTGCGGCCAGATGCAACCCGGCAGGATCCTGAAAAGACAAAAGGCCCGGGCATTTCTGCCCAAGCCTTTGAATGTAGTGGTGAGCCGTGCAGGATTCGAACCTGCGACCCACTGATTAAAAGTCAGTTGCTCTACCAACTGAGCTAACGGCCCACTAAGCCGCGCTTCTAGAAAGAGCGGGGCAGAGGGTCAACCCCGAAAATCGACCTTTCTTTCCAGCATACTGGAATAACCCTGCAGGCAAGAGTATATGCGCGCCATGAAAGCGGATCAGACAACGGGCTTGCCCTTCATGAAGATGCACGGGTTGGGCAACGACTTTGTTGTTCTCGACACGCGGATCGGCGCGCCTGACACAGCGCGGGTCGATGCTCATGTGATCTCGGAGGCGCTTGTTACAGCCATTGCAGATCGTCACCGCGGTATCGGTTTCGACCAACTGGCCGTGATCTCGGAAAGCGGAGCGGGCGATGCGCATCTAGTGTTCTACAATGCCGATGGATCGACTTCGGCCGCCTGCGGGAATGCCACGCGTTGCATCGCGCGCCTGCTCATGGAAGAGACCGGTCGCACGGCACTGACCCTGACCACGGATCGCGGAACGCTGCATGCAGTGGATGCGGGCGATGGCCTGACCTCGGTCAATATGGGACAGCCGCAACTTGATTGGTCCGAGATCCCTCTGGCCGGGCCGATGGATACGCTTGAATTGCCCATCACGGGGGCGCCAACGGCGACCGGAATGGGCAACCCGCATTGCACCTTCTTCGTTCCGGACGCCGAGGCCGTCGACCTCGCAACGCGCGGCGCGCAGATGGAACATCATCCGCTGTTTCCGCAACGGACAAATGTGCAGTTCGCTTCCCTGCTGGGGCCCGACCACCTGCGGATGCGGGTCTGGGAACGCGGCGTGGGGATCACACTGGCATCCGGGTCGTCGTCCTGCGCCACCGCCGTGGCCGCGGCACGGCGCGGCCTGACCGGGCGTCGCGTCAAGATCACCCTGGATGGCGGCCCGCTTCTGATAGAGTGGCGCGAAGATGGGGTCTGGATGACAGGGGCCACCATGCATGTGGCTTCCGGGCGTCTGACCCAGGCTTTCCTGGACAGCATCGGATGACCGTTCAGCCGCCGAAATTCGCCACCTTCGGGTGCCGCCTGAACGCCTATGAGACCGAGGCGATGAAGGATCTTGCCACCCAGGCCGGTCTGTCCGGCGCGGTGATCGTGAACACATGCGCCGTCACCTCCGAGGCCGTGCGCAAGGCACGTCAGGAAATCCGCCGCCTGCGCCGCGAGAACCCGGATGCCCGGCTGATCGTCACCGGATGCGCCGCCCAGACCGAGCCCGAGACCTTCGCGACCATGCCGGAGGTGGACCTGGTGATCGGGAATACCGAAAAGATGCAGCCTGAAACCTGGGCGCGTCTCTCGCCGGATTTCATCGGGCAGACCGAACGTGTGCAGGTCGACGACATCATGAGCGTGACCGAAACCGCCGGTCACCTGATCGACGGGTTCGGCACCCGTTCGCGCGCCTATGTGCAGGTTCAGAACGGGTGCGATCACCGCTGTACCTTCTGCATCATTCCCTATGGGCGCGGCAATTCCCGCTCGGTTCCTGCTGGTGTGGTCGTGGACCAGATCAAGCGTCTGGTGGATTCAGGCTATAACGAGGTGGTTCTGACAGGCGTCGATCTGACAAGCTGGGGTGCCGACCTGCCGGCCGCGCCAAAGCTGGGTGATCTGGTCATGCGGATCCTGCGCCTGGTCCCCGACCTGCCCCGCCTGCGCATCAGTTCCATCGATTCCATCGAAGTGGACGAGAACCTGATGCAGGCCATCGCGACCGAGCCGCGCCTCATGCCGCATCTGCACCTGTCCCTGCAGCATGGCGACGACCTGATTCTCAAACGGATGAAACGGCGGCATCTGCGGGACGATGCGATCCGCTTCACCGAAGAAGCCCTGTCCCTGCGCCCCGAGATGACATTCGGCGCCGATATCATCGCGGGGTTTCCCACCGAAACCGAAGCGCATTTCCGCAACTCGCTGCGTCTGGTCGAGGAATGCAGCCTGACATGGCTGCATGTCTTTCCCTATTCGCCCCGTCCCGGCACACCCGCCGCACGCATGCCGCAAGTCCGGGGTCCGGCGATCAAGGAACGCGCCGCAAGACTGCGGGCCGCCGGCGATGCACGGGTCATGGGCCATCTTCAGCGCCAGGTCGGCCTGACCCATCGCGTCCTGCTGGAAAACCCGCATATGGGCCGCACCGAACAATTCACCGAGGTCGCCTTCGACAGCCCGCAACCGGAGGGCCGGATCGTCAGCGCCATGATCACCGGGGTCCGTGACACGCAGCTTCTCGCGCGGGTCTGATCGGTTTTCTTCTTGCCTGAAATATCCTCGGGGGGAGTCCCGCAGGGACCGGGGGGCAGACAGCCCCCCGCCTGGTCCGGCTGGCCAGTTTACAGCCGTACCAAACTGGGCCTACTGTCGCGTCGAACACTCAGAAAGGACCCATCGCAATGAAACTCGTCTCTTCTCCAGCATCGCCCTTCGCGCGCAAGGTGCATGTCGTGCTGCATGAAACCGGCCAACTTGCCGATGTCGAGGTGATGGGGGTCAAGACCTCGCCCGTGGCAACAGCCGCGGAAGTCGCGGCTGCCAATCCGCTTGGCAAGATCCCGGCGCTGCTGCGCGAGGACGGCCCCGCAATCTATGACAGCCGGGTGATCACGCGTTTCCTGGATGCACGCGCCGGCGGCAAGCTTTACCCCGAGGCGCGCATCTGGGAAATCCTGACGCTTGAGGCGACAGCCGACGGGATCATGGATGCCGCCGTTTCAATGACCTACGAGCGGCGCATCCGCCCGGAAGACAAGGTATACGAGCCCTGGATCGAGGCGCAGTGGGCCAAGGTGTCACGTGCCCTCGACGCGCTGAACGAGCGCTGGATGAGCCATCTGGAAGGGCCGCTCTGCATGGGGCAACTGGCCGTCGGATGTGCGCTGGGCTATCTGGATTTCCGCCATGACGCGCGCCAGTGGCGCAAGGATCGCGGCGCTCTTGACGACTGGTACGCCGCCTTTTCGCAGCGCCCCTCGATGCAGGTGACGGCCCCCAGGGATTAAGGGATTAAGCCCGGCCCTGGAAAACCCGATGGCTTGCGCCCCATATGAAACGACCCCGCGGACGATCTGCGGGGTCGTGATCATTTCAGGGTGTTCGGGTCAGAAGCGGAACGACAATCCGACATTCAGCGCATTGCTGATCAGCCTGGTATCCAGCGTGCCGCCACCTTCCAGATCCGCCTCATTGTCCGAAATGGTGAACTGGTATTCACCAAAGGCGGCCCAGCGGGCGTTTAGCTCATAGGATGCTCCCGCCGTCAGGCGCAGCGCCGGCCCGGTATACTGATATTCGTAGGTTCGGTTTCCGTTTTCGGTGACATCGACATGCGGCACGGCAATGCCGATCCCCGCTCCCACATAGGGTGTGAACCGGTCAGCCCATTGGCCGGGCCAGCGTTTCATCACATTGGCCGTGACGATATTGTGCCCGTCCGTGAATTCCAGCCGGGAAAACCCTGCGGGCATCTCTCCGGCGGGGGCGTAGAACTTGGCATGGGTCACTTCGATACCGTAGCCGATATTGTTCGGCTGCCACCACATCGCGCGCAGACCGTAATAGGGCGGCATGGACAACGACTTTCCATCCCAGCCGATATTCTCGTCAAAGGTCGATCCATCGGCACGTTGCCCGCTGACCGAGCTGTGCGGCGCGGTCTGCCAGCCGCCGTAGACGCTGATCTCGGTTTCCGCCATCAGCGGCGTGGCCGTCAGGGCAAGGGCGGTGGCAGCGGCTGAGATCGTGTTTCGCATGGCATCATCTTTCGGGCGTCCGAGGGGATCTGTGGGGCTTACGATATTGTAACCGTCCGGCTGTTACCATAGTGGCACGCCGGCGACGCCACAATATCACAGGGTTGCGCCAAAAGTCGCAGTTTGTCACATGGGGCCATTGTCCGCTGGACGAGACGGGGTAGCCCCGCTACATACCGCGTCGGAAAGGCTGCGCTTGTCGCGGCCAGAACATGTATATGGCCTGTTCGGCCCTGGAATGGAGAAAACCTCGTGTCACACGCAGAAGATCACGAAGGCACCCGCAGAGATTTCCTTTATTATGCCACCGCTGGCGCCGGTGCCGTAACCGCAGGTGCAGCCATCTGGCCGCTGGTCAACCAGATGAACCCTTCGGCAGACGTTCAGGCCCTTTCATCGATTCGTGTCGATGTGTCCGGCGTAGAGCCCGGCACCCAGTTGACAGTGAAATGGCTGGGCAAGCCCGTGTTCATCCGTCGCCGCACGGAAGCGGAAATCGCAGAGGCCCGCGCAGTCGAGCTGAGCCAGCTTCCCGACCAGAACGCGCAGAACCGCAACGACATGTCGCTGGACGCATCCGACCAGAACCGCACGCTGGACGAAGCCGGCGAATGGCTGGTGATGATCGGCGTCTGCACGCACCTGGGCTGCGTGCCCATCGGTGACGGATCGGGCGATTTCGGCGGCTGGTTCTGCCCCTGCCACGGCTCTCACTACGATAGCGCCGGTCGAATCCGCCGCGGACCGGCACCACAGAACCTGTGGATTCCCGTTGCCGCCTTCGAAGACGAAACAACGATCAAGCTGGGTTAAAGGAAAAGCAACATGGCTGGAATTCCTCACGACCATTACGAACCCAAGACCGGTGGAGAAAAGTGGCTGCATTCGCGCCTGCCCATCGTGGGTCTTCTGTATGACACGATCATGATCCCCACGCCCAAGAACCTGAACTGGATGTGGATCTGGGGCATCGTGTTGACCTTCTGCCTTGCTATGCAGATCGTGACCGGCATCATCCTGGTGATGCACTATACCCCGCATGTCGACCTGGCATTCGCCTCGGTCGAGCACATCATGCGGAACGTGAACGGGGGCCACATGCTGCGCTACCTGCACCAGAACGGCGCATCGCTGTTCTTCGTTGCCGTTTACCTGCACATCTTCCGCGGTCTCTACTACGGCAGCTACAAGGCCCCGCGCGAGATCACCTGGATCATCGGCATGCTGATCTATCTGCTGATGATGGCGACCGCCTTCATGGGCTACGTTCTGCCCTGGGGCCAGATGTCGTTCTGGGGTGCAACTGTGATCACCGGCCTGTTCGGCGCGATTCCCTTCATCGGCGAGCCGATCCAGACCTGGCTTCTGGGCGGACCTGCCGTGGACAACGCCACGCTGAACCGCTTCTTCTCGCTGCACTATCTGCTGCCCTTCGTGATCGCGGCCCTGGTTGCCGTGCATATCTGGGCCTTCCACACGACCGGCAACAACAACCCGACCGGGGTTGAAGTGCGCCGCACCTCCAAGGAAGATGCCGCAAAAGACACGCTGCCGTTCTGGCCCTATTTCGTGATGAAGGACCTGTTCGCGCTGGCCTTCATCATGGTGGTCTTCTTCGCGATCGTCGGCTTCATGCCCAACTACCTGGGTCACCCCGACAACTACATCGAAGCAAACGCACTGGCGACGCCTGCACATATCGTTCCGGAATGGTACTTCCTGCCGTTCTACGCGATCCTGCGCGCCTTTACCGCCGATGTCTGGGTCGTGATGTTCGCGGACTGGATCACCGGTGGCATCATCGACGCCAAGTTCTTCGGCGTCCTGGCGATGTTCGGTGCAATCGCCGTGATGGCGCTGGCGCCCTGGCTGGACACCAGCCGCGTGCGTTCGGGCCGGTACCGTCCGATGTTCAAGTGGTGGTTTGCGCTGCTGTGCGTTGACTTCGTGGTGCTGACCTGGGTTGGCGCGATGCCGGCCGAGGAGCCCTATGCAACGATCTCGCTGATCGCTTCGGCCTACTGGTTCGCCTACTTCCTGGTGATCCTGCCGCTTCTGGGCGTCATCGAAAAGCCGCAGGCCGCGCCTGCGACAATCGAAGAAGACTTCAACGCGCATTACGGTGCGACGTCCGGCACCCCTGCCGAATAAGAAAGGAATAGGGATCATGATGAGAAAAATTGCGATTGCCGCAGTTGCTGCCCTGACCCTTTCGGGTGGGGCGGCGATGGCAGCCGGAGCCGCTGGCCATGTCGAAGATGTGGACTTCTCGTTTGAAGGGCCCTTCGGGTCCTTCGATCAGAACCAGCTTCAGCGCGGCCTGCAGGTCTATACCGAAGTGTGTGCAGCGTGCCACGGCCTGAAATTCGTGCCCCTGCGCACACTTGCAGACGAAGGTGGCCCCCAGCTGCCCGAAGATCAGGTGCGTGCCTATGCCGGCCAGTTCGAGATTTTCGATGCCGAACTGGACGATTTCCGTCCGCGCACCGAAACCGATCATTTCCCGGAATCGAACCTGTCGAACGCCCCTGACCTGTCTTTGATGGCGAAGGCACGCGCCGGTTTCCACGGCCCCTATGGCAGCGGTCTGAACCAGCTGTTCAAGGGCATGGGCGGCCCGGAGTATATCCATTCGCTGCTCATGGGTTACACGGGCGAGGAAAAGGTCGAGGCCGGAACCACACTCTATGAGAACACGGCATTCCCCGGTGGCTGGATCGGCATGGCGCCCCCGCTTTACGAGGATCAGCTGGAATTCGCAGATGGTCACAGCAACGCAATGGAATCGGTGGCGGAAGATGTCTCGGCTTTCCTGATGTGGACTGCGGAACCCAAGATGATGGCCCGCAAGCAGACCGGCTTCGTCGCCGTGCTGTTCCTGTCGGTGCTGACGGTCCTGCTGTATCTGACCAACAAGCGGATCTGGATGCCCGTGAAGCGCAAGGAAAAGAACACCTGATCTTTTTCGGATCGGTCGAACTGGAAAACCCCGCCTTGTGCGGGGTTTTTCTTTGGCGCGTAGCTTACTCGCCCAGATAGGCGACCAAAGCCGGAGGTGGGTTGTCCAGCAGCGCCGCGGTGGGCTGTGGCGGGAGGGCGATGCCATCCGCCACCAGAATCGTCTGGGGCGCAATCTTGCGGGCGTCGGATGGATCGTGACTGACCATCAGCAAGGTAGCGCCAGTTTCCAAGGCAAGGTGCGCCACAAGATCAAGCATCTCGGATTTCAGGGCCGGCCCCAGGGCCGCGAATGGTTCGTCCAGCAGGATCAAGGGGCGGCGCTGCACCAGTACGCGCGCAAGGGCCACGCGCCCCTGCTGCCCTCCGGACAAGGAACCGGGCTTGCGCGCGCCGTAGCCGTCAAGACCGACGCGCTGCAAGGCTTGCGACACACGCAGCTGATCCTTTTCGGACAATCGCAGGTCTGGCCGGATCCCCAAGCCGACGTTCTGCGCGACGGTCAGGTGCGGAAACAGGTTGTTGTCTTGAAACAGCATGGCCACCGGACGTTTTGCCGGCGGCAGGTTCGTGATGTCCTGCCCGTCCCACAGCACACGACCCAGCGCCGTCTGGAAGAACCCTGCGATGACATTCAAAAGCGTCGATTTTCCTGCGCCTGAAGGACCAATGATGGCCACGACCGCGCCTGCCGCAAGCGACAGATCGGCACGCAAGGCAAAGGCATCCTGCCGGATCTCAAGCCTTTCAAGTGTCAGCATCGCGGCGCCCTCCCTGGTCGAACAGCCAGAACAGCAACAAGCTGAACACCAGCAGAATCAATCCTGCCCCTGCAGCGGCGTCCATCCGGTAGGCCCCCATGAGCCGCAGGATCTGAAGTGGCAGCGTCGCGCGTTCCGGATCGGCAAAAAGCGCAATCACACCAAGATCACCCATCGAAAGTGCCGCCGCAAGCCCGGCTGAAAACCCCAGTGGGCGGCGCAGGCGGGGCAGGGTCAGACCGCGCAACCGGGAAAGACCTGTCATGCCAAGACTGTCGGCCAGCGGTCCGAAATCACGCTCGATATCCCGCAAGGCCGGCGCCATGACACGCAGGGCAAAAGGCAGCGCGGCCATCGCGTTGACCAGCACCGTCACGGCAAAGGCCCAGCGCGCCGGATCACCGAAAGGGTTGATCAGCAGAAACAGCCCCGTTCCGATCACCAATGGGGAGGCCGCAATGCCCAGCAGCCCCAATGCCTCGATCCTGCGGCGCTGCAGGGCAAGATGGGCCAGCGAAAGCGCCATGGTCACGGTCAGAAAAGTAGATGACAAGGCCATCACAAGGGACACCCCGGCAGCGCGCCAGACCTGTATCGGCAGCGCGTCCAGCCCGGACAGTCCGCGCCAGACTACAGCACCCAGAGGCAACAAGAGAAACAGCGCCGCCAGCATCAGCGCAAGGCTGTCCAGTATCCGCAACGGCCATTGCTCGGCCTCCCACCTGCGCGGGACCCGGTCCAGGCCGCGCCCGAAGCCATCCAGAAGGCTCAGGCGCAAGGCCAGACTTGCGGCCAGCATCACGATCGCCATCTGCAAGACAGACAGGACCGCCGCGCGCGCCAGATCGAAATCAAGCCGGAACGCCTGGTAGATCGCCAGTTCAACCGTTGTCGCACGCGGGCCACCGCCAAGGGTCAGAGCGACAGCAAAGCTGCTCAGACAGATTGCAAAGACAAGAAGTGCCGCACCGGGCAATGTCGCGCGCAGCATCGGCCATTCCAAAAGGCGAAACACATCCCGCGGCTGGCAGCCAAGGCTCGCCGCAAGACGGAACCTTTCTGCGGGAATGCCCTGCCAGCCCTGCAACAGGATACGGGTTGCCAATGGCAGGTTGAAGAAGACATGCGCCAGCACGACCCCGTGCAAGCCATAGATCTGTACCGGTGGCAGGCCGATCCAGGCCAGCGCCTGATTGATGATACCAGACCGTCCGAAAACCGCCAGCAACCCCAGCACCGCCACGATGACGGGCAGGATGAAGGGCGCACCCATCAGCGTGATCAAGATCCCCCGGCCCGGAAACTGGCGGCGCGCCAGGGCGCGGGCAACGGGAATTGCCAGGGTCACGCTGAAAAGGGCGGACAGAACCGCCTGAGACAGCGTGAAACGCACAGCGGCCCAGTCCGCGGGGCCGGGCAGGCTTGCTGCACTGGCACGCCAGAACACGGCCGCCAGCGGCAGCGCCACGAAGGCCACAAGCATGCAGGCCACGGCCCAACCGGCCCAGCGCCCGGCCGGGTTCCGGCCTAACGGGACAGGGCGCGCAGCCATTCGTCCAGCGCCAGATCACGCAGCGCATCGGCCTGGTCGATTGGCGCCAAGATCGCCTTTTCGGGCTGTATCAGTGTCGAAAAGCCATCAGGAAGACCTGCCTGTGGCAACACCACGGGATACATCCAATTGGTTGTCGGAATGATCGACTGGAACGTCTCGCCCAGCATGAAACGCAGAAATTGATCCGCCAGTTCAGGCTGGTCGGTTGCCGCCAGCTTGCCCGCAACCTCGATCTGCATGTAGTGACCTTCGGTGAAGGGAAGGGCCACCTTGCTGTCATCTTCCTCGGCAATCAGGTGATAGGCGGGCGAGGTGGTGTAGGACAGGACCAGATCGGCCTCACCTTCCAGGAACAGGCCGTAAGCCTCGGACCAGCCGGGAGTCACGGTCACGATATTGTCGGCCAGCCCCTCCCAGATCGCGGGGGCTTCATCGCCATAGGCGGATTTGACCCACATCAGCAAACCAAGACCGGGGGTCGAGGAACGCGGATCCTGGATCACGATCTTCAGGTCGCTGGCTGCCAGTTCGCGGAAATCGGCAGGCTGCGCGGCGCCACGATTGCCTACGAAGGCGAAGTAACCCCAGTCATAAGGCAGAAACAGCGGATCGGTCCATTCCAGGGGCAGGTCCAGATCGGTCTCGATCGTGTGGGCCATGAACAGGCCCGTCTGAAGTGCGGCGGCAATCAGCCCGGTGTCCAGCCCCAGCACGATATCGGCATCGCTGCGCGCCCCTTCCAGCTTGAGCCGCCCCAAAAGGGCCGCCCCGTCGCCCGCGCCCACCAGATTGATGATGCAGCCGCATTCGGCCTCGAAGGCTTGCTTCACGGCGGGTCCGGGCCCCCAATCGGAGACGAAACTGTCATAGGTATAGACGGTCAGTTCCGGGGTCTGGGCCAAGGCAGGCCCGGCAGCAAGAAAGGTGGCAATCACAAGATGCGGCTTCATTCGATCCTCCAACGATCCGGGCATCGGGCGAGTGTGGAGGGCGTCCATACCTTCCCTCCGCCGGGTCTAACCGGTTCAGGTTCAACGGGTTTGCCATGCGGCATCTCAGCGTGGCGTCTGGCCATGCACCCCGAGGTAAGCGCGACCCTAGTGCCGCAGCCCGGCCCCATCAAGGCAAAACCGCTTGAGACAGGTCAAGCGCCCCGCTAGACCTGCCGCAAAGGAGTGCTGCACATGAGCATGAACAGCTTCGGCCATCTGTTCCGCGTGACCACCTGGGGCGAAAGCCACGGGCCTGCGTTGGGTGCCACCGTGGACGGTTGCCCGCCGGGTGTCGCGATCACCGAAAGCCTGATCCAGCATTGGCTGGACAAGCGCAAGCCGGGGCAGAACAAATACACGACACAGCGGCGCGAAGCGGACGAGGTGCGCATCCTGTCCGGCGTGTTCGAAGGACAGACAACCGGCACACCCGTGCAGCTGATGATCGAGAATACCGACCAGCGATCCAAGGATTACGGCGATATCGCCGAGAAATTCCGCCCCGGCCATGCCGATATCACCTATTGGCAGAAATACGGTGTACGAGACTATCGCGGCGGGGGGCGATCGTCGGCGCGCGAAACGGCGGCGCGGGTGGCGGCAGGCGGCCTTGCGCGGGCGGCACTTGCGACACTTGCACCCGAAGTGCAGATCACCGGCTACATGACGCAGATCGGCCCGCATGGGATCGACCGCGATCGGTTCGACTGGGACCAGATCGACCAGAACCCGTTCTGGACGCCTGATGCCGTGGCCGCCGCTGAATGGGCCGATTACCTGGATGGTCTGCGCAAGTCCGGCAATTCGGTCGGCGCGATCATCGAGGTGGTTGCGCGGGGTGTGCCTGCGGGGCTTGGGGCGCCGGTTTATGGCAAGTTAGACACTGATCTGGCCGCTGCGATGATGTCGATCAATGCTGTCAAAGGCGTGGAAATCGGCGAAGGGATGGCCGCCGCGATGCTGACCGGCGAAGAAAACGCCGATGAGATCTTCCTCGGGAATGATGGCAAGCCGGTCTATTCGTCCAACCATGCAGGCGGCATCCTTGGCGGGATCTCGACCGGGCAGGACATTGTCGTTCGCTTTGCGGTCAAGCCGACATCGTCGATCCTCAAAGCCAGACAGACGATCACCAAGGGCGGTCAGGCGGCCGAAATCATCACCAAGGGACGGCACGACCCTTGCGTCGGCATCCGCGCCGTTCCTGTGGGCGAGGCGATGATGGCCTGCGTGATCCTGGATCACATCCTGCTGCATCGCGGCCAGATCGGCGGCGCCGTCGGCGAGACGCGTGGCCGTATCGGCTGAACCTTGGGCGCGATCCTGACCATCACCTTTCCGATCTTCGCGCTGATCGGCATAGGGTATGGCGCCGTGCGTGCAGGGCTTTTTGCCGCTTCGGACATGAAGACGCTGGGCAAGTATGTCCTGAACATCGCCTTGCCTGCGCTGCTGTTCAACACGGTGGCGACACGCGATCTGAACGAGGTGCTGAACCTTGGATATGTGGTTGTCTTCGCACTGGCCGGATTGCTGACGATTGGCGTCACTTACCTGTGGTTCACCCTGCAAGGCACCGGGCCGGCGCGGCGCGCCATAGCGGTCATGGGATCGACCTGCCCGAATTCAGGCTTTGTGGGTTATCCGGTGATGCTGCTGGTGTTCCCCGATCTGGCGGGTGTCGTGCTGGCGCTGAACATGGTGGTCGAGAATTTTCTGCTGATCCCGCTTTGCCTGATCTTCCTTGAGGCGTCACGCGACCGACATGGCAAATCGCTGCTGCGGATCGCGGGGGGAATCATCCTGGGCGTCCTGCGCCGGCCCATGGTGATCGGGCTGATGCTGGGGCTGCTGGTGATGCTTTCGGGCCTGCCCGTACCGCAGATGATCACACGGTTGATGGAGGTACTGGCCACCTCTTCTTCCGCCATCGCGCTGTTCGTCATCGGCGGCTCGCTCGTGGGGTTGCCTGTCGTCGGGCAGCGGTCACTGGCGGCGCAGATCGTGGCAGGCAAGCTGCTGGTCAGCCCGGCGATGGCCGGGCTTGTCCTGCTTACGCTGCCCTTGATCGGCCTGCCGCTGCTGTCAGGCGACATGGCCGTTGCGGTGGTCCTGTCCATGGCCATGCCGATGTTCGGGATCTACACGCTTCTGGCCCAGGATTACGGGCATGAGGGCATCGCATCCATCGCGCTGCTGGGCGCGACAGCGGGCGCGTTCTTTACCCTCAGCGCGCTGCTGGCCATCCTGACCTGATCAGGAATTCGCCGCCTGCAGGGCCGTATCCATCAGCGCCTTGATCTCGGCCCGGCCGGTCTGCGCCACGATGCGGCCCAGTTCCTGATCACCACGCAGAACCACAAGGGTCGAGCGGCGGGGGATCTTCAGCTCCTGCACGATGTCAGAGCGGCCATATTCATCCCAGTCGACGTCGATGAAGGTGATCTTTTTCTCGTAATCCGGCGTTTCAGCCTTGAGGGCTGCCAGAACGCGTTCCTGCGCCTTGCACGTGCTGCACCAGCTGGCCTTGAAATCCAGAAACACGGTATCGCCAGCCGCCAGCCGTTCTTCCAGCAGTGCGGGCGTGTAAGGCAGACCCGCGGCGCGCACGGCAACCGGCAAGGCCAGTGTCACGGCAGTCGTCGATGTCAGGGCAATGAAATCTCGGCGGTTCATGGGAACTCCTTCGGGTTGATCAGGACAAGGTCAAATGGACACGGATAGATCGACAAGCCAGGCGGGCAGCGTCTGGATCAGCCAGGCGTCGATGATGTGATGTATGCGGAACAAGAGGGCCAGACCCACGGCCACGAAGACCCCGCCCATCAGGGGGCGCGCCTTCGCAGCAATGGCGCGCATCATGGCCTGACGCCGTTGCAGCGCAGACCGCGCCCCATAGCCAAGGCCCAGGATCAGGGTCGATACGCCAAGGGCAAAGGTCGCCATGATCGCGGTCGCCCAAAGCAGGCTTTCGCCCTGCGCCGCCAGCGATATGGCACCGCCAAGGGTCGGACCGATGCAGGGCGACCAGACCGCCCCCAAAAGCATCCCGCCCGCAAACTGCCCCTGAAGGCCGGCGGAACTGATCCGGTCCATCCGGGTGTCCGCGCCGCTGGCAAGCCCGGCTGTCGCCGTGGAAAAGGCCATGCCGAAGCGCGGCACAAGAAGGATCAGGCCAAACCCGATCATCAGGATGGCGCCGGCCTGTGCGATGATTTCCTCGGTGAGGCCAAGGGCAAATCCGAAGGCCGACACCGTGACCCCCAGAACCACGAAAGACAGGCTCATGCCTGCGGCCAGCGCAACCGGCCCAAGCGGGCTTGCCTGCAATGCCCCGGCCAGCACGATGGGCAGCACCGGCAGAACGCAGGGGTTGATCAGGGTCAGAAGCCCGGCCAGATATCCAAGGATCAATTCCATACCCGCGATCTAGACGGCTGTTGCCGTGCCTGTCATCACACGTTGCCTTCAACCACCATCACGAGAGCGTGGGGGTTTATGTCAAACCACGGGTTTCTGGCGTGACAACTGCACGGCAAGGATGCCTGCGGCAATGATGACCACACCCACGATATCAAGGATCCCCAGCGCCTCGCCCAGAAGAACAGCGGCGATGGCCACGCCGAAGAACGGGTTGAGGAAATGGAAGGTCGCGGCCTTGACCGCCCCGATCTGGTTGACCAGCGTGAACCAGACCCAGGTGGCCGCAAGACCGGGAACCAGTGTTGTATAAAGGAAGGCCACGACAAGCTTCCAGTTCAAGGTGACTTCGATCGTCTCGAACATGGCCGAACCTACGGCAAGAATGGCCGCGCCCACGAACATCTGCAGCCCCACGATCATCATCACGTTCCCGCCCGAGGATGCGCCCCGCACGGATAGCGTGGCGACGGTCAGCGCCGCGGCACCCAGAATGCACAGCATCAGACCGTAAAGATCGACCCCCGCATCCAGCCGCGCGCCCATGATCAGCCCCACGCCCAGGAACCCCAGAACAAGACCGATCAGACCAAGACGCGGCAGCCTTTCGCGAAAGATCGCCCAGCCGGCAAAGGCGACCATCAGCGGCATGGAAGATGCGATGATCGAGGCGACAGAGGCTTCGACCGTCTGCATCGCAACAAAGTTCAACCCCAGGTAAAGCGCGTTCTGGCAGACGCCGAAGATGATTGTCGCGCGCCATTGCGCGGGCGTCAGGCGGAAGGTCTGGCCCAGCGCCAGGGCAATGCCGACACCGATAAGACCTGACAGGAAGAAGCGCAGCGACAAAGACGCCAAAGGCGGTGCATAGGCGACGATGATCCGCGCCGAGGTGAAGGCCGACGACCACATCAGGGCAAACATCAACCCCATGGCGATTGCGCGAATATTCAAATCTGTTTCTGCCTGTCTGCCGGGTTGCCATGACACCCAAAGCAAAAGGGCCGCCACGAGGGCGACCCTTTCGGAAATTCGTCAGGGATGCAAGATCAGCCGTTCACGCTGTCCTTGAGTGCCTTCGCGATCGTCATCTTGACGACCTTGTCGGCATCCTTCTGCATCTGCTCGCCGGTCGCGGGGTTGCGAACCATGCGCGAGGGGCGCTCGCGGCAGTAGATCTTGCCGATACCGGGCAGGGTCACTGCGCCGCCGGCACCCACTTCACGGGTAATGATCGCAACAACAGCATCCAGCGCGCTGCCTGCGGTTTTCTTGTCTGCGCCCATTTCATCGGCCAGAGCGGCAACAAGCTGGGTCTTGGTCATCGGTTTTGCCATTTCTTGGTCTCCTTCAACTGCCCGATCTGTTGGGGCTCATTTGTTAGATTTAACTGTATCTCGTGTCTAAACACAACGAATAGTGGGTCAACACAAGATGAAAACGTGCGAATACCTGCATTTTTCACCCTGATAGCATGAAATCTCCGGGTTCAAAGGAAGGCTGTTTCGTCAAAACTACGCAATTTCCGGCTGTGGATACGCGCAAGCGGCATTTCCCGCAAGCGTTCCATGGCCCGAATACCGATCATCAGATGGCGTGACACCTGCGTGCGGTAGAAATCCGAGGCCATGCCGGGCAGCTTCAACTCGCCATGAAGGGGTTTGTCAGAGACGCACAGAAGCGTCCCATAGGGCACGCGGAAGCGAAACCCGTTGGCAGCGATCGTCGCACTTTCCATATCCAGCGCGATGGCCCGGCTCTGACTGAGGCGTTGCACCGGACCCGTCTGGTCGCGCAATTCCCAGTTGCGGTTGTCCACCGATGCGACGGTTCCCGTACGCATGACCCGCTTGAGATCGTAATCCTGCAGCTGCGTTTCCTCTGCCACGGCCTGCTGGAGAGCGATCTGGATCTCGGCCAGTGCCGGGATCGGCACCCAGACAGGCAAATCATCGTCCAGAACCTTGTCCTCCCGCAGATAGGCATGGGCCAGGACGAAATCCCCCAAGGATTGCGAGTTCCTGAGGCCCGCGCAATGGCCGACCATGATCCAGGCATGCGGGCGCAGCACCGCGATATGATCGGTGGCCGTCTTTGCATTCGAGGGGCCCACGCCGATATTGACAAGGGTGACACCCGATCCGTCCTGTCGCTTCAGATGGTAGGCCGGCATCTGCGGGACTTTTTCGACGATGGGCAAAGGCGTCAGGGGATCCGTGATCTCGACATTGCCGGTACTGACAAAACTGACATAGCCGCTTTCCGGATCGGCCAGCACCTTTCGGGCATAGGCCTCGAACTCCGAGACGTAGAACTGGTAGTTGGTGAACAGGACATGGTTCTGGAAATGGGCGGGATCGGTCGCAGTGTAATGGGCCAGCCTTGCCAGGGAATAATCCACCCGTTGCGCCGTAAACGCGGCCAGCGGCTCGGTCCCGTCAGGCGGCAACTTGTAGGTCCCATTCACGATGTCATCGTTCATCGTGTTCAGGTCCGGCACATCAAAGACATCGCGCAGGATGAAATCTGCCGCGCCCTCCTGCGGCACGGTCATGCCAGGGTCGTTGGCCACGGCGAAATGCACAGGGATCGGCGTTTCCGACAAACCGATCTGCACGGGCACGTCATGGTTCATCAGCAAAAGACCGATCTGCTGTTCAAGGTAGTTGCGGAACAGGTCGGGCCTGGTGATGCTTGTCGCATGCGCGCCAGGACGCGCGACATGGCCAAAGCTCAGGCGGCTGTCAACCTTGGCATGGCTGGTCGTGATGATCCGGATTTCGGGATAGAAGGCGCGATAGCGGCATCCGGGATGACCAGACTGCATCGTCTCTGCGAAGCGGTCGCACAGAAACCCTGTGGCACCGTTGTAGAGCGCGATCAGATGCGCAACGGCCATCTGCGGATCGGTAAAGGCCTGCGGCCCTGGCTGATCCGGTGTGATCAACGGCAAATCATCCTGTTTACGCATTACGGCTCGCCTGGTTGTGATGGGCCGCATTTCCGCGCCCCTCCCCCCACGTTGACACCCCGCCGGACAAGGATCAAGCTGCGACCGGGCGTCAAGCGAAGTCGTCGAAAATGATCGGGGTCGGCCATGGATCTTGGCAGCGTGAATGCACCGGATTTCGGCCGCAGCCTGTCAGGGCTGGGATTGAACCTGCTGGTCCGCGACGTGCCGCGACACGCCCAATTCCTGGCAGATGTCTTCGGGATGCAGGTGCACCGCGTCAGCCAGGATTTTGCAATCATCGCCTATCACGGTCAGCTTCTGCAACTGCATGCCGACGGAACCTATCATGCCAACCCGATGCTGTCGCTGTTGCCTGACTCCGGTCCACGCGGAACCGGGGCAGAACTGCGCCTTTTTCAGACCGATCCCGATGACGCGGCAGCGCGGACCGAAGCGGCTGGCGGCATGATACTGCAAGCGCCGACCGACAAACCCCACGGTCTGCGAGAGACCTTCATCATGGATCCCGATGGCTATGTCTGGGTCGCGTCGCGCCCTTTGCCACGGTGATCAGGCCGCATCGAAATCCAGCACCAGCCTGTCACTGGTCGGGCGCGCCTGACAGGCAAGGGTAAAGCCCGCCTCAAGCTCCCACGGCTCCAGCGAATAGTTCACGGCCATCTCGGCGCTGCCTTCGGCCACCTTGCAGCGGCAGGTGCAGCACATCCCGCCCTTGCAGGAATAGGGCAGTTCAAGCCCCTGACGTTCGGCCGCATCCACGACATTGTCGTCGCCCGCCTCGACGGTGAATTGGCGACGGGTTCCATCCAGCACGACCTCGACGGTCACACCCTGTGCGGCGGCCGCCTCTGCCGCGGCCGAGCGCGGCGCGCGCGGTGCTTCACCGGCCTGGAAGAACCGTTCGAAATGCACCCGATCCTTCGGGATGCCCTGCCCCTCCAGCATGGTTGCCACGTCATCTATCATGTCACCGGGGCCACACAGAAACACACCGTCAGCACCTTGCAGATCGACCGCGCCGGCACGCGCCAGGGCCGCAACCTTTTCACCGGTGATGCGGCCGTTCAGCAGGGCGACATCCTGCGGTTCACGGCTGAGGATGTGGATCATCGTGAAACGGTCAACATAGCGGTCCTTGAGGCCATCCAGCGCCTCGCGGAACATGATGGAGCCCGTATTGCGATTGCCATAGATCAACGTGACCTCGGCCCCGCGCGCCAAGGCGTCGGCGGCCATCGCCACCATGGGCGTGACGCCCGATCCTGCGGCGATCAGCACCAGACGCGCCTCGTCCTTGCACACAAAGCGCCCCTCTGGCGGCATGACCTGCATGTGATCCCCGGCCTTCAACCCCTGTGCAAAACCTGAGAATGCCCCGCCATCGACATGCTTGATGCCAACGGTCAGCGGCTTGCCCGGCAGGCTGGCGATGGAATAGGAGCGGCGGATATCCTGCCCCTCCACCGTGGCCCGCAGCGTCAGATACTGCCCCGGCACCCATGCGAAGGCGTCTGCCACAGCTTGCGGCACGTCAAAGGAAATCGCCACGGAGTCCGGCGTTTCGCGGTGAACCGCGCGTATGGTCAGATCGTGGAACATGGGCGTGGTCCTTCCGTGGTCAGATGCATTTGAAATAGTCGAAGGGCTCGGCGCAGGCGCGGCAACGGTAATGCGCCTTGCAGGCGGTCGAGCCGAACTCGCTCAGCTTCTCGGTATCGGAGCTGCCACATTTGGGGCAGGCAACCGTCACCTCGCCGAACAGGGAACGGATCGAGCCGGATGATTTGACAGGCGGGGCGATGCCATAGACGCGCAGCTTTTCGCGGCCTTCTTCGGTAATCCAGTCGGTAGTCCAGGGCGGGCTGAGAACACGCTCGATCCGCGCCTCGAAACCGGCATCGCGCAAGGCGGCCTCAACTGCCAGCTCGATCGCCAGAACAGCCGGGCAACCGGAATAGGTCGGGGTCACCCCGGCCACGGCCACACCATCTTCGACCCTGACCCAGCGCAATATGCCCAGATCGGCAACTGTCACGCAGGGCACTTCGGGGTCGGGAACGGCGGCTGCCGCCTCCCAGGCCGCATCAGCGCCACCCTGCAGGCACACAGTCACCAGCGGGCCCCCGGATGCGCGCGGTGAACGACCTGCATCTCGGCCAGCAGATGCCCCAGCGCCTCGTTATGGATGCCTTCGCGGCCCCCGCGCTGCGGATAGGCGGCCTTGGGTTGATCAAGAAAGGCCTCGGCAAAGACTTCTGCAACAGTCCGATCCCAGGCATCTCGCAGATCGGCGCGCACCGGCAGGATGCCGTGCGCCTCTGCCTCGCGCGCCACGTCGGAACTGTCGAACAGTTCATCCACATAGATGTGCAACGCCTCGACCGCGTCGCGCATCCGCGCGGCACTTTCCTCGGTTCCGTCACCCAGGCGGATCACCCATTCGCCCGCATGGCGGATGTGATAGGCCATTTCCTTTTCCGCCTTGCCCGCGACACCGCGCACGGTCTCATCCGTGCTTTTCAGGGCTGCCAGCCAATAGGGGCGCATGAAGGCCGCGAAATAGAACTGTCGCAGCATGGTCAGGGCGAAATCCTCGTTCGGGCGCTCCACCAGCAAGCAGTTGCGATACTCGCGCTCGTCGCGCAGATAGGCCAGGTCATCTTCGGACCGGCCCTTGCCTTCCAGCTTGCCCGCATGATCGTACAGCGTGCGCGCGGTACCGATCAGGTCCAGCCCCATGTTCGGCATGGCCAGATCTTCTTCCAGCATCGGCGCGTGACCGCACCATTCGCTGATCCGATGCCCCAGCACCAGATGATCGTCAGCCAGTTCCAGCAGCGCTTCCCAGACAGCCATCACATATGCCCCACGTCTTCAGGAATTTCGTAAAACGTCGGGTGGCGGTAGATCTTGTCGGCCGTCGGCTCGAAGTTTTCGGCGGTCTGGTCGGGATCGGATGCCGTGATCGCCGCTGACGGCACGACCCAGATCGAATTGCCCTCGCCGCGGCGGGTATAGACATCGCGGGCCGATTGCAGGGCCATCACCTCGTCAGCCGCATGCAGGCTGCCGACATGCTTGTGCGCCAGACCATTGCGCGGACGAATGAACACTTCCCAAAGCGGTGTTGTCGCAGTCATCGCCTGCTCCTTCTTCTTGCATGAAATATCCCGGGGGGGTCCCGCAGGGACGGGGGCAGCGCCCCCCTTGTTTCTTACTCGGCCGCGATCTTGCGGGCGCGGCGTTTCTCGGCGTGGGCAAGTGCGGCCTCGCGCACCCATGCGCCATCGTCCCATGCCTTCCTGCGGGCCTTGATCCGGTCCTTGGCCATCGGGCCATGACCCTTGACCACACGCCAGAACTCGTCCCAGTCGATGGGACCGTGATCATAGCCGCCCTTGTCCTCGTTCCACTTCAGGTCCGGGTCGGGAATCGTCAGGCCCAGGTATTCGGCTTGCGGCACGGTTGCGTCGATGAATTTCTGGCGCAGCTCATCATTGGTGAAGCGCTTGATCTTCCAGGCCATCGACTGATCGGAATGCTGGCTGTCCGCGTCATGCGGCCCGAACATCATCAGCGACGGCCACCACCAGCGGTTCAGACTGTCCTGCGCCATGGCCTTCTGTTCCGGGGTCCCCTGAGCCAGAGTCATCACGATTTCGTAGCCCTGGCGCTGGTGAAAGCTTTCTTCCTTGCACACGCGGATCATCGCCCGGGCATAGGGGCCGAAAGAGCAACGGCAGAGCGGGATCTGGTTCATGATCGCCGCACCATCCACCAGCCAGCCGATCGTGCCCATATCGGCCCAGCTGAGCGTGGGGTAGTTGAAGATCGAGGAGTACTTGGCCTTGCCGGACAGAAGTTCTTCGGTCATGTCCTCGCGGCTGACGCCCAGCGTCTCTGCGGCGGAGTAGAGGTAGAGGCCATGCCCCCCTTCATCCTGCACCTTGGCCAGAAGGGCCGCCTTGCGGCGCAGGCTCGGCGCGCGGGTGATCCAGTTGCCTTCCGGCAGCATGCCGACGATTTCGGAATGCGCGTGCTGGCCGATCTGGCGGATCAGCGTCCGGCGATAACCTTCCGGCATCTCGTCCTTGGGTTCGATCTTTTCCTCGGCATCGATGCGGCGCTGAAAGCGGGCCAGAAATTCGGGCGTTTCGTCGGTCCGGTTATCGGCCCCGATCAATCCTTGTGAATACATGGAAGGTTCCTCCGTTCGCTTCACATGTTATAAGTTACAAAATTTAAATCTCAAAGCACTTTTTGTAACACTTGCTTTCCTATTGCTTTCCGCAAGAGACAGACACATCTAACGCGCATGGAAAAAACGCTTTTGTCCTTTGGTCACGGCTATTCGGCCCGCGCGCTGGCGCGGCGGCTGGTGCCACAGGGCTGGACAGTGCTGGGGACCACGCGCAACCCGGACAAGGCGCGGACACTGAAAGCCGAAGGTGTCACCCCGATTCTCTGGCCGGACGGCGATCTGCGCGGCGCCCTGTCCAAAGCCAGCCATATTCTTTGTTCTGCCGGCCCCGAAGCCGAGGGAGACCCGGTTCTGGCGCTTTTGCGCGATCAGATCGCGCGCGCGGCGCCGCGTATCCAATGGGTCGGCTACCTGTCCACAACAGGGGTCTACGGGGATCATGACGGCGGCTGGGTCGACGAGGATACGGCTCTGACCCCATCGACACGGCGCGGTCAGATGCGAGTTGAGGCCGAACAGGCCTGGCAATCGATTCCCGGACTGCCCTTGCACATCTTCCGTCTGGCCGGGATCTATGGCCCCGGCCGTGGTCCCTTCGAAAAGGTCCGCAACGGCACCGCCCGGCGCATCATCAAGGCCGGGCAGGTCTTCAGCCGTATCCATGTCGATGATATCGCGCAGACGCTTGAGGCGTCGATCCATCGGCCCCGCCCCGGGGCAATCTATAATCTTTGCGATGATGATCCTGCCCCGCCGCAGGATGTGATCGGTTATGCGGCTGAACTGCTGGGGCTGCCGCTGCCGGACGAAGTGCCCTTCGATCAGGCCGACCTGACACCGATGGCGCGCAGTTTCTACGCGGAAAGCAAGCGGGTCAGGAACGACTTGATCAAGACGGAACTGGGCGTGTCCCTGCTTCATCCCGATTATCGTCACGGGCTGAAAGCCCTGCTGGCAGGAGAAACGGCGTGACACTCAATGCGCGCTTTCGTGGTTTGATCCGGAAGCCAAAGCCGGAAACGCCTCCATCCCTGACGAAACTTCTTGCCGCCATCCGACCGTCAGATGGCGAGGATAGCGTGACCCTGCGCGATATCCTTGCACGTATCGGCACACGATCCTTCGCGGCGACGCTGCTGGTGCTTGGCTTGCTGATGGTGTCACCGCTTTCGGCCATTCCTTTCCTGCCGTCGCTGGTCGCGGTCGTGATCCTGTTGATCGCGGGGCAGGCCCTGATCGGGCGGCATCACCTTTGGCTACCCGATGTCATCATGCGCCGCAGCATTTCGGCATCCAAGTTGGCGCGGGCCCTCGACAGCCTGGAAAGGCCCGCGGCCTGGATCGATGCACATCGCAGCGGGCGCTGGACCGCGCTGACGCAGCAGCCGATCTCGTTGCTTGCCTATCTGGTCATCATTGCCGTGGCGCTGACCTGGCCACCGCTGTCGCTTGTGCCGTTCTCGACCACGCTCAGCGCGGTCGGCCTTTCGCTTCTGGCGGCGGGACAGACCCTGCGCGACGGGATCTTCGTGATGCTGGGCTATACCTATCTGGGCCTGCTGGTGACCGGTGTCAGTGTCGCGTTGATGCGGGTGTTCTGACCGGGCGATTATCCGCGCCGCGCCAAAACCTCGACCCCAAGAACCTCAAGCACCTTCGCCTCGATATCGGGAGCATTGAGGCCCGCGGTGGCATACATGTCTTCAGGGCTGGCGTGATCAATGAAGGTGTCGGGCAGAACCATCGACCGGAACCGCAATCCGCTGTCGAAGACGCCCTCGTCGGACAGAAGCTGCGCCACATGGCTGCCGAAGCCACCCACGGCGCCTTCCTCGATGGTGATCAGCGCCTCGTGCTCGGCGGCCAGCGTCAGGATCAGGTCACGGTCCAGCGGCTTTGCAAAGCGGGCATCGGCCACAGTCGGAGTAATGCCGCGCGCGGACAGCGCCTCGCAGGCGCTCATCACCTCGGACAGACGGGTGCCGAACGACAGGATCGCGACGCGCGCGCCCTGTCGGATCATGCGACCCTTGCCGATTTCCAGCGGCTCACCGCGCTCGGGCATGTCAACGCCTGTCCCCTCGCCACGCGGGAAACGGAAGGCGATTGGCCCGTCATCATGCGCGGCGGCCGTCGCGACCATGTGCACCAGCTCCGCCTCATCCGCTGCGGCCATGACGACGAAACCGGGCAAATTGGCAAGGAATGCCACGTCAAAAGCCCCGGCATGTGTTGCCCCGTCCGCCCCCACAAGGCCGGCGCGGTCTATGGCAAAACGCACCGGCAGGCGCTGGATCGCCACGTCATGAACCACCTGATCGTAACCGCGTTGCAGGAAGGTGGAATACATCGCACAGAACGGACGCATCCCGCCTGCCGCCAGCGCGGCCGAGAAGGTCACGCCGTGCTGTTCGGCAATTCCCACGTCAAAGCAGCGCGATGGGTGCCGCTCGGCGAACAGGTTCAACCCGGTTCCATCGGGCATGGCCGCCGTGACCGCACAGATCCGGCTGTCGCGCGCGGCCTGATCCAGCAGCGCATGCGCGAAAACGGAAGTATAGCTGGGCGCGTTGGACGGGGCCTTTTTCTGCACCCCTGTCAGCACGTCGAACTTCGCCGTTGCATGTCCCTTGTCGCGCGCAGATTCGGCAGGGGCATAGCCCTTGCCCTTCTTGGTGATCACATGGATCAGCATCGGCCCGGTCGCGCGCGCCTTGACCGTCCGCAGGACCGGCAAAAGCTGGTCCAGATCATGCCCGTCGATCGGCCCAAGGTAGGAAAAGCCCAGCGCCTCGAACAGGGTGCCGCCGACGGTGAAGCCTTTCAGAAGGTCCTTGGCGCGCTTGGCCCCTTCGCGGAAGGGTGGCGGCAACAGGCTGACCGCGCCCTTGGCGGCAGCCTTGAATTCCTGGAACGGCTCGCCTGCGTAAAGACGGCTAAGGTACGAGGACAGCGCACCAACCGGCGGGGCGATCGACATTTCGTTGTCGTTGAGGATCACGAACAACCGCTTCTTCAGATGGCCTGCGTTGTTCATCGCCTCGAAGGCCATGCCTGCCGACATCGACCCGTCGCCGATCACGGCAATCGCATCGCCCAGCCCGCTGTCGATGGTGCCACCCAGATCCCGGGCCACGGCAAACCCCAGTGCGGCACTGATCGAGGTAGAGCTGTGCGCCGCTCCGAACGGGTCGTAGGGCGATTCCGACCTTTTGGTAAAACCGCTCAACCCGTCCTTCTGGCGCAGCGTACGGATACGCTCGCGCCGTCCGGTCAGGATCTTGTGCGGGTAGCATTGATGCCCCACGTCCCAGATCAGCTTGTCGCGCGGCGTGTCGAAAACCGCATGCAGCGCGACGGTCAACTCCACAACACCCAGGCCCGCCCCGAGATGGCCACCAGTGACCGACACGGCCGAGATCGTCTCGGCGCGCAGCTCATCCGCCAGCCGGTGCAATTCATCGTCCGAAAACCGCTTGAGGTCGGATGGCAGGTGAACCTGGTCCAGCAAAGGGGTCTGGGGTCTGTCGGTCATGCGTGACCCCTCCGGGGGTTCTGTCGTCTCAATTCTGGCGCGAGATAACGAACCGCGCCGCATCCCGCAAGTTTTCCGCCGCAGCGCCGTAAACAGATAGCGCATCGCAGGCGTCTTGCACCAAGGCTTCAGCGCGGCGTTTCGCCCCGTCCAGACCAAGATGGCTGACGAATGTGGCCTTGCCGGCCCTTGCGTCTTTCTGAAGCCGCTTTCCCGCCGCGGCCTCGTCTCCGGTCACGTCAAGGATGTCGTCCGCGATCTGAAAGGCAAGGCCAAGGGATTGCGCGTAGGATTTCAGGGGGTCGGTATCGGCCCGCGCCATGACAGGCCCGGCCATGGCGGACCAGCGGATCAGGGCGCCAGTCTTTCCGTTCTGAAGCGCGATGATCTGATCGAGGCTCAGGGGCTGGTCCGCGGTTTCCGCGGCAATGTCCAGGGCCTGCCCCAACACCATGCCCCGCGCGCCCGCCGCCTGTGCCATTCCCAGCACCAGATCGGCGCGCACCGCTGCATCAGGATGGCAGTCCGGGTGCGCCAGGCATTCGAAAGCCTGGGTCTGAAGGGCATCGCCAGTCAGCACGGCGGTTCCCTCATCCCATTTGACGTGAACGGTGGGCCGACCCCGGCGCAGATCGTCATCATCCATGCAAGGCAGATCATCATGCACAAGGCTGTAGGCATGGATCATCTCGATTGCCGCTGCCGGCCAGATGGCATTGGCCTGGTCGATACCGTGAAGCCGGGCGCTTTCCATGACCAGAAACGCGCGCAGACGCTTGCCGCCCTGGCAGGTATACCGCATCGCGTCGGCAATCTGCCCTTCTAGCGGGGCCATGACGGTGTCAAGATGCGTCTGCACCTGCATCGCCACTTCATCCAGTCGGGATCGAAACACTTACAGCCCTTCGACAGGTTTCAGCCCTGCGGGCTGACCATCGCCATCAAGGGTGATCGCGGCCACTTTCTCTTCGGCTTCCTTCAGCTTGGCCTCGCAGCGTTTCTTCAACTCGGCCCCGCGCTCGTAGAGGCGGATGGAATCGTCCAATGCAACGTCGCCGCGCTCAAGCTGGCTGACAACGCCTTCCAGCTCCTTCATCGCTTCTTCAAAGCTCATTTCGGCTACGGGCCTGTCGGTCATGCGCCTCTCTCCATCAACACGTCCACATGCGCGGCAACCGAAGCCGCAAGCGCGTCCAGATCATAGCCACCCTCCAGCGCCGATACAACGCGGCCCTGGCACATCTCGTCGGCCAGGTCGCACAGGCGCGCGGTGATCCATGCGAAATCCTCGGTTCGCCAGCGCAATTGGGCAAGGGGATCCGCCAGATGCGCGTCAAAACCGGCTGAAATCAGGATAAGTTCAGGTTTGAGCGCGCGCAGAACCGGAAAGACGCGCCCCTCATATGCGGCACGCATGGTGGCGCCGCCGCTGTCCGGTTCCAGCGGGATATTGAAGATCGTGTCATGGGCGCCACGCTCATCCTCGGCGCCTGTGCCGGGCCAGAGCGGCGACTGATGCGAGGAAAAGAAGACCGCGCGCGGCTCGTCCCAGAGCAGATCCTGCGTGCCGTTACCGTGATGCACATCGAAATCGACCACAGCGACACGCGACAGGCCGTAATGATCCAGCGCATGTTTTGCGGCAATCGCCACGGTGCCGAACAGACAGAACCCCATGGGCGTTTCCCGTTCCGCATGATGTCCGGGCGGGCGCGCGGCAACAAAGGCATTGCCAAGGTCACCTGCCATGACGGCATCCACCGCCGCGATGACGCCGCCGACCGCACGGCGCGCCGCCTCGACCGATCCGGGTGACATATGGGTATCGGCATCTAGTTGCCGCCAGCCGGTTGCCGGCTCTGCAGCAACGATATGGTCGATGTAGGACTGTGGATGGCAGCGCAACAGCGCCGCGTCATCCGCAATCGGGGCCTGGAACCTGACCAGCCCTGCAAAGCGTTCGTCCGACAAGGCGCGCTCTGCATAGGTCAGCCGCGCCACCTGCTCGGGATGGCCGGGCGGGGTCACATGGCCTGAAAAGGCTTCGTGTGTCCAAAGACCGGTGGTCATGTTCCACGTCTCCCGTTCATCGTTCCAGAAATACTCAAAATCGCCGCCATGCCTGTTCAGTCGGGAGCAAGCATATAGCCTGCCCCGCGCACCGTCTGAAGATAGCGCGGCTGTTTCGGATCCGCCTCGATCTTGCGGCGCAGGCGCGTGATCTGCACATCGACCGCGCGCTCCTGCGCCTGGTCACGATCGCGGCCCAGATCCTCGACCAGTTGCATCCGGCTCAGCGGCTCGCCCGGACGGCCGGAAAAGATCCGCATCAATTGCGCCTCGGTCGCGGTCAACCGGATCAGGCTGTCGCCCTGCCACATCTCGCCGCGTTCGATGTCATACCTCACGGCCCCCATCTGCAGCACCTTGGGTGCGGTGTTGACCGGCGCGGCTTCAGGCATCCGGCGCAGGATCGCGTTGATCCTGAGCAAGAGTTCCTTGGGCTCGAAAGGCTTGGCCAGATAGTCATCAGCCCCGGCCTCAAGCCCGGCGATCCGGTCGGATGTCTCGCCCTTGGCGGTCAGCAACAATATGGGCGTCTGCCGGGTCTCTCGCAGGGCGCGGGTCAGGCTGACGCCGTCTTCGCCCGGCATCATGACGTCCAGTACGATCAGGTCGAAATCCAACCCCGAAAGAATGCGCCGGGCATGCGCGGCATCACGCGCGGCCGACACCATGAACCCGTGCCGCATCAGGAATTTCTGAAGCAGGCCGCGGATGCGTTCATCGTCATCGACGATCAGCAGATGGGAATCCTGTCGGCTCATGTCCCGCTATCCCGCAAAGCTTGATACTTGCGGCGCAGATCGCCATCCATCATCGCCTCCAGAACCTGCCGGAAACCCGCCACGGCCTGCGGACCCGCCGCACGATAGGCCGAACGCATGCGCGCCCGCTGTGCGTCGGACAGCTTGCGCTCCAGCGCCTCGCCGGCTTCGGTCAGGTAGAGGTGACGCTCGCGCTTGTCGGTTTTTCCGACCTTGCTTTCGACCAGCCCATCCTCGACCAATGTACGCAGGACCCGGTTCAGCGATTGCTTGGTCACTCCCAGAAGAACCAGAAGATTGTTCACCGTGGTGCCGGGCGCGCGATTGATGAAATGGATGGCGCGGTGATGGGCCCGGCCATAGGCCATGCCCGCCAGGATCCGGTCCGGATCCGCCGTGAAACCACGGTAGGCGAAGAACATCGCCTCGATCCCCTGGCGCAACTGTTCATCCGTGAGAAACAGCAGAGATTCACCGCCCGGTGCGTCCGACATCATGCCTCCCCCCTCCGGTTCAGTATGGTAATGTTCCGTGACGCGCGTCAGCCCGTATGGACAGACTGCCTCGGATAGGGGCAGTTTAAGTCAGTCTTGTTGACATTCCAAGATGTAACTGGTAGCGAATCGCAGTTTCCACGCAACTTTATGTCCGAACCGGACATTTTGAACGCAATATTCGCAAAGCACGCGACGCAGGGAGTGACCGATGGCTGCATATGATGACCGCGATGGCAAGATCTGGATGGATGGCAAACTGGTAGACTGGCGGTCCGCCAATGTGCACATCCTGACCCATGCGATGCATTACGCCAGCTCGGTCTTCGAGGGCGAGCGGTGCTACAACGGCAAGATCTTCAAGAGCCGTGAACATTCGGAACGCCTGCACTTTTCGGCAAGCTGCCTGGATTTCCAGATCCCTTTCTCCGTGGATGAAATCGAAGCCGCGAAGAAAGCGACGCTTGAGGCCAACGGCCTGACAGATGCCTATGTGCGCCCGGTGGCGTGGCGCGGTGCCGGTGAAGACATGGGCGTGTCTTCGGCCCGCAACCCTGTGCATCTGGCCATCGCGGTCTGGGGCTGGGGCAACTACTATGGGGATGCCAAGATGAAGGGCGCCAAGCTTGACATCTCAAAATGGAAACGCCCCTCGCCCGAGACCATTCCCGTCCATGCCAAGGCCGCCGGTCTTTACATGATCTGCACCACCTCCAAGCACACCGCCGAAGCCAAGGGCTGTTCGGACGCGCTGTTCATGGATTACCGCGGCTATGTTGCCGAAGCGACCGGCGCCAACATCTTCTTCGTCAAGGATGGTGAGGTGCATACGCCGCTTGCCGATTGTTTCCTGAACGGGCTGACGCGCCAGACCGTGATCGGGATGCTCAAGGACAAGGGCATCACCGTGCACGAGCGTCACATCATGCCCGAGGAAATGGAAGGCTTCCAGCAATGCTGGCTGACCGGCACCGCCGCCGAAGTGACCCCCGTGGGCCAGATCGGCAGCTACAATTTCGAAGTCGGCGCTCTCACCCGCGATATCGCGGAAAGCTACGAAAAGCTGGTTCGCAGCTGATCTTCGGATGTGATCAAACGCAGGGGGCCGCGACCGCGCGGCCCCTTTCGCATTTCAGAAATCAATGCCGCGCTGCGCCTTGATCCCGGCCTGATAGGGATGCTTGACCTCGCGCATCTCGCTGACCAGATCCGCATAGTCACAAAGGGCCTGGGGCGCATCCCGCCCTGTCAGGATCACCCCAGAACGGGGGTGGCGCGCGTCAAGCCCTGCAATGACGGCCTCGGGCGTCAGGTAGTCATAGCGCAGCGCGATATTGACCTCGTCCAGGACAACCAGATCGAAATCACCGCTTTCCATCATGGTACGGGCCTTGGCAAAAGCCGCCTCGGCAGCGGCGATATCACGGTCACGGTCCTGCGTATCCCAGGTGAAGCCCTCACCCATCGTAGCCCAGGTCACGCCGCCCAACTTGTCGAAGAACTGCTTCTCGCCGGTAACCCATGTGCCCTTGATGAACTGGACCACGCCCACGGATTGACCCCAGCCCAGCGCCCGTATCACCACCCCGAATGCAGAACTGGACTTGCCCTTGCCATCGCCAGTGTGCACCAGCACCAGCCCGCGGGCGGGATCGCCTGCCTCCGCGATCTTTTCGCGCTGTGCCTTTTGCAGCGCCTTCATCTCGGCATTATGCTTTTCCGCGTCGGACATGCGCGCCCCTTTCCTGCTTCTTCTTGCCAAAAATATCCAGATGCACCGTTGCAGCCGGCGCAGGTGTCAGCGAGGTTTCATGGCCCGCTGCAACTTGGCCATGCCACCGATCCAGCGGTCGTAATTCTCGACCTTGGCGCGCATATAATCCGCAACGGCGGGATGGGGAAGGATCACGAAACGCTCGGCCCGGATGCCTTCGATCGCGGCATTGGCGACGGTCTCGACGCTCAGCACCCCATCGCCCAGTTGCGGGCCTTCGGGGATACCTTCCAGCATCGGGGTCGCCACACCTTGCGGACACAGCATCGAGACGCGGATGCCATCATCGCGATGCCCGATGGCCAGGCTTTCCGCAAAGCCGACAGCGGCGTGTTTCGTGGTTGAATAAACGGCAGATCCGACTTGCGACAGCAGGCCTGCCGCCGAAATCGTATGCAGGAAATACCCGCCGCCCCGCGCCTTCATCCGCGGGATCAGAACCCGAGCGGCATGGACATGGGCCATGACATTGACCGCCCAGGCCCGGTCCCAGACCGCAGGATCGGCAAAAGCGATATTGTCGAATGTCGTATCCATCCCGGTGGCGATCCCGGCGTTGGAGCACATGATGTCGACGGGGCCATGCACTGCTTCGACGTGGTCGATCATGGTCGCGATCTGGATCGGGTCGGATACATCGCACAAAAGGGCCTCATCGACACCCGTCGGGGTATCACCCGGCAGGCGCAGGTCGGCGATCACAACCCGCGCCGCGCCGGCAGTTTTCAGCGCCCGCGCCAGTGCAAGGCCGATCCCCTGCGCGCCGCCGGTGACAAGCGCGACCTTGCCGGCAATGTCCATGCGATCAGCCCGGGCTCATACCGCGCAGGCGTTCGGACCGGCGCCGCAGCAATTCGACCGTGGTCAGAAGCGCGACCGAGATCACGACAAGGATCGTCGCCACGGCGAGGATCGTCGGGCTGATCTGTTCGCGCAGACCGATGAACATCTGCCAGGGCAGCGTCTTCTGGCCCGCAGAGCCGACCAGCAGCACCACCACGACCTCGTCGAACGAGGTGATGAAAGCAAAGAGGCCGCCGGAGATCACACCCGGCAGGATCAAGGGCATCTGAACCCGGAAAAAGGTCGTGACCGGATTTGCGCCCATATTGGCCGCAGCCCGCGTCAGCGAGGTATCAAAGCTGGACAGCGTCGCCGTCACGGTGATGATCACGAAGGGAATACCCAGGGCCGCATGTGCAAGGACGACACCGGCATAGGTGCCCTGCAGTCCGAATTCCGTGATTCCGAATGGGCGCGAGTAGAAAAAGAACATCCCGGCCGACGTGATGATCAGCGGCACGATCATCGGGGAAATCAGCAGCGCGGTGATCTGCTTGCGATAGGGCACATGCGGCTGGGTCAGACCAATGGCCGCAAGCGTGCCAAGGGACACCGCAAGCAGCGTCGCCAACGGTGCGATGATCAGCGAGTTGGTGAAAGCCTGAAGCCAGGAATAGTCACCATTCGCGCCCATGAAGTCCTGGTAATGCTTGAGCGAATAACCGTCCGGATCAAGGCGCAACATCGCGGGCGTGAAGGTAAAGAAGTTCTCGGCGTTGAACGACAACGGGATGATGATCAGGATCGGGAAGATCAGGTAAAAGAACACCAGGCCGCAGATCACGCGGAACGTGTAGTACCAGATCCGCTGTCCGGTCGTGGCATAGGTCGGAAGTTTGGATGCCATGTCTTTTATCCCAGCTTCACGTTGTCGACGCCGACAAGCTTGTCATAGACGTAGTAGAGGATCAGGACCACGACCAGCATCAGCGTACCAAGCGCGGCTGCAAGCCCCCAGTTGCCAGATACGGCAAACTGGAAATAGATCCGGTTCGAGATGAACGTACCATCGGCGCCGCCCACCAGTTCAGGGGTGATGAAATAGCCCACGGCCAGAATGAACACCAAAAGCGCCCCGGCCCCGATTCCGGCAGTCGTCTGCGGGAAATACACCCGCCAGAACGCGGTCCAGTTCGACGCGCCCAGCGATTTGGCGGCGCGCAGATAGGTGGGGGGGATCGTCTTCATCACGGAATAAAGCGGCAGGATCATGAACGGCAGCAGGATATGCGTCATCGCGATGATCACGCCCAACTGGTTGTTGATCAGGGACAGCCGTTCGGTAAAGCCAAGCGCGATCCAGAAATTGTTGATGACACCCTGTTCCTGCAGCAGGATCTTCCAGGCCGATGTCCGCACAAGCAGCGAGGTCCAGAAAGGCAAAAGCACCAGGATCAGCAACAGGTTCGATGTTCGCAAGGGCAAGTCGGCCAGCAACCAGGCGACAGGATAGCCCAGGGCAAGCGTGCAGAAGGTGATCAGCAGGCTCAGGCCAAGCGTCCGCAACATCAGCTTTTGATAGATGCGTTGATCGGGGTCTTTCATGCTGATGCCGTCAATGCCGCGCTGCGCGTCGAAAGCGGCCAGGAAGTAGCTGCTGGTGTAATAGCCAGAGTTGGACTTGATCGCGGCCCAGTATTCGACGTTGCCCCAGTCCTTGTCGATATCCAGGAACTTCTCCTTGAAGGGGCCATCCGTTTCGATGTCCCAGCGGGACGCGGGGCGACCCGACTTGCGGAACAGGGATGAAAACCCCGGCGCCTCATAGTTGAAGCGGCGCCCCAATTGCGTGTGGGTCTTGTTCTCGAACGCTGCGGCCATGTCGATGGCCATGGCCCTGTAGACGGCTTCCGGGGGGGCTTCGCCGCTCTTGGGGTCCCAGTCCTGAATTGCAGCCACGACATTGGGTATCAGATCCGGGATATAATCCGTGCCAGCAGTGTTCTGAACCGAGCGCATCAGCATGGATCCGATCGGCGCCACGAAGGTCACAAGTACGAAAAGCAGCAAGGGCGCGATCAACACCAGGGCACGGATCTTCTGCTTGCGGAGCGCCTTGTTCAGGCTCTGCTTCAGCGGTGTGCCGTCGGCTGCAAGAACCGGACCGTCAAGCGTGGTATCGGACATGTTTTTCCCTGTCGCTACGTCTGGCACCTACTCGCGGTGCATTTGCTGGCCTTGGCAAAACCGGCATGTGTCGGTTTGGCGAAGGCCCCGCGCGGTCATTCCGCGCGGGAAGGTGAAAGGGGCGGGTACGCCCCTTTCGTCATGTCACCGCATTACTGCAGCAGCCATGCCTGGAACTGTGCGTCCAGGTCATCGCGGTAGCTTGCCCACCATTCGAAGTTGAACAGGAAGGTGTTGACCGCATTGGCCGGATCGGTCGGCATATGGGGGGCCATATCGACACCCAGTTCAGCGTGCTTGCCAACCAGCGGTGCGGAGGACGCGCGCGCCGGACCGTAAGAGATATAGGCGGCCTGATCAGCCAGACGCTGGGTATCGGTCGCGAACTTCACGAAATCCAGGGCGCGTGCCAGACGATCTTCGGGCAGGCCGGCGGGAATGATCCAGCCGTCCAGATCGAACATCTGCCAATCCCAGAGCATGCCGATGGGCTGGTTCTGCTCGACGATCGCCGAGAACAGGCGACCGTTGTAGGTCGAACCCATCACCACTTCGCCATCCGCCAGAAGCTGCGGTGTTTCCGCACCAGCCGACCACCAGATGGTCTCATCCTTGATCGTACCCAGCTTTGCCAGGGCGCGATCGACGCCTTCCTGGGTTTCCAGGGTTTCGTAGACATCTTCGATTGCGACGCCGTCACAGATCAGCGCCCATTCCATGTTGCCGATCGGACGCTTTTCCAGCGAACGCTTGCCGGGGAATTTCGCGGTATCGAAGATATCGCAAATATTGCTCGGCGCTTCGGACAGCAGGTCGGTGCGATAGCCGAAAGTGGTCGAGAAGACGATCTGCGGAATGAAGCAGTCACCCACCAGCGTATTTCCGAAATCCTCGGAGGCCGGGGTCCCATCGGGGGCCGCCGCCAGCATCGTGTCGGGATCGATCTCCAGCGCGAGGCCTTCGTCGCACAGACGCAGGCCATCAGCGGCGGTCACATCGACAAGGTCCCACGTGATGTTGCCGGCTTCGGACATCGCACGCAGCTTTGTCACGGCTTCGGCAGAGCTTTCGTCAGTGATGACGTTCAGCCCGGGGTTATTGGCCACATAGGGTTCGATATAAGCTTTGACCTGGCTGTTCTGATAGGCACCGCCCCAGGATACAACCGTCATGCTGTCTGCCATGTTCCCCTGTGCCAGCGCAGCTGCGGCGACCAGGGTAGCCCCTGTGGCCAGAAGAGTTGTCTTGAGTTTCATTCTACACTCCTTGTTAAAACCCGTTTTTCTGTTCGCCGATGTCCACGGGCTGGACAAAGGCGCCTTTCCTGCGCTCAGGCGTCGAGCGCACGGCAATCTTCGGGCAACCAGCCGATGTCAATCTGCTGTCCCGGTTTCAAGCGCACCTGGTCGGGTGCGTTTCTCGTCTTGACGACGAATTCGTCATTCCCGGCGACGCGCAACCGCGTCCGGAAAATGTCACCCATATAGATGAACTCCAACACTTCGGCCTTGAGCGTATGCGCGCCGGGCTGAAGGCGTTCCTTGTTGAATTCCACCCGCTCGGGCCGAATGGACACGCGCGTCCGCTCACCCGGCTTCGTGACATTGACTGGCTTGGCGTCGATCACTTCGCCCCCGTCCAGCCTGACGATGCATGTATCGCCCTTGATCTCCTGAACGACGCCTTCCATCGTGTTGTTCTCGCCGATGAACTGCGCGACAAAACTGTTCTGCGGCTGTTCGTAAAGGACATCCGGCGGCGCAAGCTGCTGGATGCGCCCATCGTCGAAAACCGCCACGCGGTCGGACATGGTCAGCGCCTCGGTCTGGTCGTGGGTCACATAGACAGTGGTGATCCCCAGATCATGGGCCAGGCGCGTGATTTCGAATTGCAGTGTTTCGCGCAGCTGCTTGTCCAGCGCGCCCAGCGGCTCGTCCATCAGAACCAGTTCGGGTTCGAAGACAAGGGCGCGGGCCAGAGCGATACGCTGCTGCTGCCCACCCGACAATTGCGCCGGTCGGCGGCCGCCGAACTTGCCCATCTGCACCATGTCCAGCGCGCGGCGCACCTTTTCCTCGCGTTCGGATTTGCCGATGTTGCGGACCTCGAGCGGGAAGGCCAGGTTTTCGGCAACGGTCATATGCGGAAACAGGGCGTAGTTCTGAAAGACCATTCCGATGCCGCGCTTGTGCGGCGGGATGTTGTTGATCGGCTTGCCATCCAGAAGGATCTCGCCGTGGGTTGCCGTCTCGAACCCGGCCAGCATCATCAGGCATGTCGTCTTGCCCGACCCTGATGGCCCCAGCATGGTCAGGAACTCACCCTTGGGCATGGTCAGGTTCAGGTCTTTGACGACCAGTGTTTCACCATCGTAGCTTTTCTGAACGCGCTCAAAAGCTACGAACGCGTCGTTCGCACTTGATCCAGCCAATGTCGGCTCCCCGTTTGTTGTTCCTGCGCGATCTCCGCCACGCATTTACCCATGACTAAAACGCGCCGCCCTGTAGGTTGCAACCCTTTTGCTGTGTGAAACCGCCAAATCCCGAATTGACAGGCCAAACGGCCAGCATAAGGGAAAAATTCAGGACATATTCCCGACATTAGTGTCAGGACAGCGCCTCGGAAATAGACTTTGCCGTTTTTTCCACCACTTCGTCCGCCTGCGCACGGGTCAGGCAGAAAGGCGGTGCGAATCCCAGGATGTCACCTTGGGGCATCGCGCGCGCGATCACGCCATGGCCCAGAAGGGCGGATGCGATACGGGGTCCGACCTTCTCGGAAGGATCAAAGAATTTCCGTGTGTCACGATCCCGGACCAACTCGACCGCGCAGAGCATCCCTTCGCCACGAACCTCGCCGACATGCGGATGTTCGGCCAGCGCCGCACGCATCTGGGCGTTGAGGTAATTGCCGACATCGCCTGCGTTCTGCACCAGATTGAGGTCATCCAGCAGTTTCAGGTTGGCCACACCCGCTGCGGCACCGACCGGATGCGCGGAATAGGTCCAGCCATGGCCGATCGGGCCATTCTCATCCGTGCCCTGCTCCAGAACCTTCCACATACGATCCCCGACAATGGAACCCGACAGAGGCGCATAGGCCGAGGTCAGGCCCTTGGCGATGGTGATCAGATCCGGCTCGATCCCGTAGTGATCAGACCCGAACATGGTGCCAAGACGGCCGAAACCCGTCACGACCTCATCGGCAACCAGCAGGATGTCGTGCTTGCGCAGGACCTTCTGGATCGCTGGCCAGTAGCCTTCGGGCGGCGGCACGATCCCGCCAGTGCCAAGCACGGGCTCTCCGATGAAGGCGGCGATGGTATCGGCGCCTTCGCGTTCGATCAGAGCCTCAAGCTCCGCCACCAGATGGGCGGTGAACTGCGCCTCGGTCATGTCGTCCTTCGGCCTGCGGAAGTAGTAGGGCGCCTCGGTATGAATGACCTGCGCCAAGGGCAGGTCGAATTTCTTGTGGAACAGCTCCAGGCCGGTCAATGATCCTGTCACCAGGCCAGATCCGTGATAACCGCGCCACCGGCTGATGATCTTCTTCTTCCTGGGGCGTCCCAGGATGTTGTTGTAATACCAGATCAGCTTGACGTTGGTTTCATTGGCATCCGAACCGGAAAGTCCGAAATAGACCTTGGACATGCCCTTGGGCGCGCGATCCAGGATCATCTTGGACAGCGTGATGCTGGCCTCGGTCCCATGACCGACATAGGCGTGGTAATAGGCCAGCTCGCGCGCCTGATCGGCAATCGCCTCGGCGATTTCCTGGCGGCCATAGCCGACGTTCACGCAATAAAGCCCCGCGAAGGCATCCAGCAGGCGCGTGCCGTCACGGTCTGTGATGTGGCATCCCTCTGCGGTCTTGATGATCCGCTGCGCGACATTGCCGCGCGCGAACTCGGCCAGATGAGTCGAGGGATGAAAGAAATTATCGCGGTCCCATTGGGCCAGTTGATCATTCGTCAGCATCGGCGGCGTCCTTCGGCAGTCATTTCAAAATCCAAGTTGTGCACAACCTTTATGCGCCAACGTCCAAGGTCAACCATACATCCTATAAATTTAAGGGATTTCCTAAATGCGACAGATGAATTCGCTTTTGGAACGGAAAAGATGTGCACAAATTTGCTGAACTTGGTCAAACGCCAACAAGGAAGCCGCTCATGTCCGTTCCCCCGATTCCCTTTGCCGACCTGCCTTTCAGCAAGTCAGAATATGATCGCCGGCTGACGCTGACCCGCGCCGCAATGGCAGAGCGCGGGATAGATGTGCTTTTCGTCGAGGACCCGTCGAACATGGCCTGGCTGACCGGCTATGACGGCTGGTCCTTCTATGTTCATCAAGGCGTGATCGTGACCCATGACCGTGATCCGGTCTGGTGGGGGCGCAATATGGATGCGAACGGCGCCAAGCGGACCGCCTGGCTGTCGCATGATCACCTGCGGCCCTATGATGACACCTATGTGCAATCCAACGAACGCCACCCGATGCAGCATCTGTCGGCGCTGCTCTGCGAGATGGGGTTCGAGTCGGCATGTATCGGCGTCGAAATGGAGAACTACTATTTCTCGGCCAAGGCCTATGTCACGATGATGACCGAACTGCCACGCGCCACGCTGGTGGATGCCACTGCGCTGGTGAACTGGCAAAGAGCGATCAAATCGCATGAAGAAATTGCCTTCATGCGCCGCGCGGCCCGGATTGCCGAAAAGATGGTGGATACCGCGATCGAACGCGCGCGCCCCGGCGTGCGCAAGAATGACCTTGTGGCGGAGGTGATGCGTGAGGCGATCATCGGCGTGGGCGAGGATTGGGGCGACTACCCCGCCATCGTTCCGATGTGCCCATCGGGGGCCGATGCATCAGCCCCGCATATCACCTGGAACGGGGGCGAGTTCGAAAACGATCAATGCACCTTCTTCGAACTGGCCGGTGTCTATCGGCGCTATCACACACCCTTCTGCCGAACCGTCTATCTTGGCACCCCCCCGGATGAGGTGAAACGTGCCGAAGCCGCCCTGATCGAAGGGTTGGAGGCCGGGCTGCAAGCGGCCCGCGCCGGCAACCGGGCCTGTGATATCGCGGATGCGCTGGCCCGCCCGCTCGAGGCCGCGGGCATCCAGCGCGGTGCGCGCTGCGGCTATCCCATCGGGATCAGCTATCCGCCCGACTGGGGCGAGCGGACGATCAGTCTGCGCGCCGAGGATCAGACGGTTCTGCAACCCGGCATGACCTTTCATTTCATGCCGGGCCTCTGGATGGACACATGGGGGATCGAGATCACGGAATCGATCCTGATCACCGCCGACGGTCCGGCCGAAACCTTCTGTAACCGCCCGCGCCGGATCTTCGTGAAGTCATGACGGATGTGACCCTGACACAGGCCATTCTTGGTGATCTGATCGGCTTTCCGACAATCTCGGCTGACAGCAACCTGGACATGATCGACCACATGGCCAACATCTTGCTGGATGCGGGCGCGCGCGTCGATCTGTTCCATGACGAGACCGGCACGAAGGCCAATCTTTTCGCCACGATCGGTCCGGACCGGGAGGGCGGGATCGTCCTGTCCGGCCATTCCGATGTCGTCCCGGTCGCAGATCAGGATTGGTCAAGCGATCCGTTCCGGATGGTCGAACGGGATGGCCGGCTCTTTGGCCGCGGCACCTGCGACATGAAAGGGTTCATCGCGGCGGCCCTGGCGATGGCGCCCGACTATGCCGCACGCAACCTTTCGCGTCCGATCCATTTCGCCTTCACCTATGACGAAGAGGTGGGCTGCCTGGGCGCGCGTTCGCTTGTTCCGGCCCTGCAGGCCCGCGGTATCCGCCCTGCCATGGTGATCGTCGGAGAACCCACAGAGATGCGGATCATCGAAGGCCACAAGGGCTGTTGCGAATACACCGTCGAATTCCGGGGGCTGGAAGGCCACGGATCCAACCCGGACCGGGGCGTCAATGCTGTCGAATATGCGGTAAGCTATGTCGCGCGGCTCATGGAGTTGCGCCACCAGCTGCGTCACCGGGCGCCCGTGGGTGGCAGGTTCGAACCGCCCTGGACCACGATCAACGTGGGCCGCCTGTCAGGCGGTGTAGCGCATAACGTCATCGCCGGCCGGGCCGAGCTGGACTGGGAAATGCGCCCGGTGCAAGACAGCGACGCTGCATTCGTCCGCGAGGATCTGGCAGCCTATTGCAACGATGTGCTGCTGCCTCAGATGCAGGCGATCTGCCCGGATGCCGGGATCACGACCTATGTCATCGGCGAGGTTTGCGGGCTTGAACCGATGGAGGAGAATGCCGCCCGCCGTCTGGTGGCAGAGCTGACCGGGGCGAATGGCGCGGATGTCGTGGCTTTCGGCACAGAGGCGGGATTGTTCCAGCAAATGGGCATGTCCGCTGTCCTGTGCGGGCCCGGCAGCATCGAGCAAGCGCATAAGGCGGACGAATATGTGGCTCTGTCTCAGCTGGATCAGTGCTTGTCGATGCTGCAGGGCCTTGGCGAAAGGCTGACCCGTCATGTCTGACCAGCCCGATGCGCGCGCCCGTTTTCTGCGTTTGCATGACGCGCTGCGCACGCGGATCTGCCTGCTTGATCATCCCCCCGGAACGCGCCTGTCGGAAGAGGCCCTCGCGGCTGAATTCGGAACCTCCCGCACGCCGCTGCGCCGGGTTCTGGCCCGCCTCGAGGATGAGGGGTTGGTTATCTCGCAGCATGGTGTCGGCACGATCGTCACCGATGTCGACCCCGGTGAGATGGCGCGAACCTATGATCTGCGCCGCGAACTGGCAGGACTGGTGGGGCGGCTGTCCCCGGTGCCGATCACCAATGAGATCGTGGCCAAGGCCCATGACTTCCTGCTGCGCGGAGAGGCGCTTCTGACCAACCCCGAGGTGCGTTCTCTGGCGCGGCTGAACATGGAATATTTCCATTTCGGCACGTCGTTGACACTGAACGAGGCGCTGCGCGACACATCGGAACGACTTTATTACCGCACAGCCCGGATATGGCTCAAGACTACGTCGCATCTGGATCTGACCGAGGAAACCGCGATCTTCGTGTCCGAACTGCGCGACAGCCTGCAGGCGCTTCAGGCCCGTGATCCCCAGGCCGCCGCGGATGTGCGGCGCGCGCATATCTCGCTGTGCATCGCACGCGTGAATGCGGCGCTGACCTGACAGCACGTCAGGTTCTTCTTGCTTCAAATATCCAAATCCGGCCCGTGCACCGCGCAATCAGGCCGGATCAGTATCTAAATGGGTTCAGCTGGCCGCAACCAGCAGACCCTCATCCTTGATCTGGCGATAGGCCTCGTCCAGGGACTTGCGGGCACGCTCGATCAGGATATCGGCCTCGTCCCGGGTCATCACCAGCGGCGGGCTGATGATCATCCGGTCGCCCACATGGCGCATGACCAGATTGTTGGCAAAGCACCGCTCGCGGGTGATGTAGCCAATGGTGCCGGCTTCAGCCGCAAACCTGGCCCGGCTTTCCTTGTGCGGGGTCAGCGCGATGGACCCCATCATGCCGACGATCTTGGCCTCGCCCACCAGCGGGTGATCCATCAAGCCGGTCCAGAGTTCCTTCATGTAGGGTCCGATATCGGTCCTCACGTGTTCGATGATGCCTTCTTCCTCGATGATGTTGAGGTTCTCCAGCGCGACGGCCGCGGCCACGGGATGGGCGGCGTAGGTATAGCCGTGGTTGAACTCGCAGGCGCCGATCACTTCGGCAACCTCGTCACAGACGATCGAGCCGCCGATGGGCTGATAACCGGATGATAGCCCCTTGGCGATGGTCATGATATGGGGCCGGATGTTCAGGGTCTGGCTGCCGAACCAGTTGCCGGTACGCCCGAAACCGCAGATCACCTCATCCGCAATCAGCAGGATCTCGTACTTGTCGCAAATGCGCTGGATTTCCGGCCAATAGGTGTCTGGCGCCACGATCACGCCGCCGGCGCCCTGAACAGGCTCGGCGATGAAGGCGGCGACGCGGTCCTCGCCCAGATCATGGATCGCCTGCTCCAGCTGCCGCGCGCGTTCCAATCCGAATTCTTCGGGTGACATATCTCCGCCTTCGGCCCACCAGTTGGGTTGGTCGATATGGTGGATATCGGGGATCGGCAGGCCGCCCTGCGCGTGCATGCCCGACATGCCACCCAGCGATGCGCCTGCCATGGTCGATCCGTGATAGGCGTTCTTGCGGCTGATGATGACCTTCTTGTCAGGCTTGCCCTTCTGCGCCCAATAGGTCCGCACCATGCGAATGTTGGTATCATTCGCTTCAGACCCTGATCCGGCGTAAAACACATGATTGAGGTCGCCTGGCGCCACTTCGGCCAGTTTCTGGCTCAGTGCGATGGCAGGGACGTGGGTCGTCATGAAGAAGGTGTTGTAATAGGGCAGTTCCTTCATCTGGCGCGAGGCAACATCGGCCAGGCGATCGCGCCCGTAACCCACGTTCACACACCACAGCCCTGCCATGCCGTCGATGATGCGGTTGCCGTCACTATCGGTGATCCAGACGCCGTCGGCGCGGGTGATGACACGGGCCCCGCGTTTGGCCAGCGCATCCTGCGTCGAGAAAGGATGCATGTGATGCGCCGCGTCGAGGGCCTGCAATTCCTGCGTGGGCATATGATTGGTGATCACGGTCATGACGGGCCTCTTGCTGGTCTTGGAATGATTGGGGGAAGGCCGCTGAAAGGCGACTCCCCTGCCAGGCCAACAATATGATCAAATTTCAGAGTGTCAATCGAATCAGTCTTGCGGATGGTCAAGGTCAAGCATTTCGCGGATCTGCTCCATTCCCTGAAGCATATCCTCCCGCATGGCTCTTGCCGCCCCCTCGGAATCACCTGTCCGGATGCATTCCAGCATGTCCTTGTGTTTGTCAGGCAGGTTCTGGGTACCGATCCGGCCTATCACCACGCGTAGTGAGGGTCCGAAACGCAACCACAGCCTTTCGGCCATTTCCGCGAGAATGGGCGCCTCTGCCAGACCATAGAGCGTGGCATGAAAACGATAGTTGTTTTCCAGATAGGCGCGCAAATCACCCGCGGCTATGGCACGGTCAAGGTCGCTGTCGATCTCGGTCAGGTGCATCAGGTCCGCGGCGCCTGCACGCTCTGTGGCGCGCAGCCCAAGATGCGACTCAAGCCATTGTCTTGCATAAATAATTTCTGATATATTGGCAGCCGTCAATTGCGGCACACAAACCCTGCGATTGCCTTGGAAAACAAGCGCGCCTTCGGCTGTCAGGCGCCGGATCGCCTCGCGGACCGGGGTCATTCCCGCGTTCAACCGATCGGCCAGTCCCTGGATCGTCAACGCCTGCCCCGGCGCGATCTCTCCGAAAAGGATCTGCTCGCGCAGTTTGCGATAGATCACCTCATGCGCGGGGGGGTTCACGGACGCTTCCGCCAAGGTGTTCATTTTTCGGGCACCATCATCCATTTCGCCGCTTTCCCCGCGGTACTGCAAGACATCGTCTTGCGAGTTTAACGAGGTCATGAAAATATTACCATATTGCCATACGGCAGAAAGTTTGATCAAATTCCGTAAAAGGGACAGAAGATCCTCGTATCCACCATAGGGAGTTACCTGATGAGACATCAACTGCTGACCATGACTGCAACAATCGCGCTCATGGCAGGGGCTGCCGCGGCACAAGAAGTCCGTGTGTATAACTGGTCCGATTATATCGACGAAGAGCTGCTGGCCAAGTTCGAGACCGAAACCGGGCTCAAGCTGATCTATGACGTTTTCGACAGCAACGAAGTTCTGGAAACCAAGCTGCTGGCCGGCGGTTCGGGCTATGACGTTGTCGTGCCCTCGGGGACCTTCCTGCAGCGTCAGATCCAGGCGGGTGCGTTCCAGCAGCTGGACAAATCCAAGCTGCCGAACCTGTCGAACATGTGGGATGTCGTGTCATCGCGGACCGAACAGTACGACCCGGACAACGCCTATTCCATCAACTACATGTGGGGCACGACCGGCATCGGCGTGAACGTCGGCAAGGTCACCGAGATCCTGGGTGCGGATGCGCCGATCGACAGCCTGTCGCTGGTTTTCGACCCCGCCAACGCTGAAAAGCTGGCCGCATGCGGCATCATGATGCTGGACGCACCGGCAGAAATGATCCCGGCCGCGCTGAAGTTCCTGGGCGAAGACCCAAACAGCCATGACCCCGAGGTTATCGCGAAGACCGAGCCGGTCTTCATGGCGATCCGTCCCTATATCCAGAAGTTCCACAGCAGCGAATACATCAACGCGCTGGCCAATGGAGACATCTGCGTGGCGGTCGGCTGGTCAGGTGACATCCTGCAGGCCCGTGACCGTGCCGCAGAGGCCGAGAATGGCGTTGAAGTTGCGTATAACGCGCCCAAGGAAGGCGCGCAGATGTGGTTCGACCAGATGGCGATACCCGTCGACGCGCCCAATGTGGAAGGCGCGCACGCATTCCTGAACTTCATCATGGATGCGCAGAACATGGCCGCCGCATCGAACTATGTCTACTACGCCAACGGAAACCTTGCCTCGCAGGAATTCCTGGCTGAGGACGTGATTGGCGATCCGGCGATCTACCCCTCGGAAGAGGCTCTGAACAACCTGTTCACAACCACACCCTGGGATGCAGGCGTACAGCGTACCGTGACCCGTATGTGGACCAAGATCAAATCGGGCACCTGAGACCCGAAACCATGGACCCGCGCAACATCTGCGCGGGTCCGTTTATAATAAAGGACAGGGATCGGCATGGCACAGACCGTCTTCGCCCCATGGGATGATCCGCAGGCAAAGCCTCTCATCCAGTTCCGGAACGTCACCAAGCGGTTCGGAGATTTCACAGCCATCGAGAACCTGACCCAGGATATCTACGAGAAGGAATTCTTCTCGCTGTTGGGTCCGTCCGGCTGCGGCAAGACAACCCTGATGCGGATGCTGGCCGGTTTCGAGAACGTGACCGAAGGCCAGATCCTGATCGCCGGACAAGACATGGCGAATGTTCCGCCCAACAAGCGGGCCGTGAACATGATGTTCCAGTCATACGCCCTGTTTCCGCATCTGAGCGTCTGGGAAAACATCGCCTTCGGCCTGAAGCGTGAAGGCAAACCCAAGGCCGAGATAGAGGCGCGCGTAGACGAGATGCTGCGCCTGACCCGGTTGGTGAAATTCGCCAAGCGCAAGCCGCACCAGATTTCCGGTGGACAGCGGCAACGTGTGGCGCTGGCGCGCAGCCTAGCCAAGGCACCGAAGCTTCTTTTGCTGGATGAACCGCTGGGCGCGCTGGACAAGAAGTTGCGTCAGGACACTCAGTTCGAGCTGATGGATATCCAGGAAAAGACCGGCACCACCTTCGTGATCGTGACGCATGACCAGGAAGAGGCGATGACCGTGTCCAGCCGCGTTGCGGTGATGGACGAGGGGCGCATCATCCAGGTGGCGACCCCGGCACAGATCTACGAGGCGCCCAATTGCGTCTATGTCGCGGATTTCATCGGCGAGGTGAACATCATCGACGGTTCCGCCACCCGCGAGGGTGACGGATATCGCATTGCATGGGCCGAGGGTCAGGAACCCTTTGTCGCCAAGACGCCCAGCAGCTTTTCCGATGGGCAGCGTTGTCACATTGCGATCCGCCCCGAGAAGGTCGCGATTTCCGCCGACCGTCCCGATGACATGGCGAACGCGGTCGAAGGTCAGATCATCGACATCGCTTATCTGGGCAACATCTCGACCTATCACGTCAAGCTTGGCAACGGTCAGATGATCAAGGCGCAGGCCGCCAATACCCGTCGCCTGTCACGGCGCAGCTTCACCTGGGAAGACCGCGTCTGGCTGTCATGGACGGACACCGCCGCCGTCGTTCTGGAGAGCTGAGGCGATGCGGCGTTTCATCCTCATCGCGGTACCATATCTGTGGCTTCTGGCACTTTTCCTTGTGCCTTTCCTTATCGTGCTGAAGATCTCGCTGTCGGATATCGCGCTGTCGATTCCGCCCTATACGCCGCAACTGGACCTGTCTGCGGGGTGGGATGGGTTCAAGAGCTTCCTGTCCCAGCTTGATTTTGAAAACTTTACCTTCCTGACTCAGGACCCGCTTTACTGGAAGGCCTATGTGTCGTCGCTTCAGATCGCGGCGATTTCGACCGTTCTGACGCTTTTGGTGGGCTATCCGATTGCCTATGGCATGGCACAGGCCCCCGATGAATGGCGCGCGACGCTGCTGCTGTTGGTTATCCTGCCTTTCTGGACCAGCTTCCTGATCCGCGTCTATTCCTGGATCGGGATCCTGTCGAACGAAGGCTTTCTGAACCAGTTCCTGCTCTGGACCGGCATCATCTCGACCCCGCTGACCATCCTGAACACCAACACCGCCGTCTATATCGGGATCGTCTATACCTACCTTCCCTTCATGATCCTGCCGATCTACTCGGCCCTTGAAAAGATGGATGGGTCGCTTCTGGAAGCAGCGGAGGATCTGGGCTGTTCGCGGCTTTCGGCCTTCTGGCTGATCACCGTGCCGCTGTCGAAGTCGGGCATCATCGCCGGCTGTTTCCTTGTTTTCATCCCGGCGCTGGGTGAGTTCGTCATCCCCTCGCTGCTGGGCGGGTCTGACACGCTGATGATCGGCAAGGTTCTATGGGAGGAGTTCTTCTCGAACCGCGACTGGCCGGTGGCCTCGGCGGTGGCGGTGATCCTGCTGCTGATCCTGGTCGTTCCCATCGTGCTGTTCCAGCGCAACGAGCAAAAGCAGCGGGAGATGGACCAATGAGGCGGTTTTCCTGGTTCAACGCCACATCCCTGACCCTGGGCTTCGCGTTCCTTTATCTGCCGATGATCATCCTGATCATCTACAGCTTCAACGCATCGCGCCTGGTCACGGTCTGGGCGGGATTTTCGACCCAGTGGTACGGAACCCTGTTGCAGAACGAGTCCTTTCTTGATGCAGCCTGGGTCACGGTTCAGGTTGCAGTGGCCTCTTCCACGATTGCGACGGTGCTGGGCACGATGGGGGCCTATGTTCTTGTCCGCGGTGGTCGTTTCATGGGCCGCACCGTGTTTTCGGGCATGATCTATGCCCCACTTGTGATGCCCGAGGTGATAACCGGCCTTTCCCTTTTGCTGCTGTTCATCGGGATCGGGCTGGATCGCGGTATCTTCACCATCGTACTGGCGCATACCACCTTTTCGATGTGCTTCGTTTCGGTCGTGGTTTCATCGCGTCTTGTCAGTTTCGACAAGTCGCTGGAAGAAGCGGCACTTGATCTTGGCTGCACGCCATTCGATGCCTTCCGCCTCGTGACTCTGCCGATCATCGCGCCAGCGGTGATTTCCGGCTGGCTTCTGGCGTTCACGCTGTCCCTGGACGATCTGGTGATCGCATCCTTCACGGCGGGACCCTCGGCCACGACCTTGCCGATCAGGATTTTCTCGGCTGTGCGCCTGGGTGTTTCACCCGAGATCAACGCGCTGTCGACGATCATGATCGCGATCGTCACGATCGGGGTTGTCACCGCGTCGATCATCACCAAGCGCAACAGTCTGGCCCAGCAACGCGACGAACAGGCCGCAGCACGGACAGCATGACCCGCATCTTTCCGGCCTATGCCTATGGGGATGGTCCTGTCGCAGGATGCTATTGGGCCACAACAGTGCCTGATGAACCTGGGGCAACACCTGCCGCGACGGGCAAGATCACCGCGGATGTCGTGATCATCGGGGCGGGTTTCACCGGATTGTCCGCCGCCCTTCATCTTGCACAGGATGGCGTGGATGTCGTTGTCCTGGACAGCATGTATCCCGGCTGGGGCGCATCCGGGCGAAATGGCGGGTTCTGTTGTCTTGGCGGCGCCAAGGCCAGCAGCGCCGAGCTTGCCCATCGCTTCGGACAGGATGCGCTGTCCGGGTGGCGGCAGGCCGAACAGGATGCTGTCGCGCTTGTCGCAAGGTTGCTGCAAGAGAATGACATCGCCGCCGATACGCATTCACAGGGCGAAACGATCCTGGCGCATAATGACCGTGCAGCGCGGGAGTTGCGCAAGGATGCTGACCGGGTCAAAGCCGACTACGCGGTCGACGCCAAGTGGCACAGCCCTGACGCGTTGAGGGACATCGGCATGGCGGGGCCCTTCACCGCCGGGCTGACGATCCCGGTGGGGTTTGCACTGAACCCCCGCAAATATGTTGCGGGGCTTGTCCGCGCGGTTCTGGCGGCAGGGGCGCGGGTGCACGGGCATAGCGCGGTCACACAGATCGCGCGGAACAACAATGGTTTCACGCTGACAACGGATCAGGCCACGGTGCACGCCAGCCGTCTAATCGTGGCGACCAATGGCTATTCGTCCGAGGATCTGCCGCCCTGGATGGCGGGCCGATACCTGCCGGCCCAATCCAATGTACTGGTCACACGCCCGCTGACCCAGGCCGAATTGGACGCGGCGGGCTGGACCAGCCGCCAGATGGCCTATGACACACGTAACCTGCTGCATTACTTCCGCCTGATGCCGGATAACCGTTTCCTGTTCGGAATGCGCGGGGGTCTTCTTGCATCAGCCAAAGCCGAGGCGAATATCACCGCCCGCGCCCGTCACCATTTCGAACAGATGTTCCCAGCCTGGCGTAATGTTGAAACCCCCCATGGGTGGAGTGGAATGGTCTGCTTTTCTTCCAACCGCACCCCATATTGCGGGCCGATTCCAGACATGCCCGGTGCTTTCGCGGGCTTTGCCTTCCATGGCAATGGCGTTGCCATGGGCAGCTATGCGGGTGCGCTGCTGGCTGATCTGGTACAGGACAGACCCACCCGCCTGCCCTATCCAAAGGTGATGCGTGCAGCCGCACCGCGCTTTCCGCTTGGCCGGTTTCGCCGCGCGCTGCTTCCCGCGGGTTACGCGCTGGCCGGATTGCGCGACATCTGAAGGTCAGGGATGAACAAGCGGCGCCAGGCGCACCCGCCATGGCATTTGCCCGAAAAGGACAGACCAGGATCACGGTTGCCAGGGAAACGCAGGGATCAAGGCGCGGATCAGCCTTGCGGTGTCATACCCGATCGCGCCTTTTCACGCTTCAGGCCCAGCGCATGTTCGCGCCAGATGATCATGACACCGGCCAGCATCACCAGGCCCGCGCCGATCAGCATCTGGTAGGTTGGCACCTCGTTGAAGATGAAATAGCCGATCAGGATCGCAAACAACATCGACGCATAATCGAAAGGTGCCACGACACTGGCATCGGCAAAGCGATAGGCCGATGTCAGGAAGATCTGCCCAAGCCCCCCCAGAAGCCCCGCCAGCACCAGCAGACCCGCCTCGAAAGGTTGCGGCACCACCCAGCCGAAGGGCAACGTCAGCAGCGACAACCCGGTCGCCGTCAGCGAGAAGAAGAACACGATGGCCGAGGTCTGTTCGGTCTGGACAAGTTTGCGGACATATATCTGGGCCAAGGCCGCGCAAACCGCGCCCATCAGCACCAGCATCGCGCCAAAAGCGGCCGAGGTATCGACCGACGGCCCCGACAACAACGTCAGACGTGGGGCCAGAACAACCAGCACGCCCACCAATCCCAATGCGACGGCAAACAGGCGAAACGCGCGGACTTCCTCGTTCAGGAACATGGCCGCGAAAACAACCACCAGCAGAGGCGCGGCATAGCCGATGGCGGTTACCTCGGGCAATGGCAGAAGGCCCAGCCCCGCGAATCCCAACCCCATCGCCGCGGTTCCCACAAAACCGCGCCAAAAATGTCCCAGTGGTGATGCGACCTTGAGGCCAGTCCGCAGGTCACCGCGTATCCAAAGCCAGACAAGGATCACCGGCATTGCGAAAAACGACCGGAAGAAAACCGCCTGACCGGGAGGAACGTGGTCGGCTGTCGCCTTGATCAGAGACGCCATGGTGATGAACAGCAAAACCGAGCAGAGCTTGAGGATAATACCCTGTACTGGCTGCATAAATACGACCCCTCGATGGAAGATCGGATGCTCGTCTTTCAGGTGGAAAAGGTCAATGGCCCTCTCTAGCCCTGTGAAAAAACCGTCTTGGGGATTTTTCAACCTTTGCTCGATTATCCGGATAGGCGGACAACCCCATAGAAGTAGGCAATTTTTCGCCAATACTACTCACGTTTTATTGTTCATAAAAATGATGCTCTACTCTTGAGGTATTATGAACACAGGGCCATGTCAGCGGGGATCGTGATCGTGTTTGCCCTATGCGCATCCCGGTGACGACCCCGTAACGAAAGGATGGGACTATGAAAATTACTCGTACACTGATTGCTGCGCTGAGCGCCTCCGCCCTCGCAGCACCCGCATTCGCAGGCTCGGCTGCACCCGCAGCCATGGAGCCGATGATTGAAGCACCCGCACCCGCGCCGATGGCGATGGGTCGTGACTGGACTGGTGGCTATGCCGGTGTCCAGCTGGGCTATGCCGACGTCAGCACCAACATTGCCGGCGTTGAAGGCGATGACATGATCGGCGGTCTGACCGCTGGCTACGACTGGGATCTGGGCAACTATGTTCTGGGTGTCGGTCTGGACGCAGATATTGCTGATCTGGCTGTAGCACCCACGCTGACGCTGGAGCGTGTGTATCGCCTGAAAGTGCGCGGCGGCTATGATCTGGGCAATGGCCTGATCTACGCAACCGCTGGTGGCGTTGGCGCCGATGTGGACGGTCTGGGCTATGACACCGGTTATTTCATCGGTGCCGGCTACGAGCACATGCTGACCGACAGCATCTCGCTGGGTGGCGAAGTTCTGTACCACGAGTTCGACAACTTCCAGGACACGGCAGACGTCGAAGCGACCACCTTCCAGGTGCGTGCAAACTACCGCTTCTGATTTGCCAACCTATCGAAGCAAAGGAAAAGGGCGCCTGTTGGGCGCCCTTTTTCGTTCAACGTCCTGGATCAGGCCGCCGCAAGCGCAAGATCAAGCAATATCACCGACAAACAGACGCCATTGGCAAGGATCATCAGGAAAACCGCTGCGGATGCGATATCCTTGGCCTGCTTTGCAAAGACCGACCAATCCGGTGACAGGTGATCCACGATCGCTTCGATCGCGGTGTTCAACGCCTCGATCGCAAGAAGGGCAAGCAGCAGCACTGTCATCAAGCCGATCTGCCCGGCAGAGCCCCCCAGGGCCAGAAGCAACAGCAATACCGCCGCGCCGCCAATGACTTCTTGCCGGAACGCCGATTCCTGCCACATCCGGCGCAAACCGGCCACGGAATAGCCAGTAGCTGCGATCAGATGTGCGAAACCTGTCTTTCTTTGGGGTTTTTGCTGGGTCACCTTGCGCTGCCCCGGATTATCTCATGAAAGGTCATTTGCGTGGCAAAACCCAGTTGGGACGCGGGAAATGGCAGGTATAGCCGTTTGGAATACGCTCAAGGTAGTCCTGATGTTCCGGTTCCGCCTCCCAGAAATCGCCCACGGGTTCGACCTCGGTGACTACATTCCCCGGCCAGATCCCCGAAGCCTCGACATCAGCGATGGTTTGCAGCGCCTCGGCCTTCTGGGCCTCATCCACATAGTAGATGGCCGAACGGTAGGACAAGCCGATGTCGTTGCCTTGCCGGTTCAGCGTGGTCGGATCATGGATCTGGAAAAAGAACTCCAGCAGGCGACGATAGCTGATGCGCGCAGGATCAAAGACGATCTCGATGCCTTCCGCATGGGTTCCGTGGTTTCGATAGGTGGCGTTCGGCACATTGCCGCCCGTATAACCCACGCGAGTACGCAAAACCCCTGGCAGCCTGCGGATCAGATCCTGCATGCCCCAGAAACAGCCCCCCGCCAGAACCGCGCGTTCTTCGGTCATTGCGTATCCTCCACCTGATCCAAATAGGCGCCATAGCCTTCGGCTTCCATATCGTCACGGTGCACAAAGCGCAAAGAGGCCGAGTTGATGCAATAGCGCAATCCGCCCCGATCGCGCGGACCATCGGGAAACACGTGGCCGAGGTGACTATCGCCATGGGTGCTGCGCACTTCGACGCGGACCATGCCAAGGGTCGTATCGGTCAATTCCTGGATATGCGCGGGCTCGATCGGCTTGGTGAAGCTGGGCCAGCCACAACCGCTTTCATATTTGTCGGACGAGGCGAACAGCGGCTCACCAGAGACGATATCGACATAGATACCCGGCTCCTTGTTCCGCAAAAGCTTGCCTGAACCTGGCCGCTCTGTCCCGCTTTCCTGCGTGACCCAGAACTGCTCCGGTGTCAGGCTCGCCACTACATCGGGGTTTCTTTCATATTTGGCCATAACAGTCTCCATGCTTGCCTGATCTGGAATGAAAGCTGCACTTCAGGGGCTTACTTTCAAGGTGTTACAGGCTTTTCATCGTGCTTCACGTCGTCAAAAAACCGAGATCGCCCTAGATCGCCGGTTCCCAATCCATCACAACCTTGCCCGCATCACCCGAGATCATCGCCGCGAACCCTGTCGCATAGTCGTCGATTCCGATGCGATGCGTGATCAACCCCGACAGGTCCAGCCCGCTACGGACTAGCGCGATCATCTTGTACCAGGTCTCGAACATCTCGCGGCCATAGATGCCCTTGATGTGAAGCATCTTGAATATCACCTCGTTCCAGTCCACCGCGAAACCCTGCGGCGCGATGCCCAGAAGTGCGACTTTGCCGCCATTGTTCATGTAGTGGATCATGTCACGCATGGCCGGGGGGGCGCCCGACATTTCAAGGCCGACATCGAAACCTTCGGTCATCCCGATCCTGGCCATCACGGAATCCAGCCCCTCTTCGTCAGCCTTGACCACATGCTGCACACCAAGACGGCGGGCCAGATCCAGTCGATATTGGTTGATATCGGTGATCACCACCCGCTGCGCGCCCGCTTTTTGCGCGACAAGCGCGCCCATGATGCCGATAGGGCCGGCACCTGTCACCAGGACATCCTCGCCGACCAGATCAAAGCTGAGGGCGGTATGCACCGCATTGCCGAAGGGATCGAAGATAGCCGCCACCTCATCCGGGATTTCAGGCGGAATAGGGACGACATTGGCCTCTGGAATGCACAGGTATTCCGCGAAGCTTCCCGGCCGGTTCACGCCCACGCCCCTGGTGTTGCGGCACAGATGCCCGCGCCCCGCACGACAGTTGCGGCAAATGCCGCAGACGATATGTCCCTCGCCTGATACCCGCATTCCGACAGTGTATTTGGTGGCCGCGGTGCCGGTTTCCACGATCTCGCCCACGAACTCGTGTCCGACAACCATCGGGACAGGGATCGTCGCCTTTGCCCAGTCATCCCATTTCCAGATATGCACGTCCGTGCCGCAGATCGCAGATTTCTTCACCTTTATAAGCACGTCGGTCGGCCCCGGTTCGGGCACTGGCACCCGTTCCATCCACAGACCCGGTTCGGCGCGGGCCTTGACCAGTGCTTTCATCTGGTTGCTCATCTGATTACCCCCAAATCACGCCCCACCAGGGCAAAGGCATCGACCGCCCGGTCCAGCATATCGCGGCTGAGCGCGGCAGACATCTGTGTGCGGATACGATCCTGCCCGCGCGGAACGACGGGAAAGGAGAAAGCCGTCACGAACACGCCCTTTTCATGCAGCAGCGCAGCCATGTCGCGGGCCAGTTTGGGGTCACGCAACATCACGGGGATGATCGCATGCTCGCCTGGCAGCAGCTCGAACCCGAGGGCACCCATGCGGGCACGGAAATAGGCCGCATTTTCCCACAGGGCGGCCCGCAAGGCTGCACCGTTTTCCAGCATGTCGAACACCTTGAGGCTGGTCGCCGCGATAACCGGCGCCAGCGTGTTCGAGAACAGATAGGGGCGCGACCGTTGCCGCAACCAGTCCACAACGGGGGCACTGGACGCCGTATACCCACCAGAGGCGCCGCCCAACGCCTTGCCAAGAGTGCCGGTGACGATATCGACCCGGTCCATCACACCGCAGGCTTCAGCGGTGCCGCGCCCCGTCGGGCCGACAAAACCAACGGCATGGCTGTCATCGACCATCACCATGGCGTCGTAACGTTCGGCGAGGTCGCAGATCTGCTCCAGCCTGGCCATGTAGCCATCCATCGAGAATATCCCGTCCGTCGCGATCAGACGGTGCCGCGCGCCTGCGGCTGCCTGCAATTGCGCCTCAAGATCGGCCATGTCCGAATTGGCGTAGCGCAGGCGCTGCGCTTTGCACAGGCGCACCCCGTCGATGATGCTGGCGTGATTCAGCGCATCCGAGATAATCGCGTCCTCGGTTCCCAGAAGCGTCTCGAACAGACCTGTATTGGCGTCAAAACAGCTGGAATAGAGAATGGAATCCTCCATCCCAAGGAAACTTGCGATACGCGCCTCCAAGGCTTTGTGTTCTTCCTGGGTGCCACAGATGAACCGGACCGACGCCATCCCATATCCGTAGCGTTCAAGCGCCGCGCGACCTGCTTCGACAAGGTCCGGATGATCAGCCAGCCCAAGGTAATTGTTGGCGCACAGGTTGATGGACAGCCCGTCACCTTCCACCACAACTTCGCCTGCCTGCGGCGAGGCGATCACGCGTTCAACCTTGTAGAGACCCTCGTCACGCAGGCCGTCAAGCCGCTCTGAAATGTCTTCATCGAACCTGTCCGCCGCGCGCATCGCGTTCTTCCTCCTGATGGTTTGGGAAAGCATAGCACGCGCCGGCGCGATGCTCATCCCGCATTCCCCGCGTTCATCGACAGATCAGGTCGCCCCGGCTTCGGTCGCAACGCGCGGACGGCCATTCGCCTCTACCGTCAGCACGGCTTCGATGAAAACCGGCCGGCCTTCGATTTCGGCGCGCCGCACCTCGCGGGCGGTCTTCATCAGGATATCTGCTGCACCGGCCGCGCGGGCTTCCGCTTCGGCCTCCTGCCGCAACACCGCCTCAAGCCGGTCCATGGCAAGATCGGGGTCGCCGAAATCCTCTGGTCCGCTTTCAAGGTGAACGCGGTATTTGCCCTCGGATGGGGCCGTAACAGTGCCTGATTTCCGGAAACTGACCTGCCCCACCACCGCGCCGATCGCATTCGCGACCCCGGCATGTTCGGGCAGGATCATTCTGGTGTTCAGGCGCTGACCGACAGCGGGATAGTAGCTTGCGGCCGAGGCCCCAAGACCGATGACATCAACCGCAAGACCGGACTGGATCGACACCAGACCGCGATGACCTGCAAGACCGCGATGCATGAGCACATGTCGCGCCAGTTCTGCCGGTGGCAGACCAAAGCCCTGGTCTTCTTCTGCGAATGCCGTTTCGAGAACGGCAAGAACAGTCTGTTCGGTCAGGCGATCAATGATCATCCGGGCCATCGCGGCCGGGTCGCGTGCCAGCACCTCGCCCGCACCCGTGCGCCTGCGACCCATCAATATCAGAGCCTTTTCGGCTGCCGCGCGATCCCAGGCCCGCAACACGCCCAACGCATGGCTGGCATCCGAGGGGGTCAAGCCAGCCACCTGGACAAGGCCACGCGCCACAAGCCGCTGCAACGCCTGCCCGTCCAGCCGGGTACGCAGGATGGCCGACAATGGGTGGATCGTATCGCCAATGCGCTGCAACAGTGTCTGTTCACGCTCGGTCAGTCCCCCTGCGTCGATACCCGGCACAGCGCGCACGAAACGACCGTCATGTTCGCCGGGAACCGCGCTGCGCAACTGCGTATCAAGTGCTGCATGCACCAGGTCGGGGGCTTCATGACCGACAAGGCTGACCGGCAGCAAGCGCCTTGGGCCAAGGGTCACGCCACCATCAAGGCCGTCGGGGATCACGTGAACCTCGCTATCGCCACCCAGTCCATGGGTCCGCATGGCGACGGCTTCGACCATCGTTCTATAGGGGCCGACCTGCGCCCCATTAGGGTCTATTGCTGGCTTTCCATCACGCAAGACAGCAATGTCCGTGGTCGTGCCGCCAATGTCCGAAACGATGGCAATGTCCGATCCGGTCAACCAACGCGCCCCGACGATACTGGCTGCCGGGCCGCTCAGGATGGTTTCTATCGGGCGCGCCTTGGCTTGCGCCGCGGACATCAGGGCCCCATCCCCCCGCACCACCATCAGCGGCGCATGAATGCCGATCTCGGTCAGCACATCTTCAGCCCTGCCGATCAGACGATGGGTCATCCCGATCAGCCGCGCATTCAGAACAGCCGTCAAAGCACGCTTGGGCCCATTCAGCCGCGCTGACAGATGATGCGAGCAACTGACGGGGCGGCCGGTTCTTGTCATGATGATGTCGGCCGCGCGGTTCTCATGGGCCGGGTTCCGGGTGGCAAATTGCGACGCCACGGCAAAACCTGAAACACCGGAAACAGTCTCTAACCAGGCTTCAAGTCGTTCGATGTCCAAGGCTGCCACCTCGGTGCCAGCATGGCTATGACCGCCCTTGAGAACGATGAACGGGTCTCCGCGCAGGGCATCGGCAAGGCCGTGCGTGTCGAGATCTCTGGCCTCGAAGCCGATATAGACAAGTGCAACGCGGCCGCCCTGCCCTTCGACCAAAGCATTGGTGGCGAGGGTCGTCGACAAGGACGCCATGGCGATGGCGTCCGGCTCTACGCTGGCCTGATCAAGAACCGCGCGCACGGCGGCACCGATCCCAAGCGCCAGGTCGTGACGCGTGGTCAGGGACTTTGCGCTGGCAACAACGTCGCGCTCGTTCCGCACCAGGACGGCATCGGTATAGGTGCCGCCCGTATCCACACCCAGCAACAACGCCATGGGCCTCTCCTTCAAAATATCCTGTCAGGGTGTAGCGCAGTCTGCCGACTAAACCATTCCATTTGCGTCAGTTTGCAGTCGCTTCACAGCCCAGAGCGCGGCATCCGCGACCTCGGCTGCGGGATCGTTCACCAGGGAGCGGGCAGATTCAAGCAGCGCGGCATCGCCCGAATTCCCGATTGCATAAAGCACATTTCGCACGAACCGGTCGCGTCCGATCCGCTTGATCGGCGAGCCCGAAAAGAACGCCCTGAAGCCTGCATCATCCAGCGCGGCAAGTTCCGCCAAAGGTGGCGCTTGCAGATCAGGTCGGGCCTTGTATCCGATCTCGCGCGCGGCCACGGCGAATTTGTTCCAGGGGCAGACCGCCAGGCAATCATCGCAGCCATAGATCCGGTTGCCCATCAAGGGCCGCAGTTCAGGATCAACCGGCCCCTTATGTTCGATCGTCAGATAGGAAATGCACCGCCGCGCATCCAGCTTGTAAGGCGCCGGAAAGGCCCCTGTTGGGCAGATATCCAGACAATTCGAACAGGAACCGCAGTGATCGACCTCGGCCGGATCCGAGGGCAGATCAAGGGTGGTGAATATCGACCCGATGAAGAACCAGCTGCCTAACTGTCGGCTGACCAGGTTCGTATGCTTGCCCTGCCAACCCAACCCGGCCGCCTGCCCCAAGGGCTTTTCCGGCACCGGCGCGGTGTCGACAAAGACTTTGACCTCACCCCCGCCTTGCGAAATCAGCCAGCGCGCCAGGCGCTTGAGCCGCTTCTTGACCAGATCGTGATAGTCACGGTTCTGCGCGTAAACAGAGACTGTTCCTGCGGTTTTCTGCTCCAGGGCTGCCAGCGGATCACTGTCTGGCGTATAGCTTTCCCCCAGCATGATCACTGACCGCGCCGCCGGCCAGAGAGCCGCCGGATCACCGCGCCAATCGCTGCGTTCAGCCAGCCATGTCATCTGGCCATGATACCCTGCCTCCAGAAAGGCCGCCAACCGATCAGGCACCTGCGGCACATCCCATGGCCGACAGATGCGACAGGCATCGAAACCCTCGGCCAGGGCCTGTTCAACCAAGTGTTGCTTCAGCCTGTCCACGGCATGCCTGCGATTGCTTGCCCGCGAATGGCAGGGGATGACGGCAAAGGCGGGAGAACGGGCTGTGCCCGCCGTCCGTGGCCGCGATTATCAGAAATCGAGATCGGCATAATGCGCCGGCGGCGGAAACCCGGGGACCTGGTCCGCCAGAATCGAGCGGAATGCCGGCCTTGACTTGATCGTGGCGTACCAGTCCTTGACGGATTGCGACCGGTTCCAGTCCACATCGCTGATGTAGTCCAGTGAAGACAGATGCGCCGCAGCGGCAAAATCGGCCAGCGTGATCGTGTCACCGGCCAGCCAGCGGCGGTGATCCAGCAACCAAGACATGTAATCGAGGTGGAACTTGATCGCCTTTGCGCCGTCCTTGACGTTGCGGCTGTCTGGAAAGCCGCGGGCCATGATCTTTTTGTTCACGCGCTCGTACAGCAGTTTGGACGTTACTTCCTGATGGAATTTGTCATCAAACCAGGACACAAGACGGCGCACCTCGTAGCGTTCATCCCGTCCGCGCGGCATGAGAGAGGGGTCTGGATAAGCTTCTTCCAGGTATTCGCAGATCGCGGCGCTTTCCGACATCGTCTTGCCGTCGATCTTGAGAACCGGAACCTTTGCGGCAGGGTTGCGCCGCAGGAAATCCGGTGACGGCTCCCAATACCGTTCTTCGGCCAGCTCACACTCGATCCGTTTCTCCGCAAGGCTCAACCGCACTTTTCGGCAGAAAGGAGATAGAGGAACGTGAAATAGCCGCGCCATGTGACGATGTTGCCTTCAATTACGGGTTATGTCCTGCATGCCCTGCCCGGCGCGGTTTTTCAATCCTCGAAACAGGTTGCCCTGCCATCCTTGGCGATCAATTGCGCCCCATCGAGGATCAGAGCGATACGCTGTCGCTGTGACGCGCTGGGATTCGAAGCTGATCGCGCCTTTGGCGCAGGCAGCACCATTGCAAGACTTGCAGCCTGCTGCGCCGAAAGGCTTTCGGGGCCAATTCCGAAATAGTGCCATGCCGCGGCATGAACCCCGAAAATGCCTTCGTCGAATTCTGCAATGTTCAGATAGACTTCCAGAATCCGGCGCTTGGACCAGGTCAGTTCAACCACAGGGGTCAACAGAGCTTCAAGAACCTTGCGGCCCCAGTTGCGCCCATGCCAGAGGAATGCATTCTTCACGACCTGCTGCGTGATCGTCGATGCCCCCCTGTTCGCGCCAGCCTCGATGGCAGTCTTGATCGCGTCCAGGTCAAAGCCGGTGTGAAGGCAGAAATTGGCATCTTCAGCGGCCACCACAGACCGCAGCATCACGGGTGCGATCAGGTCGACGTCCACCCATTGGCGGTCAATTTCGCCAAGGTATCGCTTTTCGGACAGGATGTAGGCTGTCGTGGGCGGGTTGATCACCTTGTAAGACACCACCCAGACCGCAAGCAGCACAGCGACCCCGAGAATACCGACAACAAACCAACGCTTGACGCTCCGCAAAGGCGAAAACCGCCGGGCAGAGGAAGCAGGTTTGGACCTGGTTGTTTTTGTCTTGCGTGCCACATGCACAGCTATAGGCAAGCTGTAAGCATTCGGAAAGGCCACTCATGCTGCCAGAAGCCTTGCCTCGCGGGTTCTTGCAATACTGCGTGCGGATTTCCATCTGCGCCGACCGGATTCGGTGGCCAATTCCGGGAACAGTGCCAGGATCTCGGCAGCGGTTTCATCGGCTCCGGCCAGAAGGTAGTCGCCGGGATGCAGACTTTCGGTCGCCGCGCCTTCGGCAAAGATCACTTCATGACGGTCCAGCAGCAAGTGGACATAGGTCACCGTCTCGCAGGGGGCCGACATGATGGTGTCACCGTTGACCAGCGTCTTGGCGGGAACAAGGATCTCACGCTCGCCAAAGTACATCTCGGCTTTCCAGCCGGTGACCAGAATCCTGTGGTTTGGTGACACCAGCAACTGGTTCGTGTTTCCGCAGGTGCCAGGCATGAACCGGATCGGAGCAAACCGATCCTGGCCACTGACAGTCGTCTGACCGATCCAGCGCAACGGGCGCATGCCGCTGTCGCGGGTCAGGATCAAATCACCGGGTTTCAGGGTTTCGACAGGACGAGCGCCCTGCGCGGTGAAAATCAACGTGCCCGCAACAAAACAGGGCACCGGGGGCAAGGTGTACTGCGTGGACGTATTTACATATGTCGCCGAGCGGAATGTCGCATTGGTCAGGACAGTGCCATCTGTTGGCATGAAAACCGCAGAAGCGCCGGTCCGGTAGAAGGTTACACCCGTAATAGTAACGTTTTTCCCGTCGACTCTGACCGTGATGGTATCACCCACCCAAACGCTGGCGACGGTGAAACCGCCAATCGTGTCACCTTGCGATGTGCCGATGATCCCGTTGTCGTTCTGATCCGTGACGGTCAGCGTTGAAGGGGTGAGCGCGCTGTTGCGCGCCGGCGGATTTCCCGGATCGATCGAAAAGAAGCTGAAGCTGTACGTGCCGGGCATCATGCCTACCGCAAAAAGTTTAAACAACTTAAGCGGTTTTTCTTGTCTTAATTAAATCTGACAAATGGCAAAATTAAGAAAACCCGGCGCCTTAATTGCCGGGTTTCCTTGAATTTTAGTAATCGCCTACTGGTTGTTTTATTCGGCAGGCAATGCGCGCTCTTCCAAGGCCAGGGGGTGCGGAATATGGATCAGCATCTCTTTCGGGCAAACCTGCACGAAATGCCCGACCTCCTGCTCCCAGTGCTGAAGGATATCGGCAGCGCGACGGCTTCCGGTTTCGGCCAGATGGCGTTCGATCAGGCCCTTCAGTTGATCTTCCCAGTAAGCAACAGACACCGGGCAGGTCACCAGGGTTTCCATGTTCATCATCTTCGCGGCAATGCCGTTCGGATCATAAAGATAGGCCATGCCACCGGTCATCCCGGCACCGAAGTTGGCCCCGATTTCACCAAGGATGACAGCGACGCCACCGGTCATGTATTCGCAACCATTGCTGCCGCACCCTTCGATCACGACCTTGGCCCCCGAGTTGCGCACGGCAAAGCGTTCGCCCGCGCGACCGGCGGCAAACAGGTAGCCATCCGTCGCCCCGTACAGCACCGTGTTGCCGATGATCGTGTTCTCGGATGCGGTCAACGGGCTGGCCATCGGCGGGCGCACTACGATGGTGCCACCGGACAGGCCCTTGCCGACATAATCATTGGCGTCACCCGACACTTCCAGCTTCAGCCCAGGTGCCGCGAAAGCGCCAAGGCTCTGACCAGCCGACCCGGTCAATTTCACTGTCAGGTGGTTCGGCTGCAGCGCGTTGCGCATGCCAAAACGCTTGACGATATGGCTGGAAACGCGCGTGCCGACGGTGCGGTGCGTGTTCTGCACCGCGTAGGACAGTTGCATCTTTTCACCATCTTCCAGGAACCGTGCCGCATCGCGAACGATTTCCGCGTCCAGCGTGTCAGGCACCACGTTGCGCGGCTTGGCGCGATCGTAAACGATATCGCCGGCGCCATCGACGGTGATCAGCAGCGGGTTCAGGTCCAGATCGTCCAGATGTGCCGAGCCACGGCTGACCTGGCTGAGAAGATCGGCGCGGCCGATCACATCATCCAGACTGCGCGCCCCGATGCTTGCCAGGATCTCACGCACTTCCTGCGCGTAGAAGGTGATCAGGTTCACCACCTTGTCGGCAGTCCCGGTGAACTTGGCGCGCAGCGCCTCGTCCTGGGTGCAGACACCCACAGGGCAAGTGTTCGACTGGCACTGGCGCACCATGATGCAACCCATCGCGATCAGCGCTGCGGTGCCGATCCCGTATTCCTCGGCGCCCATCATAGCGGCCATCACGATATCACGCCCCGTCCGCAGGCCGCCATCGGTCCGCAGGGTGATCCGGTCACGCAGGTTGTTCATGGACAGAACCTGATGCGCTTCGGTCAGGCCCATTTCCCACGGCAGGCCCGCGTATTTGATCGAAGTTGCCGGGCTTGCCCCGGTGCCGCCATTGTGACCCGAAATCAGGATGATATCGGCCTTGGCCTTGGCCACGCCTGCCGCAATCGTGCCGACGCCGGACTGTGCCACCAGCTTGACGGTGACCTTGGCGCGCGGGTTGATCTGCTTGAGGTCATAGATCAGCTGCGCCAGATCCTCGATCGAATAGATGTCGTGATGCGGCGGCGGGCTGATCAGGGTCACGCCCTTTGTCGAATGGCGCAGACGGGCGATCAGGTCGGTGACCTTCATGCCGGGCAGCTGGCCACCTTCGCCGGGCTTGGCACCCTGGGCCACCTTGATCTCAAGCTCTTCGCACTGGTTCAGGTATTCAGCGGTCACGCCGAAACGACCCGATGCCACCTGCTTGATCTTGGCGCTGGGGTTGTCGCCATTGGGTTCCGGCACGAAATGCGCCGGGTCTTCGCCACCCTCGCCGCTATCCGACTTGGCGCCGATACGGTTCATGGCGACGTTCAGGGTCTTGTGCGCCTCAGGCGACAATGCCCCAAGCGACATGCCCGGCGTCACGAAACGTTTGCGGATAGAGGTGATGCTTTCCACCTCTTCGATCGGGATCGGCGCGCCCATCGGTTTGATCGCCAGCAGATCGCGCAGATGGATCGGCGGCATCGCCTGCATCTTTGCCGAATACTGCTTCCAGATTTCGAAGCTGGCCTTGTTGCAGGCCGTCTGCAGCAGATGCATCGAGGTCGCTTCCCAGGCATGGGTCTCGCCCGAGCGGCGCGCCTTGTAGAAACCGCCGATCGGCAGAACGTCCATGCCGCTCAGCCAGCCCTTGTTATGGACCTCCTCGGCCTTGCGCTGGATACCGGTCACGCCGATACCGCTGATCCGGCTGGTCATGCCGGGGAAATATTCGGCGCACATGGCGCGCGACAGGCCGACCGCTTCGAAGTTCAGGCCGCCACGATAGGACGACAGAACCGAGATCCCCATCTTCGCCATGATTTTCAGAAGACCCTGATCAATCGCTTCGCGGTAGCGGCGCATCGCCTGGGTCAGCGAGCCGTCGATCAACCCGCGCGAGATGCGGTCAGCGATGCTGTCCTCGGCCAGGTAGGGGTTCACGACAGTGGCGCCACAACCGATCAGCACGGCGAAGTAATGCGGATCAATACATTCCGCCGAGCGCACGTTGAGCGAGCAGAAAGTCCGCAGACCCTTGCGCGTCAGATGCGAATGCACGGCACTGGTTGCCAGGATCATCGGCATCGGCACCTTGTCCGTGCCTTGCTTGTGGTCGGTCAGAACAAGATGTCCGGCACCGGACCGCACCGCGTCTTCGGCTTCGGCGCGGATACGCTCCAGCCCTTTGCGGAGCGCATCATGATCATCGCCCACCGGGAAGGTGCAATCGATCTCGACCAGGGGCGCGTTGAAATTGCGCGTCACCTCATCCCACTGGGCATTGCCGACAAACGGGCTGTCCAGCACAAGGATCTCGGTCTGCGCGCTGCTTTCATCCAGAACGTTCTTGAGGTTGCCGAAACGGGTCTTCAGACTCATCACGCGGAATTCGCGCAAGGAGTCGATCGGCGGGTTGGTCACCTGGCTGAAGTTCTGGCGGAAGAAGTGCGACAGCGGGCGGTACTTGGTCGACAGCACCGCGGCGGGCGTATCATCACCCATGGAGGCCAGCGTTTCCTTGCCGTCCTCTGCCATGGGGGCAAGGATCTGTTCCAGTTCCTCGATCGTATAGCCAGCCGCGATCTGCCGCTTGCGCAGTTCTGCGCCGGTGAACATCGCCGCTTCGCTGACCCCGGCCAGGGCGTCATCCAGTTCGTTGATCTTGCCGACCCATTCACCGAAAGGCTGGGCCGCGGCAAGACGGTCCTTGATTTCGGAATCGTGGAACAGCTTGCCTTCCTTCATGTCGACGGCAATCAACTGTCCCGGCCCCAGGGCGCCCTTTTCGCGCACCGTGGCTTCCTTGATCGGGACCATCCCGGCCTCGGAACCAGCGATCAGCAGACCATCACCGGTCACGACATAGCGCATCGGACGCAGGCCGTTGCGGTCAAGACCCGCGCAAACCCAGCGGCCATCAGTCATCGCAAGGGCGGCCGGGCCATCCCAGGGTTCCATCACCGAGTTGCAGTAGGAATACATGTCGCGCCAGCTTTGCGGCAGTTCGACGGCCTGCTTGGACCAGGATTCCGGCACCAGCATGGTTTTCGCCATGGGGGCGGAACGGCCCGCGCGCACCAGAACCTCGAACACCGAGTCAAGGGCGGCGGAGTCGGACGATCCGGCCTGCACGATCGGCTTGATATCCTCGGCCAGGTCACCGAACGCGCTGGAGGCCATGCGGATTTCATGGCTTTTCATCCAGTTGACGTTGCCGCGCAGGGTGTTGATCTCGCCGTTGTGGGCCAGCATGCGGAAGGGCTGCGCCAGCCACCATTGCGGGAAAGTGTTGGTGGAATAGCGCTGGTGATAGATCGCGAATGCGCTTTCGAAACGGGGATCCTGAAGGTCGGGATAGAATTCCGCAACCTGTTCGGCCAGCATCATCCCCTTGTAGATGATCGACCGGCAGGACAGCGAACAGATATACATCCCCTGAATGCCGGCGGCGATTGCCGCCTTTTCGATCCGGCGGCGGATCACGTAAAGCTCGCGCTCGAAGGTTTCCTCGTCCACACCCTTGATGTTGGAAATCAGGATCTGCTCGATTTCCGGGCGGGTCGCGTTGGCCTTTTCACCAAGGCAGGAAATATCGACCGGCACGTGACGCCAGCCATAGATGTAATAGCCCATGCGCAGGACTTCGGTTTCCACGATGGTCCGGCAGGTTTCCTGAGCGCCGAAGTTGGTGCGCGGCAGGAAAACCTGACCCACGGCCATCAGGTGATCGGTCTTGGGCTCGTGTCCGGTGCGCCGGATCTGATCATAGAAAAACGGAACCGGGATCTGCACGTGAATGCCCGCGCCATCGCCGGTCTTGCCATCGGCATCCACGGCACCCCGGTGCCAGATCGCCTTCAGCGCGTTGATTCCGTTTTCGACAACCTTGCGCGACGGCTTGCCGTCGATGGACACCACAAGACCAACACCGCAGGAAGAATGCTCTTCTTCCTCGGCGTAAAGACCGTTCTCAGCCATCCACTTGCGCTTGGCTTCTTCGGCGGCGGCCCAGCTTTCATCATATTTGGTCATGGCGTCTGCCTTTCGCTATTCTGCCGGAACGGGCGTCCTGCCCTGTTCGGAGATCATCTGATTTGCGGCGCGGTGCCCCATGGCCCGCGCCGTCCTTTCACTCTGCCGCCACGGCGCGCGCGCCGTTGAGGTATTCCAGAACCGCCTGCGCCGAATCACGTCCGTCGCGGATCGCCCAGACAACAAGGCTGGCGCCGCGTACGATATCGCCGACGGCATAGACGCCATCGAGGCTGGTCTTGCCGGTTGTGTATTCCGCCCGGATCGTGCCCCAACGGGTCACATCCAGACCTTCAACACCCCACAGCTTGGGCAGATCCTCGGGCTCGAAGCCCAGCGCCTTGATCACGATATCCGCATCCTCGACATAGTCGGCGCCCTCGATCACCTCGGGCGACTGACGGCCGGAAGCATCCGGAGCACCAAGACGCATCTTCTGCACGATCACGCCGGTTACCGGTTCGCCGACAAAGCCCTTGGGCGCGCTCAGCCATTCCAAGACCACACCTTCTTCTTCGGCGTTCTGCACTTCGCGCTGGCTGCCGGGCATGTTTGCGCGGTCGCGGCGATAGAGACATTTCACCGAGGTCGCGCCCTGACGGATTGCGGTGCGGACGCAATCCATCGCGGTATCACCGCCGCCGATCACGACGACGCGCTTGCCGGCAGCGTTCAATTCGCCGTTGTCGTATTCGGGCACGTCGTCACCAAAGCTTTTCCGGTTGGACGCTGTCAGGTAATCAATTGCCCGCACGATGCCTTCGGCGTCTGCGCCGGGGCCTTCCAGATCGCGGGTCTTGTAGACGCCGGTGGCGATGACAACCGCGTCATGCTTGCCACGGATGGCATCAAAGCTGATGTCCTCGCCGACATTGCAGTTCAGCACGAATTCCACACCGCCCTGTTCCAGCTGTTCGTTGCGGCGCATCACCACGTCTTTTTCCAGCTTGAAGCCGGGAATGCCATAAGTCAGCAAGCCGCCGGCGCGGTCATAGCGGTCATAGATCGTCACCTGCACGCCGGCACGGCGCAGTACATCCGCCGCCGCAAGGCCACCGGGTCCGGCGCCGATGATGCCCACGGACTGGTCACGTTCCATTGCCGGCACGATCGGCTTGACCCAGCCATTTTCCCACGCCGTATCCGTGATGTATTTCTCGACCGCGCCGATTGTCACAGTTCCATGCCCGGACTGTTCAATGACGCAATTGCCTTCGCACAGACGATCCTGCGGGCAGATCCGCCCACAAATCTCGGGGAAGGTATTCGTGGCCTGGCTGATTTCATAGGCTTCCTGCAGACGTCCTTCGGCGGTCAGGCGCAACCAGTCAGGGATATTGTTGTGCAACGGGCAATGCGTCTGGCAGTAGGGAACACCGCACTGGCTGCACCGGCTGGCCTGTTCCTTAGCCTTCGCATCCGCGAATTCCGCATAGATTTCATTGAAATCATGCCTGCGCGATTCAGCGCCACGCTTTTCCGGCATGTCGCGTTCCACAGAGACGAATTTCAGCATAGGTTGCTTGGCCACGACAAAGCTCCGTTCAGGACTGTTTGGCGTCCTTCTAAACCAAGCGCTTTCGCATTAAAAGTCAGCAGTATTGACCTATAATACGATTTTATTTGCTGCCGCGCAGCAATTTGCGCCAAAGGGTGTCATTTTTGGGTCCGCATCGGTCCTAAATAGACTCTTTCCTAAACAGGACAATACCTTATAGGGTGCGCAGCACAGAGCCGAGGATAAGCCCGATGCCTCTCTTCCATCTTTTTCTGGTCGCCATCATTCAAGGCATAACCGAGTTTCTGCCGGTTTCCTCCTCAGGTCACCTGATTTTATTGCCCGCTCTGACCGGCATGCAGGATCAGGGACAGGTCATCGACGTGGCGGTACATGTCGGCACGCTGCTGGCCGTGATTCTTTATTTCTGGCCTGACGTGCGGATGGGGCTGGCAGGCATACCGCGCCTGTTGCGGGGTCGCATCGACACGCAGGGCGCTTGGCTGGCCTTGTGCCTTGTCATCGCGACCATCCCGGTTGTGATCGTCGGACTGATCCTGAATGTCACGGGGCTGGACGACATGATGCGCGGCCCTGTGGTGATCGGCTGGACGATGCTGATCTTCGGTCTGGTCCTCTATTGGGCGGACCAGCGCGGCCCCAATGCAAAGACGACCGACACATGGTCACTCCGCGATGCGTTGATCATGGGACTCTGGCAGGTCGTGGCCCTTATTCCCGGAACCTCCCGGTCCGGCATCACGATCACCGGCGGGCGGCTGCTGGGTTATGCGCGCCACGATGCCGCCAAACTGTCGATGCTGATGTCGATCCCGACAATCGCCGCTTCGGGCATTCTGCTGGGCGCAGAGGTCGCGATGAACGCGGATGCCGCTGCGGCGCGCGATGGCGCCATCGCGGCGGTCTTTGCGTTTTTCGCAGCCTTGCTGGCGCTTAGTCTGATGATGCGCCTGCTGCGCAGCGTCAGTTTCACACCCTACGTGATCTACCGGGTGGTGCTGGGCATCGCCCTGCTGGTCTATGCCTACAGCTGACGCCGATCAGCCCTGGCGCAGGTTGCGCGCCGAGGCCTTGATCGCGGCGTACTGACCAGACGGGCGATAGGGCCAAAGGTAATCCGGCAGCACCGCTTCCAGCGAAACAGGATCGATTCCCAGATCGGCAAAACCCTTCGCGCCCTCGGCAACCACGTTGTCGCGTGCCAGGTTGCGGACTTGGTCGCGGGTAATCTGTGCAGGCACCAGACCCAGCGTGACCTTGTTCAGCATGTCAAAGCCAAAGGCCATGAAGCGCGCGACTGGGAAGGGGATATTCACGATCATCCGGCGGCGCTGGATCACATCCAGCATCTGCCCCATCAGGTTACGGAACGTCGATACATCCGGTCCGCCCAGCTCATAGATGCCCGGTGCCGCCTTGCCGATCACACCCAGAACAGCGGCGCGGGCCACGTCATCCACATATACCGGCTGGAACCGCGTTTCGGCACCCACCACGGGCAGAATCGGACCCATTTGCGCCATGCGCGCAAAGCGGTTGAAGAATTGATCCTCGGCCCCGAAGACTATCGAGGGGCGCAGGATGATCGCGTCCGGCATGAATTGAAGAACCGACTGTTCGCCCAGCGCTTTGGTGCGCGCATAGTCGCTTTTCGACGATGCATCGGCACCGATCGCCGAAATATGCACCATGCGGGCGATCCCCATCTCGGACGCGATGCGCGCCACGCGACCCGGACCTTCGGCCTGCACGGCATCGAAGCGATTCTTGCCATCCTCGGCCAGAATGCCGACGCAGTTGACCACGGCATCGGCCCCCTGCATCACGGCGCGAACGCTGGCGTCATCGCGGATGTTGCACAGCACGGGTTCGACCTGACCGGGCGTGCCATAGGGTTTTACATGCATCGCTTCATTGGGACGACGCACGGCGACGCGGACGCGCCAGCCCTCCTTGGCGAGACGACGCGCGATATAGCGGCCCACAAAGCCCGATCCGCCGTAAATGGTGACGAGTTTCGACATGTTTCAGCCTCCGGCCAAGGAAATCCTGCCTGTTCCTAAACCCAGTCAGCCGCTGGGACAAGGCGTTACAGGGTCGCGCCACGCTGTCGCGCCCCAACAGATCCGCCTGCCGTGAAAAAATCCTGCGAATCCACGTTGACACCGATTTGCGGCACGGATAAACGCCGTCCTCACGACACCTGTGCCCAGGTGGCGGAATGGTAGACGCGCTAGCTTCAGGTGCTAGTGTTCGCAAGGACGTGGAGGTTCGAGTCCTCTCCTGGGCACCAATTCCCCCTCTAAGCTATTGTTATTGTTGAGGTGATGGAGCTTTGGCTCCCTTCTATCCCCCATCCTATCCCCCAGGCAGTGAAAACTAGCTTTTAGCGAAGCCGTCAAACGGCGCCTGAATCAACCAGAAACGCGATTCCATCTGGTTGGGCAGCCAAGAAAAGTCTTGAGAGACTGTCGACCTCAAAGCCTTCAGAGACGACGCACGGCAATCTCAGGGTCGACCTGCACCCTCGTCTGACGCCCCAAAAGCTCCAAGAGAACATGCAGACGGCGATCTGGATCGATTTTCTCGACAGATGTCACGAAGTCAGCAAAGGGGCCGCTCACAATCCTGATCTGGTCTCCGACATCAAAAGCATCGACCTGAGGCGTCAGGAGGCCTTCGTGATCGCATCGGCTCATCAGCCCAGCCACGATCCCTGCAGGAACGACAGCCGGGCCGACAGACCCAAACCCAACAAGGGTCGACACACCCGGCGCTGTTTTGGCTAGATGCAATTCCTGGCCTGACGCACCTTTGCTCAGGAAGATATATCCGCCAAAGACAGGGTGTAATTGCTGCCTGAGGCGCCCTTTCCATCTCCGCTCAGTCTTGTGGCGCGGCATGAAGACATCAAAGCCCAATCGCGTCAGATTACGAAAGGCAATCTGGTTCTGGTTCGGCTTGCAGAGCAGCAGATGCCACTGTTCGGCTGCGAACTCACGTGCTCCATAGGACATCATCTCGGCCGACCCCGCATTCGCATCACCGTTCACAAATGAACACAGTTTAGGCAGGTTTCAAGATCTGACCCCACAAACTCTCTCCAGATTGCCCCTTTCTCTGGCCTGCGCGTATTGGTTGCGTTAATTTGCCCCGTAATGACTGCATCATTCAGTTTAAAACTATGTATCGTCAGATACTTACGGGGTTCGAGTGATTCGAATGGCCGTGCGTGAGCCTGTCTGAACAATGAAGCATTGCTCACAGTGGCTAACGCACAGTCGCGCTAGCATTTGGCGCACAGCCTTCATCGGCAAAATATCGGCTTCTGGCCAAACATGACCAAGGTCGTGGAAGATGACATCCATTTTCGAATCCTGCGGATCCTGGAACAGCATCCCGAAATCAGCCAGCGTGAACTGGCCGGGGAGGTCGGGATTGCACTGGGCAAAGTGAACTACGTGCTGAACGCCCTGACGGATAAGGGCCTGGTCAAAATCCGCAACTTCCGTAATTCGCAGAACAAGCTCAGATATGCTTATGTGCTGACCCCGGCGGGATTGAGTAAAAGGGCTGAACTGACGTCGGTGTTTTTGCGCAGGAAAATGGCGGAGTACGACGCTTTGAAGGCCGAGATCGAGGATCTCAAACGCGAGACATCGAAGGCTAAAAGTACAGCAGGACGGAGATCCTGATGCGATCAGTTTGTCACATTCTCGGGCAATTGCGAAAATAGCATAGTCCGTTTCGGCTCAAGGATAAGGACCCTCCCAAGATCGACATGCTGATCGCAGTCGTGGTGCCGACCTTTATCCCAGCATAGAGGCGCTAGCCGTCAGAAATGTCGAAGCTCGGCACCGCGGAAACGAAATTCAACGAACCAGCGTATAACGAAGTACAACTCGATTACGCTTGGTGAACCATGAAAGAAAACGGCATGCGCGTTCTGGTAACAGGTGGGGCCGGGTATATCGGCAGCCATACAGTGTTGCGGCTTCTGCGCGCAAAGCACGAAGTGCTTGTTCTTGACAACTTCTCGAACAGCTCCCCGGAGGCCCTTCGTCGGGTGAAGGGGCTGGCGAATGCGGACTTCGACATCTGCGAAGGCGACGCTCGGGACAGAGGTGTCTTGAACCAGGCATTTGGCGATTTCTCACCCGAAGCGGTGATCCATTTTGCAGGCCTCAAGTCTGTCGGAGAGTCCCAGGAACAGCCCTTAGAGTATCACTCACAGAATGTAGCCGGTAGCATCGAGCTTCTGGCGGCTATGAAAAGGCATGATTGCAGTAGGCTTGTGTTTTCTTCGTCGGCTACTGTCTACGGGGAAGCGCAGTACCTTCCTTTTGATGAAGATCACCCCTTGCAGCCGACGAACCCTTACGGGCGCAGCAAGTTCTTCACGGAGGAGATCATCCGCGACTGGGCCGCGTCTTGGAGTGATGTGAGCGCTGTTTTGCTGAGGTACTTCAACCCGGTTGGGGCGGACACCTCTGGACGGATTGGTGAAGATCCAAGCGGCGTCCCCAATAACCTACTCCCCTACATTGCCCAGGTCGCGGTCGGTCGGTTGGCTCAGCTGACTGTGTTTGGAGGCGATTATAACACCCGCGATGGTACAGGTGAGCGTGACTTTATCCACGTCGAGGATCTGGCGCGCGCTCATTTGGCGGCGATCAACTACACGGTCAAAGCTAAAGGGTGTGTGGCGATCAACGTTGGCACCGGAGCTGGAGCTACTGTTCTCGAAATGGTGAAAGGTTTCAAGAAGGCTTCAGGCAGGGAGATCCCCTACAAGATTGCGGAAAGGCGCGAGGGAGATGTCGCGCGCAGCGTGGCGGCTGTATCAAAGGCAGAACGGTTGCTGAGATGGAGTGCCGAATTAGGTCTCTCCGACATGTGCGAGTCGACATGGCATTGGCAGTCAAGCAATCCAAATGGATATGCCGATCTGGATCAAGGGATCAGCGGTTGATCGTTTTAGTAGTACGTCAGAGTCTGATAAGCTGAATTTTAAAAGAAACTATCAAGTTGCGAACAGATGGCTCTGACCGAGAAACGAGATACCGACAGGTAGGCCTGTAGACTAAAAATGACTATCCTAGCACCTACAGTGCAGAACTGCGGATTCTCGCTAGACCGGCCGCGCACAAAAGGACCTCAATGACATTGCCGCTCCGAAAAGCCGTCCCTCCCGTAGCAGGTATCGGCACGCGGTTCCTTCCCGCCATTAAGGCGATGCAGAAGCAGCTTCTGCCCATAATCGACAAGCCGTTCATCCAATACGCGATGAATGAGGAGATCGAGGCTTGGGTCACAGATCTGGTCTTTATCCCCAGACCCTCAAAAATCCTCATTAAATTCCTTTTTGTCCCACCCCTTAGAGGAATACTTAAAAGCGACGAGGTAGCAATTTGATCATGCGCTCGAGAGGATTCGGACGCATATTCACGGGGCCTCTAGCCTTGGCGACAGGCTCGCAAGCGATTTCAAGCATAGCAAACTTTCTCTTCGTGCTGTCGTTGCTAGCCAACCTAACCCCGGCAGCCTTTGGTCTCTACAGCATTGCTTTTGCGGTGGTACTCGCTGGAACGGCGATCTTACAGGGTTTTTTCCAGCTGCAGATGGTCACTAATCTGCCGCATCTTGCCGAGGGTCGCAGGCACGAATTCGTCTCTGCACTGTTTCTGGCGCAACTAATCGCGATGCTGGTGGTTACAATCGCAACAATCGGCTTTGCGGGGGCTCTCCCCGGAAAGACTGATTATTTGCAGCTGGCAACGGCCTCTGCGCTGGCAATATTAGGCCTATCGGGAAAAGAGTTTCTGATCAGATACTTGTTCGCTGCGTCCCAGATCTCGCTCTGGATTGCAGCCCTGAATATCCTGGCGGCCGCAACTTTGGCGGTTCTGGCAATGAGCGGCCTGCCCTCGCGGGGACCGCAGCACGCCATGCTGGGTTATGCGCTCGCACAGATCGCAGCGATGCTGCTGGGACTTTTCGTGACCCGGGTCTGCCTGAGGCCGAAGGGCTGCTGGGATCTGCTCCGCGCTATCGCGACCAATGGCGCTTGGGGCGCCTTTTCCGCAGTGACCTACTCACTCCGATCCAGCGCGCACACTTTCATCGCCGGAGCCACGCTTTCCCTGGTCGACGTCGGACAGATGAACGCAGCACGCACTCTGTTGACGCCAGCGACGCTAATGATTCCAACACTGTCAGCAGTCATGTTGCCGCGGCTGAGCCAAGTGATGGCCTTTGGAAGCAGACAGGGGCTGGGCCGTTTGGCTTTGCGTATTGTAGTAGCGCTTTCGATAATGGTAGTGGTCTACGCAGGGCTGCTGGCTCTCGCCTGGCCTCTCTTAGTGAAATACCTGTTGGGAAGTGGCTTCATCGGACTTGGACCATATGTCGCACTCTGGTCTGCCTTTGCTCTCTCAATCGCCGTCCGCAACGTTGCCGAGTGGACGCTTCAAGCTATGCAACTATTCCAGTCCTTATCGCTCTACAATCTGCTTGCTGCGGCCGTGACGCTCTCGGCTGTAACCATCATGACGCTAGCGTGGGGTGTGACTGGCGCGATTTCAGGACTAATTATTGGTGAATTATTTATGATCGTTCTATGTACTTGCTTTGTGTTTAAACGGCTGGCAGAGCAGCCGGATATATGATGCTTGAGGCGCTCTTCTTTTCAAATCTCGCAACGGTCACCTTTGGACTTTTGATGTCCATTTCTAGGTCACGATTGGATACATTTATCTTGATCTCGCTGATTATGGTTACAGCTCAGAGTGTGATCATCGGCCTCAGAGATCCTAGAATGATGACAGATACTAGGGAGTATGCAGCGCTATTCACTGGTACTAGCGGATTTGAGGAAAATATTGAGCCAGCATTTATGCTTTTTGTGTACTTATTTAGACTAGTGACTGATCAGGTTGATCTTTTCCTCATCACCGCCTCTGCTTTATTGAATCTTGTGTATTTTTCTTTCTTATATCTTATTTTGAATCGATATTCTTTGTTAGCATTTGGTTTGTTTGGATCTACTTTTCCTTATTGGCTTGTCCATGTGCAGATATTACGGAGCGGCATAGCCAGTGCTTTTCTACTTTTAGGAATTTCCCTATTTCTTAGCCAAAAGTATAGGCGTGCTCTTATTCTTCTTGCGACATCCGTTGCTACTCACTTCTCGATGGCGGTTGTCAGCACTGGAGCATTTCTAGGATACGTCGCATCAGATTTGAGCGCCAAAAAGATCTTATCCGCGTCAGTTTTAATATTTTTTGTCTTTATTGCCTATGAATACGCGATTCCAAATGTAACTTTTCTTGCACCATGGAAGCAGCGTTTAGAAGCCTATTCCTATTACGCAGAAAATGTCTTCGTTGATTCCAGTTTTGGCTACCAATACGTATTTTTTCTTCTAATATTGATCAGTCTTTTTTTGTTCTGGAGGCGACAGCACGAAACTACGAAAATACTATTCTTTATATACTTTACGGTTACTGTGCTCTCCTTTGCATTTTGGTCCAATGTCTTATATCGTGATCGAATTTTTATCTTTGCCCAATTAATCGAGCCTGCTCTCTTGACGATACTGGCAATAAGCGTTGTTGGCAGAAAATATGGCGCGTTGCTTATTTCCGTCGTCAGCGTCTTGATGTCAATACTGGTCATATTTTACTGGGGGCCACGAACCGTGCTCATCTTTTGAATTTCCGCTCCATGCATCCGCGACAACGTTCTTGATCAAAATTATCTTACGCGAGACAACATTCGAAAGCGCAGAATAGAATCCATGCAGAATCTAAACGGAAAGATCGTTGCCTTTCTTGGTCCGGACGGCGCAGGCAAATCAACCATGATAGAGCTCGTGCAAGTTAGACTTGCCGAGAAAGGTATCGATTTCAGTTACCACTATTTCGCGCCAGGATTCCTGAAGCGCTACCGGCCGAAAGGTGACGGCGCCATTACCACCAAGCCGCACGAGGGTCGCCAGTATGGAGCGGTGTTGATACTGGCCAAGATCCTCTTGATGCTCTTTGAGTTCCGGATGGGCGTCGCCCGCCTTCGCAGGCAGCCGCGACTAGCCCTGTTCGACCGCTATGTCCTCGATATCCTGATTGATCCCAAGCGCTACCGGATGGGTCATGTCCGTTGGTGGATGCGGGTCCTGTTGCGGCTGGCGCCACCGCCAGATCTGCTCGTGATCGTAAGCGCGCCTGCTGATCTAATTCAGTCGCGCAAGCAGGAGGTTCCGGCCGAGGAGACTGTCAGACAAGTTATCGCTTACGAGGAACTCGCAGACATAGCGCCGAGGGGTCTGATCGTCCACAACACGACTACGCCCGATGCAGCCGTCTCAGCGGTTCTGGCCAAACTGGAGGCGCTATCGTGATCGATGTATCGCCCCTTTTCGGCCCCCAAGATGCTGCGAGGGCAGAAAATCTGGGCTTTCGTGTCTTTCCAAGGACCGGGACGGAACGCTGGATGCTTGAAGCGACGCAGCGACACCCTTGGCATCTCAAGACTTGGCCTCGCGCAAACTTCCGCGCCCGCCTTATCCATCATGCCGCCTGGACACTCGGTGCTTTCGGTCTGCATTTCCCGCACAGACTAGAAAGCTTAGCCGTATCCCCAAACTCGCCTTATGCACAGTTGCGCGCCGAGTTTGACCGGCTGGGCATATTTCTTGGTACATCTGGCCCCAACCGCAAGATCGTGGTTTATGCTGCTCGTCCGGATCGCTCCGTGTTCGTGAAAATACCGCTGGGACCAGAGAGCGCCGCCTTGGTCGCAAGGGAAGCCGATGCGCTTGAAGCGCTGGCAAGCGACCCGGATCTCGCCTCCCTAGTGCCGGCCGCAACTCGGATTGCTGGGCATCTCGCCGTCGAGGATCTCGAAACGGATGGCGTCATTTATGCTACTCTCGATGTTCACGAGCTTTCCCGCATCCATGATATGCTGGAACGGCGCTCGGCCATCACGCGACAGCTTCGCGCGTTGAGGGCAGAGTGGCCGGATGGTCTCAAGGGTCGGCAATCCACGCACGATGCAGAAACGACAGCAGCTTTGGAGAAGGCGTGCCATCAGGCAAAAGGTTTCCTGGATGGGTTGCCGCAAGATCTAGCGGTGCCTTGTTACATGGCACACGGCGACTTTACCCGATGGAACGTGTTGCGGGCGGCTGATGGGACTGCGCGGATTATCGATTGGGAATTTTTTGGCCTAAAGCCACGCTGGTTCGACCTAGTTCACTACATCGTTTCGCACGATATTCTTGTTGAGCGGAATTCGTCAGATGTCATGGTAAGGAAACTGCAAGAGGTTGCTCGGAAAATTGGTGCGCACCCGCCAGAGTATGGCTGGTGGCAGCACGTTGGCTTGTACGTCGCCTATCAGAGCCTCTACTATACTGAATTATACGACCGCCAAGTCAGCTTGCACCCACAGGCAGCATGGCAACTAAAAGCTTGGTCTCAGATACTTTCTATTATTCAGAATAGTTCGTAGGTAAGCCGGTGTCACCTTTTCTGAAGCATTCCACACAAATTCTCTTTCTGATCCGGCTGTATTTTCCTGGTGATCAATGCAGGCGATGTCTGACCACTGCATTTGGTAAGGAGCATCACCGCAAACTCGGAAGGTGGGATACCTTATGACCCTCAGAGCCACCTTCTTAGTTTCGTTTCTGGAACGCGTGCTCAAACGTCCTATCACGCTCGACCCCAATATCCCTCTGGCAGTGCTGGTCACGCGTATGCTGTCTTTGGCGACAGGGTTGGCACGCGGGTTAATAGTTGCCCGCCGTAGGTTGGTTCTTGAGCCGGGCGCTCGCATCAGTGATCTGGCGAACTTAAGAACCGGAGGTGGTCTGGTGCGGATCGGGGCCTACAGCCGTATCGAATGCACTTCTAGGGAGGGAATCAAAGTTGGGCGCAACTTCAAGCTTGGGGCATTTTCCCGGATGATCGCTAGCGGCACACTCAGCGACCTGGGTCGGGGGATCACCATTGGCGACAACGTTGGCATCAGCGAATTCGCCTATATCGGCGGCGCGGGTGGTGTGCACATAGGTTCCGACACCATCGTGGGACAGTATTTTAGCATCCATCCGGAAAACCATGTCTTCGCTGATTCAGATCGTACCATCCGGGAACAGGGTGTCACCCGGGCTGGCGTAGAGATAGGACCGGATTGCTGGATTGGAGCCAAGGTAACCATTCTCGACGGAGTCAGCCTAGGGCGCGGGTGCGTGGTCGCAGCAGGTAGCATCGTCAATAGCAGCTTCCCCGACTACGCTATCATCGGCGGGGTGCCTGCCCGACTGCTGCGAATGCGAAAAACGCCTGATGAACATACCTCCTCTCGGGAGAATTGAAATGAATGACATCGCCGAAGTAGTACGCACCGAGGAGGACGTTGCTAGAGACTCGCTTGGGTCGCGCTCGCAACTGGTTTCGGCATTCTTCGACCACATGAACGCGCAGGGGGTAGCATGGGTGGTAATGAACAATTACGAGGACCTGCCCCAGATTATTCCCTCGGATATTGATTTCTCGATCCCGCCCGACTTGTTCAAGCGCCTAGACTCCTTCGTGGTCGATTTTGCCGGGCAGACAGGGGCACACATTGTCCAGAAGCTTTGGCACGGTAACATGAAATGCGCCTACATCTTGGCCACCGGTCCCGAAGGCGCGCGGGAATTTGTCCAGCTGGATTTCTTCACAGCGTTTTCAACTAAAGGCTGCCCCGCGCTGATCCCGCACGAGGAACTGGTTGCCGGGCGGCAGGTGCTGCGCAATTTTTTCGTACCGAGACCTGAGGTCGAGCTGATCTTCACCGCCATGCGGCGCCTTTTCAAAGATGACTGGTCAGAACGCCACTGCTCGCGAATAGCCGAGCTGTGTGGGCGTATCACCGCAACCGATTGGTTGCCGGCGCATTACGGTTGGATGCGGACGACGCTGGAGGCTGCGGCCCGTGGCGAGGTCGACATAGTCGCGACCCGGCGAGCGCAGGATTGGGCGCAGCTGCGCGCCACCGCATCCGGCAACCTTTCCCTACCGGAACGGATCGCAAACTTGTCGCTGCAGATCCGGCGAATTGCCGTGCGATTGCGAGACGAGACCGGCCAGTTGGTCGTTTTGGCTGCGCCACGCGAAAGCATCGGCACCGCAGCGCTGGAAACGCTCGAGCTGGTATTTCACCGACGCCTGTTCCTGGAAAGCAGTACCTTGGCCGCGCTGCCCGTCAAGTTGGCCCTACTCAAACGGCGCAAGGGGTTGATCATTATCCTAGCCGGGGCCCATCACCCGAAGGGTCGGGTTCTGGCAAAATGGCTCGGCCGACTGGGACTGGTGGACCAGGTTCTCTGCCGTGACGGAGACTCAGCCCAGCCCGACCTCGGGATCCCGTCCACGTGCTTCGCCGATGACGCCGGGGCGATAGAGGCCATCGTGCGGGTGCAAGCCGCCAAGACCGCCCGCGCCATCGCCCGCAGCGGCACCCAGACCAGCGGCGGAGCCAAATGAGTGCCCGGCGCGCGAAGGTCTTGATCATCGCCTATGCCTGTCGTCCGGGCGAAAGTTCCGAACGACAGGTGGGGTGGCATTGGTCAAAGCTGATCCAAACCCGTCACGACGTAACGGTTCTGACCCGCGAAAGTCATCGTCCCTATATAGAGAATTGGATTGTCGAAGCGCGCGAAGAAGGCCCGTTTCCCGAGTTCATTTACTATGACCTCCCGGCCTGGCTCTCCTGGTACAAGAAAGGCGAGCGGGGCGTTTACCTGTACTACGCTCTCTGGACGCTACTGGCGACGCTCCGCTGTCGCCGGATGAACCGGGGTGGGCGCTGGCAGATTACGCATTTCCTGACTTTCGGTACCATGCTGTGGCCGCAGTTCGGATTTCTCATGAATACACCATACGCCCTTGGGCCGGTTGGTGGTGGCGAGCGTATTCCGGTTTCCCTGCGTCAGGCGTTCAGCGCGACCGGGCAGGCAAAAATTCTTTCCCGACGCCTTGTGCAGAAACTCATGCCGCTCAATCCAGTCTTTCTGGCCAACCTTTCGCGTGCTTCGCAGATATTTGCCCGTACTGGCGAAACGCTGGACATGATCCCGCGACGGTATCACCACAGGACATCGCTTTTACTAGAAACGGCTATCGGGCCGGAAATGCTACCGGAACGTCCTCCAACCAGATCTAACGAGGAATTGCAGATCGTGTCGGTCGGACGACTGATCACCAGCAAATTCAACCCGTTGTTTCTAGAAGCTTTGGACGCGTTTAAGTCGACCTGGCAGCGACCGTTTCGTGTGACCGTTATTGGGGACGGGCCCGAACGCGCAAGACTTGAAGCAATGCGCGATCGACTGGGTCTCGAAGAAGTCGAGTTCGTAGGCAAGAAATCATCGGAAGAGGTTTATGAAGCCCTGCGTGGTGCCGACATCTACTTTTCGACCACGATGAAAGAAGGCGGCACTTGGGCGTTTTTCGAGGCAATCGCCAACCACCTGCCTATTGTCTGTCTCAAGGTAAACGGTCCGGACATGATCGTCGGCGACGAATGTGGCATCAAGATTCAGCCCGATGGCCATGCGAACGCTCGCGATGGACTTGCGCTTGGGTTAGTTGATCTTGCTGAAAGCCCATCCCTGCGCGCGGACTTGGCGGCCAAGGCGCTCGCGCATGTCGAAGCAAAATTCACATGGGAGCGCGTGTCAGAAACGATCGACACCTGCTACAAAGATCTGCTCATGAGCGGAGAAAAGCCTTCCTCATGATCATTTTTTGCCACCTGTTAAACGATCGCTCGGGTAGTCCCACGGTTCTGCGCTCGACCTTGGATGCCCTGGATGCACGTAAGCAAGGGCTGCTCTTCGTAGGTTCACAGGGGCGCGGCGTACTTGAAGACGCCGGGGTGCCAACCCGGCGCTACTGGTATCGCCGCGGTCGGCACCGCATCGTCACCCTCTTCACCTATTTCGCCAGCCAAGTCGCGCTTTACCGGGCACTGTCACGAGCAGAAGACATATCAGACGATGCAATCGTTTTTGTTAACACACTCCTGCCGTTTGGAGCCATGCTCTGGGGCAAGCGCACCAGTCGGCCGGTGGTCGTCCATGTACATGAAGTCTCCGTCACTCCCAGCCCGCTGCGGGGCTTCCTGAAGAACTGCGCGGCGCGCTGCGCAAGCCAGCTGATCTACGTCTCCCGCGACCATAGGGCGCGACTGCCGATTCATGGACCGCCGACAGAGATCATTCTGAACCCTGTGAGCCCCTCCATCGCCAGTCGCGCTACGGAATATGCTCCACGCCGGTCCGGGGCGTTCAACGTACTGATGCTGGCATCCCCGCGCGGCTACAAGGGGGTCGAAGAATTCATGATGTTGGCCCGAGACTTATCAGACCGCCAGGACATCACCTTCACCCTTGTTTTGAATGCCGACCAATCAGAATCTGAAATCTTTACCGCGCAGCACTCTGACGCCAGAAACATTACGGTGCATCCACGCACGGATGACCCAGCTCAGTTCTATGAGACGGCAGATGTGGTCCTGAACCTGTCCCGGGTTGATCAATGGATCGAGACCTTCGGCCTTACATTGGCAGAGGCGATGACATTCGGCATTCCAGTCATAGCGCCACCGGTAGGCGGGCCGACCGAAATCATTACCCATGGGCAAGAGGGATACTGCATCGATTCTCGTGATGGTGCAGCGCTGAAGGAGGCCGTACTCTCTATTGCTGATGACGCGAGCAACGCCTTGCGCTTATCCCAAGCCGCCCGCAAACGTGCAGCTGATTTCAGTTTTAACACCTATGCTGATCTCCTGCGTGCCGTCATCGACAGGGTTCGGAAAGAGAGCACTGAGTGATGAAGGTCGCGATTTTGGGCACAGTTGGCGTTCCCGGTCGCTATGGCGGCTTCGAAACGCTTGCTGAGAACCTTGTCCGTTACCACACCCGCACCGGCTGCCAGAGGGGTCTTACGGTCTGGTGTTCAGGCAAGGACAATGCGAGCCACCCGCCTCGCTTCGAAAGCGCCGAGCTGCGCTATGTCGGGCTGCGCGCAAACGGCGTACAGAGCATCCCTTACGACGCGGTCAGTCTTTGGCAGGCAGTGCGCAGTGGGCATGATCGCATCGTACTGTTAGGTGTCTCGGGTGCGCTGGCGTTGCCGCTGATCCGGCTGGTCGGGCGGCGGGCGCGAATTGTGACCAACATAGACGGCATCGAGTGGAAGCGCGAAAAGTGGAAGGGCCTCGCTCGGATCATTCTGCGCGCCTCCGAATGGGCGGCGGTGCGCTTCTCGCATGAGGTCATCGCTGACAACCAAGCCATCGCCGACCACGTGCGCGGTACATATGGCGCCGATTGCCATGTCATCGCGTATGGGGGCGATCACGCATTAGCCCATACTGGCGAAGGTACGACTCCGAAGGGACTACCGGAAACCTACGCTCTCGCGTTGTGCCGGATTGAACCAGAAAACAATGTTCATACCATTCTGGAGGCTTTCTCCGGCCTCGAGATCCCCCTGGTCTTCGTCGGAAACTGGTCCAACAGCGCCTACGGGCGTGAGATGAAGGCGCGCTATGCGGCGACGCCTAATCTGTACCTTTTGGACCCACTCTACGATCCCGATACGCTTTACGCGCTGCGTCGCCGCGCCTCGATCTATATCCATGGACATTCCGCTGGGGGAACGAACCCCTCGCTTGTTGAAATGATGCACTTTGGCGTCCCCGTGCTAGCGCACGGCTGCGCCTTCAACAGGTATAGCACCGAAGAAAAAGCCCTCTTCTTTGACACCCCCGAGGAGTTAAAAGCATTGGTCCGAGCCCTCACTCCTACAGCGGCCGCGCGCATAGGAAACGACATGCAGGAGATTGCGCGCCGCCGCTATACTTGGGATCGAATCGGAGAGGCCTATTTCGCGCTTCTCGAGCGGGCCTGAGCCTTCGAGCGAAAGGCACGGGAAGTGACCTAAACGCTCTCCACAAAAGCCGGGCCAGTCCAAAGGAACGCGGCTTGATCGCGATCTTTGCGCGCTTTTGCTTGATCAGGTCCACCACGACGACGATCCGCGACGATAAGCTTGTGGATCGCAAAGCGCTCTGGCCTTGGAATATGTATGCAGCAAATTTATTTTTGATGCACACCTGTGTGTCAAATCAAACAGGATTGGCTATCTCGGTCATGGGTCGCGTGCTCGGCAGCGCCGCTCGACTTTGACTCCTCATGCTTCCATTCCGGTTCTAATATTCTTGAATTGCCCGGCGTTAAGGGCAACATAAAAGAATGGGCAAACTCGTAACACTGCTGCTTGGTTTCGTTATTCTGGTCGTATCCGGCTATGTCGTGGTCGGGCCGCCAGCGGGCCTCGGGGAGGGTACTCGCGATTGGGCCAAGTCTTGGCTTGTCTCAGAACAGAGCGAGGCAGGGCAGTCAGGCATACAGTTTATTTCAGAGCGCGTTGAACGTGGCTCGATACGTCAGGTCGTGACTGCGACAGGAACCTTGCAGGCTCTTGTAACAGTGCAAGTTGGGACTCAGCTTTCCGGGCAGATTGCTGAACTTTTTGCAGATTTCAATGACGAGGTTAGCAAGAACCAGCCGCTCGCGCAGCTCGATACCAAATCATATGAAGCGCGTCTTGCGGAAGCTGTGGCGGCAACGGCGATGGCGCAGGCTAACGTCGATATTCAACGCGCGCGACTGGAGCGCGCGCAGGTTGACGAACAAAACGCCAAGTCGCAGCGCCATGTTCTCCAAGCGCGAGTTGATAACGCTCGAGCTCGTGCGGATGCAGCACACAAAGCCTTACAGCGTGTTCGAACCCTACTTGATCGTGGATCCGGGTCTACGCAGCAGCAAGAAGAGGCCACGTCGGCATGGGAACAAGCTTCTGCCAGCCTGCGCGAAGCAGAAGCGATCGCGGCCGCACATGAACACTTGGTCGCGGGCGCGATGATCGATATTCAACGCGCAGAGGCGGAACTTGACAATGCACTCACCAGTGTTCCCCAGAGACAGGCAGTGCAAAAATCCGTTGAGATCGACTTGGCGCGAACAACGATCCGATCGCCAGTAGACGGTGTCATCGTCGGCCGTAATATCAACGAAGGTCAGACGGTGGCCGCAAGCCTTGAAGCTCCCACTCTCTTTACGATTGCCGGGAACCTGCAAAATATGGAAATCCACGCGAGGATCGACGAAGCCGACATTGGCAAGATCGTCGTCGGTCAGCGTGCGAGTTTCAGCGTTGATGCCCATCCGGCGCAGCATTTCGAGGCGACCGTAACTGGATTACGCAAGGCCCCGCAGGTGATTCAGAACGTGGTCACTTACACAGTCGTACTGGCCACCGAGAACCAGAGGGCGCTTTTGCTTCCTGGTATGACGGCAACTGTCCGCATTACAGTGCAGGAAATCGAAGATGTTCTTAAGCTTCCCATGGCTGGCTTGCGTTTCACACCTCCTGCAGAGCTAGCGCGACAGCTTTCTAAGACTGCATTGGAAGCCGGTGACTATACAGATGGAGGTCCGACGCTGGTCTGGGTTTTAGGCGACAGAGGGGCCCTGCTGCCCGCTGCTGTGGAGTTGGGCGAGAACGATGGCGCCTACGCCGCGGTTTTGGGAGGAGCACTATCGGAAGGCGATGAGGTCATCGTGGGAGAAGTTCCCGTATCCAAACCGAGAGAACTCTTCGGAATCCGATTTGGATTTTGATGCAATGCTGATTGAAGCAAATGCAATAACAAGACGCTACGGCCAGGGAGACATTGCCGTCACCGCTCTCGATCAGGTCTCATTTGAGATTGACGCGGGTGAGTTCGTCGCGATCATGGGTCCATCAGGGTCCGGTAAGTCCACACTGATGAATTTGCTGGGGCTTCTAGATCGCCCCACATCGGGACAATTGATCTTCAACGGTCGGGACGTTGGTAGCCTCTCTCACGACCAGCTGGCCGCGAGCCGCAACCGTGATATCGGCTTCGTTTTTCAGGGGTACAATTTGTTACCACGACATTCCGCTTTGGAGAATGTCGAGATACCACTCATATATAGTGGGGTTGGTCGAAAGCACCGATTGCAGCGGTCTCGGGCTGCGCTGCAGGCTGTTGGGCTCTCACATCGCTGCGATCACGGGCCGACCGAACTCTCCGGCGGCGAGCAACAACGTGTTGCGATTGCGCGCGCGCTGGTGTCCAACCCGGCTCTGATTCTCGCCGACGAACCGACCGGAGCACTCGACAGCCGAACCGGAACTGAGATCCTCGATCTTTTTAAGCGGCTGCACATCGCAGGTCGCACCGTGATCATGATTACACATGACGAAAATATCGCCCGACACGCCGCAAGGATCATCAAACTGAAGGATGGAAAGGTTCTCAGTGATACGCGCGCCGCGCCGCAATGCACCGATGACGCGAAGCCTGCGCCCGCCGACAAGCTGTCTGGTGCCATGCCTCACGCTTTATCAAAGACGCAGCAATGAACTGGATCGAGAGCTTCCGCACAGCTTGGCGTGCACTGCGCGCCAACAAGCTGAGAAGCTTTCTAACGATGCTGGGCATCATCGTCGGCGTGGCATCGGTCATCACGATGGTGGCAGTTGGCTCCGGCGCGCAGACGCAGATTGCCGAACAGATCCGTACGCTGGGGGCGAATGTCCTCATGGTCCAACCCTACACGACGCGCGAAGGTGGAGCACGTTCGGCCGCAGGGTCACGGCACACGTTGACAGAAAGCGACGCCGATGCAATCGCGCAGCTGCAGTCTGTCCGGGCCAGTGCGCCGTCCGTAAGGGGATCGGTCCAGATCGTCAGCGGTAACCGGAACTGGAACACGACGGTGAATGGAACCACAGCCCAGATGTTCATGATCCGCGAATGGCCGCTGGCGGCGGGGCGATACTTCAGCCCTGGCGAAGAAGAGCGGGCGGGGCGCGCTGCGTTAATTGGAGCGACGGTTGCAAGGGAACTCTTTGGCGAAAAAGATCCGGTGGGGCAGGAGATACGGGTTCTGAACACGCCGTTCGAAGTGGTTGGCGTGCTTGCTGCTAAAGGCGTTTCTGGTGCGGGGCGCGATCAAGACGACATCGTTTTCGTGCCAATCTCGACGGCCAAACAGCGCCTGATCGGCAGTGCCAGCAATGTGAATCGTGATGCGGTAGGATATATCCTTGTCACAGCGATTTCCGACGGTGCGATGGAGCATGCCCGCGACGAGATTGAAGCCCTGCTGCGCCAGCGCCATCGGCTGAGCATGGGTCAAGAAAACGATTTCACGGTTACGATCCCATCAGAGACTATGGCACTGCAGCATGCTTCGACGCGCACTTTCGCCTGGCTGCTTGCCGCCGTGGCCTCTGTTTCGTTGATCGTCGGGGGCATATCGATCATGAACATCATGCTGGTTTCGGTCACCGAACGCACACGCGAAATCGGCCTGCGCCTTGCGCTTGGTGCACGGCGGCGTGACGTGCGCAATCAATTTCTGATGGAGGCGATCACCCTGTGTCTGCTGGGCGGCATCATCGGGCTGGCACTCGGCGTCGGCGCGGCAATCCTGATCGCGGATCTTGCAGGCTGGCCGATCTTTGTCGGGTTGGATGCGGTGCTGTTAGCTATGTTCTTTGCAGGGGGGATCGGGATGTTTTTCGGTTGGTATCCCGCTCGAAAGGCGGCGCGGCTGGAGCCTGTGGAGGCACTGAGAACCGAATAATCAATGCGAGCCCGACCCTACTGCGCGGCTCAAGACAGGCCTCATACGCGTTTCGCAACACGGGTATTGGCATTGTGGTGAAACAGAGTGGGACTGTCTTGCCACGCTACCCTCAGGTAAAGTCGCCTCACAAACTGGACGGGTCGGTCCATCTGCTGACAGACAAGTCGTCAAGAGATAAGTAGGGGCGACTTCTGCAGCCGCCCCGTCATCAGCGCTGAGCGACTGTCAGTCGGGAGCGAAAGGGCCTTTGCCTGCGACAGCGGGGGGGAAGTTGGTGGCAGAGCCGCTGTTGTTCTCAGCGTTGTTGTTTGGAAACGATCCGCCCGGAGCGGGTTGGTCGCCGTTGCCCCATCCATTGTTACCCTTGACCGGACCCTCGTCATTGGGAGGGCAATCCGTTGTTATAAAAATACATACCGGATCACCGCCGTCTTCCGCCAAAGCGGGCGTCGCAACTGTCAATGTCATTGCTGCCAGTGCGACAAAAGAAATTTCATGTAGAGTCTTCATGTTTCCCCCTAATAATAAATTAGCGCATCGCTACAGTGCGAGGCTCGATAACGATACCACGAAAATGCCACAATTTTATTTCATAATTCAAAACAATACGAAGTTTTTGTTCACCTAAGCGAAACAGTGGTCGGTTTCCATCAGTTGGGCGTTACGCTTTGTCGGCCATAAATTGATGTAGTTGTTGCGGGTGTGTGAACTCATTAGTCAATTCCCAAGTAGAGCGCATGTGATGGCAGTTGTAGAGGCAGCGTACTGTCGCTCCTTGATACAGCACCTGATCCTGTCGCCAAAAGGCTGGATCAAAGGATAATGCGGCGCCACGCTCTGACCCGCTGTCCTTCTCGATCTAAGACGCTGTTTTTTGCGTGTTCTTCCGAGCCCTGCCATATTCCTGCCCTGTCGCGACTCGGATGCAGGATAAGATCCCTCAGGGCCTTCGCCTCTTTCGGGCGGAAGGGATTGCGGAAAAAATGCCGACGAGAGCCGTTCAAGTAAGGTCGTTCAGACTTCTGCCGTGAGAGGCATTCGGGCCAGGCTCGCTTGCATGCTCGCACGCCAACGTGGTCCCAGCGCCAGAGCATCGTCATAGGCTTCATGCAGTTCCTCCGGTCGATCCTTGGCAAGAATTTCAATAAGGAACGCGGCCTGCCGCGCCATTGACTGCATGTTAAGCCGGAGAAAGAGATGACCAAGCGACCGCAGGATGAACTACTCTCCCGGTTCTTCACTCTGAACCCACAGATGTGCTGAGCAGGGTATCGGTGGTGTTTCAGCGAGGGGCCGCGCAAACGGAACCTGGGGCACAAGAGGCCTAAACCAGACTGACTTCGATCGGATCCAATGGCAGGCCATCAAAGCTGGCATGCCAGGTTTCACCCGGCCCGACGGGTAATGCGCGTGTCAGGGTGCCCGTTGTGATGATGTCTCCCTCAAGAAGAGGCGCTATCTGTGGCTCGCGCGTAATGAGGTCTACCAAATAACCCAAAGCAACAAGCGGACCCCCACCAAGAACGTTGCTGGCGTGCCCTTCGTCAACAACCTCCCCATTTCGGTGAAGTGTTGTGCGGAACTCGGCCAATCGCGCGACCCACTCCTTTCGGTCCGCCGCTGCCACTGGATGCAGCGGCCCGTGCAGTAACGCTCCGTGCAGGCCGAAGGCAGCAACTGTGTCGGCCGCTTGGAACGCCCAGTTGGCAAAAAAGGATTGCACCATTTCGAAACCGGCACAGACGTCAGAGACGCACGCGATAAGCTCTTTGGGCGACATGCCTGGTTGAGGCACCGCTGAAAGGCGAAAGGCGATTTCAGGCTCGATGCGCGGCTCGAGACGTGCGGCCACCTGGTAAGATCCATCCAACGGCCTGACGGTACTGTCGTACATCGTCCCACACATTGGGGCAGAGACATTGAAATCGGTCCAGATTGTTTTGTTCGTGAAACCGATCTTGCGACCAACGGGCTTCTCGCCTCGCCGCGTGCGGGCGTCAGTGATCTGTGCACTGAGGCGATAGGCCTCCGACATCGACAATCCACCTGGACGGGACGTCAGAAGAGGGATCTGATGACCCTGCGATAATGAGCGAAGCATATCCTCAACAAGATCAGTATCTTCTGACACGGTGATTTCCTCTTCCCATTGCGCTCACCAGATGAATCCTATCATGGATTTCACGGTCATTGCAGGATCAACACCACCTGCAACTGAGAGGCCTGAGTTGACCGGCCTCGGTTCACAACATTCAGTCACTGCTCCGAGCTTGAATGAGCGAATTCCGGAAGCGGCGATCTTAGTCATGGGACCCTGATTGAAACCGACATTTGGGTCGCTGTGTGACGGGAGGAATCTCCTGAAACGGGCAAGCTACGCTCATGACTGTCTCAACACATTCAGGTGAACCGCTGCTGTCCCGCACGCTTCAGGGGATTGCATGCGTGATTGCCGGCATGGTCCTGTTTGTCGGGCAGGACATTCTGATGAAAGGCATGTTGCCAATCTACCCGGTGTGGATGCTTATCTTCGTCCGCTCCATCGTCGCCTTGATAACGCTGCTACCGCTTGTCCTCTGGTTGGGCGCACCGCATCGTATTCTAACCCCGCTCTGGCCCTGGTATCTGGCACGGGCGCTGCTCTTCGCTTCCGGATTCGCGATGTTCTATGCAGCCTTTCCTTTCATGGGTCTGGCTGAAGTCACGACGCTGTTCTTCGCCGCCCCCCTGATGACCGCGACACTTGCATCGGTGTTCCTGCAGGAAAAGATTGGGCTGCACCGCATCGCTGCGCTGCTGGTGGGGTTTGCAGGAGTTGTCATCGCAATGAACCCGACAGGCGGAAATTTTGGCTGGATTTCAATTCTTCCGCTCTTATGCGCCCTCACTTATGCAATCAGCCAGATTATCGTCCGCAAGATCGGAGAGCAGGACACATCGCTGGTCATAGGTCTCTACACGATTTCATTTTCGGGTTTGCTGATCGTTCCGTTGGGGTTTGCCGTGACGCAGGTGATTGTGATCACTCCGGAGCTGAACCACTTGCGCATGAACTGGCCAGTACCAAATGCCGATGGCCTTGCAATGCTAGCCTTGCTGGGAACGATTGGAACGGTTGCCTATACCCTTGTCTCCCGTGCTTATCAGATCGCCAGTGCGAGCGTGATTGCGCCCTTCGACTATAGCTACCTTCCTCTGGCGGCTATCCTAGGTTACCTGCTTTGGGGCGAAATACCCCCCTACACCACTTTTATGGGCATGGTGCTGATCGTAACGAGCGGCATGTACACAGCCTATCGCGAGTTGCGGGTGGAACGCAGCGCAGAAGATACCCCTCCTACTGCCCAGACTGTTTTCACCCCCGGCGCGCCTGCTGTGGTTTTGGTGGAAGCGCTGGATGCTGAGGCAGTGGAGCTGAATGAATTTGACGAGAAACTGCATTAATCGAATCGTAGTCTCGGCACCGAGTGGTTGCGATTGAAGGCTTTTCGCTAGGAAGTTTTCTTGATCCTCTGATCCTTTCGGTCCGATACCTGCGAATACGGCACCCTGACTCAATGCTCCCAACAATAGCCTCAAGTCGGTGGCTCGCCTCAAAATTGCCTCAATCATCCTGAAAAACGGCCTCAAGAATGTCTGGTGGACGGTCGCATAAAGGCTTCGCGCATAGTGCGAAACTTGCGACTGGAGCGATCGGAAGGGGACCAAGAAGCCCCGGAAGCTTGAGAGAGGTAAAGGCAATGAGCTTGGGCGTAGCAGCACTGATGGTGTACTTTCTGTTATCACTTTTTATCATCGTTGCCTTTTGCCGCGCCGCGGCCAGGGGCGATGAACTCTGACAACGGACACAGCTATGCTCGACACCTTCAAAGCAAGCTGCGCGTGAGACTTTTGATTACCATCCTTGATTTGCGTCCGCCGTCCAAAGCGCAAAGCTCCAGGTGAAAGCTGCAGCGGTTACCGTCAGGCGTCAGAACCGTGAGGTCATCGATGTCCGATGCGGACTCCATCTTGTGCCTGGCATAGTTCACACCATACATCCGTGGCGGTAAGGTGAAGTTGATGAACGCCTCGATTTCTTCAATACCTTTGATCTCGCCAAACGCAGAAGCGGTGGACCAAACGCCGCCCGGATGAAAGAGCCTCGCGGCGGCAGCGCCGTCCCGCCTATCCACGGAGTCAAGAAATCGCATCAGAATTGATCGCTCAGAGTGCCTGGCAGCGTAATGGGTGTGGAGCAATTCTTCTGCCGCGGGAGAATTCGGCGCGGCCAGCTCTGATGCGTATAATGCCTGAACATCCTCATTCTCGTAGGAGCGGCGGCGTGGCGCCTGCGCGTCTATACTGTAAATCGCCTCTGCCCGTTTTTGGAGAATGTCGGGATCCATGGACTTCGGTTCGCCACCTCCCCCCAGACAGCCGCCGACGCAGGCCATGACTTCAATGGCGACGAAATCATCTCGCCACTCTTCCTCCTCCAGCATGCGCTGAGCCGCAGCAATGCCGTTACACACGGCAACAGTGCCGATGCCTGGGATGGTTGCTGTTTTTATTCCCTCACGGACGCCTCGCAGTACCTCCCACTCCAGAGAGGGCGCGTCTTCTGTCCCTTTGAGGTGCGAAGCTGTGCGCACCATGGCTTCCATGACGCCTCCAGACGCACCGAAGATCTGGGCCGCACCCGTGCTTTCTCCAAGCGGACTGTCAAACTGGCCATCTTCGGAGAGCGCGCCAAACGCAATCCCCCTGGATCGGATCATTCTGGCTAGCTCCCGTGTCGTGAGCACGTGATCCACATCGCCCGCCATGCCGGGGCGTACGGCCTCGTCCTTCTTGGCAGTGCAGGGCATGACGCTGACGACGTAAGGCTCCGCTCTACCCTCGGCAAATTCAGGTCCCAGAGACTGCGCGAAGGCGCTTCGCTTGGCGATTGCGCCGTGCATTTGTTGGGGTGACTTTGTCGTACTCAAATTCGGCAGAAGATCGGGTCGGTTCAGCTCAACCCAATTTACCCAGCCTGGACAGCAGGATGTGAACAGCGGGAGTCTTGTCGCGGCCTCAACACGTGCCAGCAGTTCGGAGCCTTCCTCCATGATCGTGAGATCGGCAGCAAAGTTCGTGTCGAAGACATAGTCGAAACCAAGCTGCCGCAGCGCATTGATCAATCGGCCTGTGCTAACGGTTCCGGGCTTCAAGCCGAACTCTTCGCTTATGGCCACACGGGTCGCGGGGGCAACTTGGACAACAGAAACCCGTCGGCGCGAGTCAAGCGTGTGCAGCACGTCATGCCAGTGCGGGGTTTCGATCAGAGCACCAACCGGACAGACCAGCGTGCATTGACCGCAGGAAATACAATTGGTCTCACTCAAGGGCTCGTCAAAGACGGTCACGGGGCGGCGATCGAACCCCCTCTCGCCAAAGCCGATAACATGTAGATGCTGGCGGGCGTCTCCACAAACTTCCGCGCAAAGGCCACACTCGATACATTTCGACAGATCGCGCCAGATACTGGGCGAGGTATGGTCGGTCGACAGCTCTTGTGGATAGTCTGCGGGGCCCAAAGGTACCTTGGGCCACCGTTCCTCCCACTGGTTTTCATTCACCAGTCGCTGGAACTGGCAGGTACCATTCACCTCACAGCGCATGCAGTCATTTGGATGGCGCGCAAGCAGCCATTCCGCATTGGATCGCCTGAATGTTTGCAAGGCCTCCGTGTCTGTTTGAACGACATCGCCATCTTTCGCCAAGGTTCTGCAAGCCGGTTGAGGGTTTTGATTGCCCTCAACCTCCACCAGGCACATGCGGCATACAGCTTGCGCCGGCAGACCGGGATAATAACAAAGGGTGGGGACATGGACGCCTGCTGCCTTGGCCGCATCCAGCAAGCTGGAGCCTTCATCGAGTTCGACTTGCCGTCCATTGACCGAAAGCATGATCATGCAGTGACACCTCCCCGTAACCTTAGCATATATGGTTTCGAATGCGATGGCAGGAGATGGGTATCCGTGGGGAGTTTAATGCAGTCCCGATGGCACTGATCGAGGTCCAGACAAGCATCTAACTGGGAGAAGATGACATCATCCGCTATGAGGATATCTACGCGCGCGGATAGGATCGGAGAACAGTGCCGACGAGAGCCATTCAGGCAAGTTTGTTCAGGCGCTCTGCGGTGAAGGGCATACGGGCCAAGCTCGCCTCGATGCGCGAATGCACAGCCACGCAACGCAAGAAATGCGGCCCAAGCGTGGTGCTAGATTTTCCAAGCACCTACAAGCATCAACACCAGCGCGACAAAAGGCGTGGAGCGGCGGTTCAGGAGCGATGTGCGCTCCCAACAGAAACTGCATACCCTCGCACCGTACCTCAACTTGTGGTGACATTGAGAGCACCGGAACAGTCGCATCGAAAGCCTCTTGCTGTTGGAATGTATCATGAAAAATCTTGGACAATATTCTGCCACAATATCACTTTTCCGAGCCACGCAGAGTCTTCGAATGGAACATGTCCCGGAAACTCAGTGTTTCGTGGACCGGGCAGGGCATTCTTGACGGTCGTGCACAAAATCTAGGCCAGCGTTCCGAGTGCATAGCTGACGCCTCACCGCATTCCTGTTAGTCTGACCTAGATGAGAAAACAGATCGGGGTTGATTATCAGGTTGACGCTGAACCCTGCTCACATCCTTGCAGCGGTTGCAGTTACCTTTTCGCTGATGTCGGCAAGCTCTTCTGCAAGCTCCGGCCCGCGGCCTCCCTGCGGGACCTCTGGCGCTGTCCCTCATATCGACTATGGCCCACTGAACGGTCCGCCAAAGGTCGAGGTCTGGCAGAATGCGACCTTGTCACTGGGTGCGACCTGTCCGAGCAATCTGAACGGATCCGCTGAACTGGTAATCGTTTTGGCGAGCCGCTTTGTTCACGCCGGCACGGTGCAGGATCTCGCGACACGCGTTGGTGCGGTTTCTGTGCTGAAGGGTTTGAAATACTGGTCAGTGACAGATCAAAGGTGGCGTGTCTTGATCTCAGAGGCATTTGCTGTGGACGACACCAAAACCCTTCAGCGACGGCCTGATTTCACCGCCTCTGAAATATTGAGTGGTAAAACACTTTTGATGGCGCAAAGAGACACGCGCTCCACGGGACTGAACTATTACGCACTGCAAACAACGTCACACAACATCGACCAGTTGTCCGTGTCGATCGTGAACCTAACGGACATCCGGTTCCTTTTTGCCACTTTGTTCAAGCAGCGCAGTCTGATTTCAGCACATTTTCTGACGCACCTGGGCGGACACGAGTGGGGGTACTATAGTCTCACCGTGGTTAAGGACGCGCCTATGAAAGGGCAGGAAAAGTCCTTCATCAATCGGGAAGCCGCATATCTGCGTTTCGTCACAGGACAAAGGCCTGAGAAGGAGCCGCCGGTCGCTCGTTAAGCTTCAGAGTTTGGTTCTCAACGCATCCCAGATTGATGTTAGGGTTCGAGGATGTCGCAAGCGATCACATTATTTATAGAGCACCCGCTCGGTTGCGCAGAAGGTGGTATTGGTGTCGGTGCTCTCATTCAAAGTTAAAGAGGGCGGTCACTCCGCGGCTATGTTCGCCCCCTTCAAAGCTCAATGCGAGTGAAACTTTGATCAGGGAAAACCGAGGAAGGGACGCCGATACTTGAACCAGAGTTTTGGCAAGCTGACCGTCCACGACGAAACTGGCAACCTATTTCGCTAGAACTAAGCATGGCGCCTGTGAGACGACGAACAGTAGGGAAATGGGCTTCTGTGTCTAATCCTTAAACCTTAGAAGCCATAAGGTTGTGATCAACAGAATTACGCTGTCCTTCCTTTGCCAATCGGATCAGCAAGCCAGCAACCCCAAGGAAAAATATTCCGCCAACTGACGGCACCACCCCGACCTGTGTCCAGGTTTCAAGGCTCGCAATAGTCTTCTTAGGTAGAGCGTAAACAATCATTCCCGACCCCGTAGCAAGCCATGATGCACAAGCAAGCGCAATCATCTCGCTGCGACTTGCAAAACGCGCAATATCCGGCATCAGAAGCGCAAGCGCAATTGCGAGGCTGCACAGGTCATAGTCATATTTGTATGGGCTTATCGAAAGCGACGCCAGAACGGCTAAACCGAGTATACGGCGAGTTTCCCAACCGTTGAAATGTACCCAAACAACTCCACCAATCGCAACCACAGCTGTTACAATTTGCGCAGCAAATGCGACGTTTGCCTCAAAACCCCAACTGCGTATCCAAGCATACACCGAAGTCATCCGAAACAATGGATACTGGGCTTCTCTTAGAAATGTGCTTGAATCTGCAGCGCTCTTTAAAAAGGCGAGCCAAATTTCTTCGCCGAGTACAATGCTTGAAGATACAGCAGCCAAGCTTGTAACAACCACTGCTATAGCGAGTACGCCGACTTTTTTCCTTAATAGGACAAGAATAGCAATTCCAAATACCAAATGCGGCTTGATGGCCATTAACCCAAGGGGAAGCCCGGCCGAGTCCTTATTTTTAAGCAACAGCAAGCAGAATATTCCGATCAGCGACGCAGTCAAAAAGCCATTCTGACCGCAGCGAATTGTGACAAAAATAACTGGAAGCACGAAAATCAGTAGCAAGAAGAAATTATCTTCATCCAGCTTGCGCAGAACAAACAAGAAAACTCCCAAACTTAATGACGTGAACAGAAGATAAGCGAGCCAAAGCGGCAATGGAGCCAGTACTGCCATCAAAAGATTGAACTGCGGTGGATAGGTCCAAGGCATGAAGCCTTCTTCGCCGGGATTCAAAATATTTTGATGCGATTGGAAAGCATCGAAGTTATAGGCTTGCACTGCAATTCCCTGACTGACGTAATCACCTACTAAATGGAATACATGGAAATCTACGAACGCTACTGGTTTTCCCAATAGTTCTGGAGCAGCGAATTCAACCGCGGTAAAAGATATAAGAAGAATCATTGAGATAATCAGAAACCATTTCGTAGGAAGTCTGATGTCAAAAGTATATGTTTTGCCTTGAATCATGATGCTAAATATTGAATTGATATTGAAATTGTTTGTTTCAAAGGAGAGAGTGCCTACTAGGAATTCTCTATCAAGGATTCCTCTGGGTTGTATATGAAAAGATTTTTAATCTTTAGGTTGTTGCAAAAATGCCCAACGGCCTAGAGTCCGGCCTCCAAACCAAAGCGTGACCGCTAAGGTAAGAGCGACAGCGGACAGGAAGACTTCCAGACAAGTGTCGTAAAGGGTAGCCACCCACCGCCAATCCTTTGGCCGGCCGAACATGGTATCGATCCGGTCGCAACGTTTTTGGCGGGACGTGTCTTACTTGACGGGCTTGCCGGGGGGGCTACTGGCCCGGGATGCAGAACCTGAGGCTCTTGTTTTCAAGACATCGCGGAAGCGATCCACATCATAGCCTAGGTCAACTGGCGCACAGTCGGCCTCGGGCAGGCTACTTAGCAGCGCGGCTGCACCAGTATAGTTGCTGACCTGGATGGCTTTCTGTATGGTGTCATCTGCTCCACGGTGACCATCCCATCCGAAGAATGGATGCCCTTGGCAATCGGTGGAGACCCAGAGTCTGTCCCTCGCTTAGTTCTGAGCAACATAGCTGACCTCCACATGGGAATTGCTCAAGACTTGGTGGCTGATCCCACAATAGTCGAACCCATCTTCTGGCAGGCCCATGAAGGCCATGTGATTGCGATGGATTGGTGTGAGGGCGTTATGCAGGCTGTTGCCCTACGTCTCAAATAATGGCTGAGACTTACGGAGACCGGCACTGATGTGTATCTGGTAAACCAGATTGTTGCGCGCATCTGATGGACGACAATGGCAACTCTCTGATGGGGATGACGCAGCAGAGATTGCAAGAGGCTCTGGCCGAAGCTGCTGACGCCATAGCGACAATTGTGGCTAGTATTTTCCAGTTCTGGAAAAGACAGTAAGCTGAACTCGTTCTTCACTCGCAGTCATCGCGGCGCTCATGCCGCAGGGAGAGGCAAATGCCTGATACAGAGTCTGCTCAGATCATACGGAAAGACCTGGGAGAGGGCTTGGTTGAGGTTGTTTTGAACCGCGCGCCAGTTAATGCGCTGACCGCATCGTTCCTGATGCAATTTGCATCCGCGCTAGAAGAACTAGCCGCCGATCAGACCGTGCGCGCTGTAGTCCTCAGCAGCGCGTTCAAGGTCTACTCTGCCGGTCTTGACCTCAGAGAGGCCCAGGCATTCGACCGTGCGGCCGAAAATGCCATCGTCGATGCTCTCAATATCGGGTTTCTCACCCAATTCGCTTTTCCCAAGCCCTTGGTGGCGGCTATCACCGGATCGGCTATCGCAGGTGGATTTTTCTTCGTTCTGGCCGCGGATTGGAGGGTGTCAGGATCCAATGCGAAATTCGGCCTGGCCGAAGTGCGGGTGGGCGCCGATTTCCCGGTGGGCCCCCTCGAGATCGCGCGGGCCACGCTTGACCCGAACAGCCTGCGCCGGCTGATGCTAACCGGGCAGCCCATGTCTGCCACCGATGCCGCTGCAGAGGGCATTATCGATTACGTCTGCGAAGCCAAGGAAGTGAAGGACGCCGCCGTCGCCAAGGCCCGCGAACTGGCCGAGATCCCGGGGGCCACATATGCCCGGGTCAAAGCCCAGATGCGCGGGCCAGCCATCGCGGTGATCAAGGCTGGCATGGAACATCTCAAGCAAGACAGCGACCGGCGCTGGTTCGGGCCCGAGACAAAGAGCGCAATGCGCAAGATGCTCTGAATTTCAATTCCCGCCACATTCGCGCAATTCTTTGATGGCCCTTAAGTCTGTGGATCTGGATGCGTGGTCCCGTAAAAGACTTGCGGTCGAATTGGTCCGAGTCCTCTGTACACGATTAGATTTTGGTCGGTGTACTCGTTTTTCCTCCTGACATGCACGATAAAGTTGTGCATTTCCGGAAGTCGCATATACTTTCGGGTAAGATTTGCGCAGTTTGAGTGCTTGCCGTTTTATTCGACAGACTTTGAAAAAATGATTTTTTAACATGAGGTTAGTAAATGCTCGGATTTCGCAGCATCACCGGAACCGGTGCTTGCGTCTATACTTTGATGGCCTTTACCAAGTCCGACCCGTTGTGGGTCCGCTATACCAGCCTCCAAACCTTGCACGAGGTCTTTATCATCTGGATGTTGGCAGCTGTATTCGTCGGGGTGATCAACTGGATTTTTCAGTAATCAAGCCTGTCATCGCGAACCAAGCATCATGACAAGGGGAAGGCTGCGCCCAAAGTTTCGGGGTAGGGAGATTTAACCCGGCCTCGAAAATGGCATCCGCATAGCTGCCTTCTACATGCAGACTATGCGCTTTTCACGTCGATGGTGCTTCAATGTCAGAAATCAGTATCACGGTGACATGCGGGAACTTGATGGAAAATATGCGTAGCGCTCAAATCCGCTTTCGATTGGCCTTGGTTTCAACCGTGATCATCGCGCTCGCGATTGCAGGACTGACACTGACGCCTATGACCGGACCCGAGATTATCGGCAAGGATAGCGACAAACTCTATCATCTGATCGCCTTTGCCGCCCTGACCTTTCCCAGTGCTCTTCTTCATATTCGTCTTTCAGGACAGGTGCTGGTCTTCGCCATTCTGTTTGGAGGCGTCATCGAAGTCATCCAACCAAGTGTGGGCCGTTCCGCAACCTGGGGTGATTTGATTGCAGATATTATCGGCGCTTTGTTTGGACTGGTTGTCGGACGTGTTCTTGCCAAACTTCTACTTCGGCCACAGAAAGGCCATCGGGACGAGATACGCTAGTTGGGGGATGCCGGCCAATACAGGCTCACACTGCAACCTTAACGGTCGGATCAAAGCGATCACGCTGACCTTGAGCAAATGTCCAACCTCCTAGAATGCAAAGGTCGCCGCAAGCCTGCTCGTTTTACGATCTGTCAGAGCCGACTGTTCGAATCGATTAAAGGGTAGCCTAGGGAACACATTTTCAGAACGTTTCGCTTTTAGGTTGACTAAGTTGGTTGATTTTTTGACCGACAGAGTGCCACTGTATTCTCAAATAACGCGGCACTTCAAATGCCCATGACAACGAGCAGAAAGACATAGGTGTAGATAATGATCGTATTCAAAAAACTGTATGCAAGTACTGCGATTACCGCAGCTTTTCTCGCGTGTTCCGCCCAGGCGCAGACAGAGGCAGAGCTTGAGCCACTTGTGATGGAGCTGGAGGCTGCACTCGCTGGAGAGACGTTTTCGAGCGACGTTCGCAGGCGGGCTGGTATCGCCGCGGTTCCCTCGGGCTTCGGACTTTCGAACGGTACCGCCTCTTTATCCTTCTCGGGAAGTTATGGTCCTGAGCGCGGTGACCCAGATAGCACACGCTTCGATGCTTCCACAGCCTTTTCGGTGGGCTTTGGCGACCCTGTCAATGCGGTAGCCCTCGAGTTCGGCGTCGTGAACACATCGTTTCGCAACTTCGGTGAGTCAGGTTTCTTTACCGTGGGCGCAAACCGTCAATTTTCTTTCGCTGGAGGTACTGGTTCGGTTGCCGTGACTGTTTCCGACATCGAAGGATGGGGTGACTCAAAAGACAACGACGTGTCCGGGACTGCCACTGCCAGTTTTGTTTATAGCATCAACGGTCGGCCGGTCATGGCGACAATTGGCGCAGGCTCAAGCCTGACGCGTGATGGCGACACCGGGCTCATCGCGGGCTTCGGCCTGAGCTTGGCACCTGACTGGGCCGTGAGCGCAGGCGTCGTAGGCGAGTCGCCAATTATTGGGGCCAGCTATTTCCCTTCCGCGCTTCAAGGAGCTTCCGTTAACTTCTCGCTGCGTGACCTCGACGAGGGCGATGATGCAGTGTTTGGCATCGACCTTGGCTATTCCTTCAACCTGTTTGGACGCTGACATGACCCAAAAAAGCATCTTCCACATCGTGGCTTTTGCCGCTGCAATTTCGCTGGGCGCGACAGGCGCATTTGCTGGCTCCAAGCCAGCCTCGCCCACACCTGTCGTTCCTGCCCCCCCACCGGCACCGCCGCCTGTCACGATTATCAATACGGTGACGCCGACACAGGCGCGGGCAGCACAGGCCTTGGCCTCGGTCGTCATCAACAATCCACCGTCGACAATGACCGGACCGTTCAAGGCCCGTACGGTGGATACACTGACGCAGGTACTCGGCCGGCCGGACCTACATGCACCACTCGGTCTAACGCCATCGCAGATACGGGCTATGATTGCACAGGTTCAAGCAACCCCGACGAATTAAGGCAATGGCTGATTGAGGTAGATGACCCTGCACAGCAGCGGCTCTGCCTAGATACCAATAGATCTGACCCGAGGCAGCTTCATACGAGCACGGTGACGGATCATCTTTGAAAGACCGGTGGGTGCCATTTCCATCTGTCTTTCGTTTTTTGATCTAAAGTTCTCTCTGGGAACATCGGCTCCAGGCCGGCTTAATTCGCCAGCCAGAAGCGGCCCGAAAAGACAATCATGCAGCATCTGCGCGGCCCAAAAACAGTAGGCAATTCGTCTGCTGCTCGTTTTCGCGCGTCTTCTCGGCTCCTTCAGACCTAGTCGATTGAATAATTATAGACGATCAGCCTGGCCTTGAAATCTGCATATGAAATTCTGCGGGTTTCCTTGGCTAAAGCAATCAGCCTGAAGAAATCCACGCAAAGGTGAGCACCAGCAGGACGAAACAAAGGAAGAAGAGGGCTCTCATCCAGATCCAACTCATTTTTTCTGCCGAAAAGGCTTTGGGCCGCAGAGGCAACACCTTTGAACAACCTGACGAACCGCCCGCCCGGACAACCCGCAGAGTAGCATTCCTCGATTACCATTCAATCTAAAGGTGAGCCAGGCTGCCGAGGAGTTTTTTATGTGGTGCAATCCCCTCAATACATCATGCCAAGGACCGGGTGCAGACCTGGCGCTGAGAACAGCATCCCCGGCCCGATGGTATAGCCCGCACGGCCCTCAGCAATGACGCTCAGGGCGTTGTCCGAGACCGGCGAGCCCACATCCACCCTTGGGATCTGGGGCACCAGCGGTGAGCCAGCAGAGGCTATGAGGGCACGCAGAGGGTGATCCCTGAGCATACGCTGGGCCACCTTGATCGACCGCAGCTTGTAAGCCCACCTAAACCCGGCCTAAGGCCTATCAGGCTCTTCATCGTGAACAGTCCCAAGTTCCCCGCAATTTCAAAGTCTTGTTTTCTCTGGGTTTTCGATGAACTTGGAGCAACTTGAGATCAAGTTGGCCTTGGGTTCAGACCTAAAACTTAAAAAGCTGATTCAGGCCAAAATCGGAGGGGAGCACCTAAAGGCTAACCCCCCAAAACAGGCCAAAATGGAAGTTTGACTATAACCCAAATTTCCAACTTCCAAGAGCGGTTCGGGAACTTGCTGGACTGGTTCACAAAGTTACCATCAGGATTTAGCAAGTTACGCGGACTGATAGCCCGGCCGTCAGTCGAGTTGTTCAAGTATATGAATTACGTCAGAAAATTTGACCGCTGCGATCGTCGATCTCGCGAAGAGATCAGTCAGGTTTTAGGCTGGTTCAGCAGGCTAAGCTGAATTTTTTGCCGTTTCATAAGCTTGTCTGCCCATGTCGAAGCAAGTTCATCTGAACTTCGAGCCTAGCAACTGAGAGAGGAAATCGAGTTAGGGTTTAGTCAACAGAATGGGTTGGAACTTTATTCAACAAACGTTTGTTTTATTGTTGACGTATCAGAAAACAGGTGTATAAGTGGGCTTGCCCCACCCGGGGCTCATAGCTGCAACCTCCTGATGGGGTGGGTTTTCTCCCTGAGTGGGCAGAGACGTAGAGGGAGCCAGTCCTGAAGCCGACTTGGCCCTCTTACATTCTCGAAATGTAGGGGAGAGCGTTGCTACCGCGTGGCGTCATAAGTAGAGGCGCGGGAAAACCGTTTCTGGACAAGACTTGGTTCCAAACCAAAACGGCATAGCACCGGATTAAAGCACGGTTGATCTCCGTGATCCTGAGAGCGTTGTTTTGATGTTAGATGTCGACCGCTGGCAAGGAACCTCAATAGAGGTATTCCCTACAGATGCGGATCAGGCATACGAAAGAAATATCCTTTTTGGCGTGCTTGATCCAGCGGCTTTGTAGGCGCAGTTCGATAAATCTGCATTTGTTCAATGGTTTGGTATGGCGGTCCCTGACGGAGACCTCGTTGTGATCAATCGGTAAGCGTCAAGGATAGTTAGAGACTGGCACGCCCCATGCCAGATCCCAGGCTGGAACCTTCGCCCAGTGCATGACTGTCACGCAGAGCCTGGCACATGGTTTCAGCCTCGCGCTTCGTTAGACTGGGCCGCACCATGTCTCCATATCCTGTTTCAGGGCTTTCACGCAGCTTTGGAAACAGACGGAATAACTCAGCCTTCTGGCGCCAGCTCAGCATGCTTAAAGCCGAGCGACCGGGGTAGAAGCTTTCACAATATGCCCCGTTGGCCAAAATGATGGCGTGACGCGGGAGCAGCACGTGAAAATAGGTCACTGACTTCACGCCTGCTTTTTGTCGGACTTTTGGGAGTTTGGTAAGGCCAATGGCGGGAGCCAGAACTTGTGTCGTGCCAAATCGTTCCAAAGCCTCCGTGCAGTCGAAGTAGATCTTGTGCTGTGGCGACACGGTAAGATCAGCTATTGGCACACCGCCACCAAGAGCCCCTCTGGCAATCAAAACCGGTTTGTGCTTGTCGTCTGAACCCGGCCATTGGTGAGAGCTGTTGCTGACCCATATGATAGGCTGGAAGTCGCTATCCAAAGTTTGCAGCAAATCGCCTCGGCGCAAATCCTCGACGGCTATAGCTCCGCGCGGGGTCAAGAGTCTTGTACCTTCCGCAAAGCAGACGGGGATAGACTCAAAATCAAAGCTCAGGTTCTGTACAGATATCCGACCATTGCCGAAGGCATCCATCTCTGCCTGCGTGGCCTGCAGTGACGGCATGAAAGAGAGATGGGTCGTCGCCCCTGGGGCTGGATAATCCTGAACTGTAATCCTCAGGACATCTTCGCCCCGAAACTGCTCAGGGACCTGATTTGCACCATCATTGCTTCGAATTGGCAAAGTTCCAAAAAAATCGACAGTGAAACTGTAGCTAACCCCGTTGATCGATACTTGTGTATCGGCGTCGGCACCGCCGGTTGGATCTTGCTCCAGCAACAGGTCACCTAGCCCACCCGCCGGAGTTTCCGCCAGAAACGTAATTGCAACGGCCGGTTCTCCAGTGAGGTTCAGTGCCGGGTTATTTGCCGACGTACTGTCCACACGTGCAAAGAAATCTGTCACCATATTTCAGCTTGCGCCTTGCCTCGTAGATCCAGCAGCAGCAAGCACATCCATGTTGTCTTGCCGCCCCTCGGAATTGATCTTCATTTTCTACGAGAGTGCCTATGAAATATGGCAAATCTGATGACAATCTGTGACCATTCCATGCTGGTGACAGACCTTCCGGATTCACATTGTCCAAGGTGTATTTTGAAAAGGCTGATGAGTTCAGACGCTGCGCCGAGCTCGTCTGAAACAAACACCTATCAGCTTCTGGGCAGTTAAGACGCCGCTTAACGAAAGCCTTCTCTCCGCGCGGCGAAAAAGCGATCGTAGCTTGATAGCCGTGGGTATCGCAGGCTGTTTAAGGCAGTCAAACTCAGACGCCTCAGGCGGTTCGACTCATCCTCGCCCGGTGTTTTTGACAAAAGGAAACGCCTGGCTTGAGGAAACTCGGGCGTCTTCATTAAGCACAAGTGGTGCTGAAGCCTCCTCTTCAGAAGCTTGCGGTACGGATCCTGACGCCGAACGCAGGAAAACCGTTCTTTGAGGCATCTCTGGCTCAAGCGAAACTGGCTCTTCACTGCGCTGATATTCATACCGGTAGCTATATCCGTAAGAGTATCCTGCTTGTACGCGACGGGGATCAAAACCGTTCAGGATAGCCCCCGACAATTTTGCCCCGCCTTGTTCAAGCTGGAGCTGAACGGCCTCGATCTCATTGGCCGTTGTCTTGTCGAAGCGGATCACGGCGATGGTCGCGCCTGTCGCGTTACCGATGATAATGGGATCCGTTACCGCGAGTGCCGGCGGTGAGTCAAAGATCGACACATCAAAGAGGCTATCGAGTTCTGTCACCAAATCCCTGAATCGCCCGCGCATCAGAAGCTCGGAGGGGTTTGGCGGGAACCGGCCTGTCGAAATGAAGCATAGGCCGGGGACAGCTGTTTGAATGATAATGTCGTCGAGTGTCGCCCGACCTGCCAGGTAATCCCCCAGTCCGAGATGCGCCTTGGGAACATCGAAATATCGCCGCAGGTGACCGCGCCGCAGGTCTGCATCGACGAGACAGACACTTTGTCCGGCCTGCGCCGCAACCACTGCCAAGTTGACCGAAGTGAAGGATTTTCCTGCCTCAGGCGCCGCGCTAGTCAGGGTGATCGAGCGGGACGAAGCATCCAGCATAGCGAAATGAAGGCTGGTGCGTAGCGATCTGAAACCTTCAACCGTCAAGTCATTCGGATCCGTCAAAGAGAGGATTGGAAGCTTTCCGGTTCTCTTGGTGTTCTTGGCGGATTTGTCATTCAGATTGATCGTTGCGAAAACCGGCAGGCCAAGACTGGTGATTTCTTCGGCACTCTGGATCCCTCTGCGCAGAGCATTCTGGATCAGAACGAAGCCTATTCCTGCAAAGGCCCCCAGCACGAGACTGAGCGCCAGAATACGGGCCCGCCGTGGAGCGACCGGTCTGTCGTCGGTTGTCGCGGTATCCACGATCCGAACGTTTCCGATCGTGCTGGCCCGCATGACACGCAGTTCTTGCGCCCGGTTCAGAAGCTCCAGATAAACTTCCTGCGCCAATTCGAAATCACGGGTGAGGTTGAGGACTTCTCTCTGCGTTTCGGGCAGATTTGCAACGTCACTCCTGAGCCGCTCAAGCCGCTCCTCAAGCCGCGCTCTTTCGCTGAGAAGCTGCTGATAGGCCGGGTGATTGGGCGTGTACCTCTCAGCAAGCGTTTCTTCTTCGCCGACCAACTGCTGTAGCTGATCCTCGAGGCCACTGATCTGGGTCAGAAGGCTTTGTCCTTCAAACCCCAAATCGATTGCCTGCTGTTGTTGGCGATAATCATTAAGAGCGCGCTCAGCCGTCTGGATCATTGCCTCCGCTGCCGGGATTTGACTTTCGACAAAGGCAAGGCTGCTTTCTGCCTCCGCAGCCGAGCGCGAGATATTCTGGCGCAAATAGGCTTGTGTGATCGCATTGAGTGTCCGCTCGGTACCCTCAAGATCAGGACCCGTCAGGCTCAACTCTAGGATACCGGACTGCCGGCCACGTTCGGCAACAGCCAGGCGCCCTCTGAGGTTGCGTATAGCGGCATTCTCACTGAGGTGGCGGATAATGAACTCACGCCCTGGGACAGCCTCCATGACCCCAATTCTCAGGGCAAAACCAAGCTCAGACTCGGTCAGGGTTTCGTCGATCTGACTCTCTCTGGCACTCCCATCCGGCAACTGTAGCGTGAAACGTCCATCCGGCCCGACTTTCAGAAGAATGTCCCTACCAATCCAGCGAGCTGGTACTTCAAGGAGATCAAGACGTATCTGCTCACCTTCGCGCACGTAGGCAGCTAGGAGATCATTTTCGGGGATCGGCGCACCAACCTTGGCCAGCGCGGTAAGAACCATGGGAAGACGGCGTGGTGTCACGTTCCAGTCGACATGGGCATCCGCAACTGCCTGACCGAGGACCATACGGGAGTTCAGGATCTCGATCTCGGTCACGCTGCGCGGATCGCTGCTGGTCAATTCTGTCAGCGCCGCAGGCAAAGCCAGCTGTCCTGTCTTTTCCTCGAGCTGCAACATCGCATCAGCCCGATATGTCGGGGGCGTCCCGAGAGCGAAAATCAGGCCAGCAGTGGCTGCGAGTGTGGTGAAAAGGACAATCCACAGTTTACCCGCCCAGAGACGCGCAAGAAGTACACCGATGTCGATCTCGTCATCATCAAGTTTCGAGGTCGAGACGGGGGTCTTCATGGCCATCTGCTTCTCCTTCAAACCCATCCGCCTGCCTCGGCAAAGAGTTGGTTTTGCGCCTGTTTGTTTGTGGCATACGTATTTCTCGCGCCCACATCTAGACCTTGATGGTTCTGCCACATGTTCAAGGGCATAAACATCCTGTGATTGATTTTCGATTACCAGAGCGACCTTTTGTACTCACCTAAGTAAAGGATCAAGGCAAATGACCGTCCGCACGGTCGGTTCGTAGCGAGCGTACAAAGGCGGGTGTCATTGGGAGTTTTCTGCTTTGCTGCAAGGCTGAGAAACCGAGACCATTGAAACTACTGCCAGGATATGGAGTCAAAGAACTCTGTCAAAAACCTGATCTAGGACAAGGCGCAACCACCGGGTTTTTGTGAGTAACAAACTGCCGCCCGAAAAAGTCTACCCGTTCCTGAAAAAGTGCGGCGTACATGCGCTCAACTGTCACTTGCAGAAAGCAAAATGTTTGCGTTACATAGGTTGAAAATACCCGGCCTGAAATTACCGTTCAAGTCAGTCTAGCGGCGACCTTAGGCTGCATCTAACACAACTGTTAATAAACCCAGCTTCAGGACACCACCGGCGTTCGGTGACTCCGCTTGAGGTTAGTGAGATTAATGATTTTGATTTCCAAATTTTGATTTTTGTATGAGATGACATGTACTTACAGAACCTTAGCCTAGATCTACTGATCGTCTTTGCAACCTCTGTAGCTGTCTGCGCGTTGATCATTTTCACGCGTGATTACTACATGCCCCTTATTGAGCGACGTGCCGATTCTGGCGCCGTGCAGGCAGCGCATAAACGCCCTACCCCGAGAATCGGAGGGATCACGCTCGTTGTATGTCTTTTGCCGATTGCGGCCTTCGTTCCTCCAGATATCAACTCCAGATTCTGGCTCTTTACCCTTTCAGTTCTGCCCGTGGTGATAGCCGGACTTGCGGAAGATCTTGGCTATCATATCCGGCCAGTTTGGCGGCTGCTTGCTGCGGCTCTGTCTTCCATAGTTGCCATCATTCTGCTGGGAGTCTGGTTGCCACGAACGGATATGCCTGGTCTGGATTACTTGATGGTCTGGGCACCATTTGCCTGGTTTTTCACCATTTTCGCTTGTGCCGGTATCTGCAACGCATTCAACCTGATTGATGGCCTGAACGGCCTGGCTTCAGGAGTAGGCGTAATCACAGCCCTCGGCCTGGCGGCGATTGCATCGCAGACAGGTCATGGTTCACTCGTCGAAATGAAGCTGATGCTTGTGGCGGCCCTTCTAGGGTTCATGATTTTCAACTTTCCACTGGGCAAAATATTTTTGGGGGATGTTGGAGCCTATGCCTTGGGGCACCTGCTGGCGTGGTTCTCGATCGCCCTACTCATCCGCGTGCCTGATTTGACTACCTGGGCCGTACTTCTGATCTTTTTCTGGCCCATCGCGGACACCTTCTTTGCAATCTATCGCAGACGTCGGGCCGGACGGCCTACAGACATGCCAGACCGTTTGCATTACCACCAACTTGTGATGCGCGCCCTGGAGATCACTTTGGTTGGACGAGATAAACGCCACATCGCAAACCCGCTTGCTACGCTGGTTATACTTCCGATGGCATCCTTGCCTGTCGTGGCTGGCGTCATGCTCTGGGATGAACCGTTGAAAGCCTTTTTCGCACTCTGTGCCTTCTCAGCCCTTTTCGCTCTCAGCTATATTCTGGGCATCAAGAACGTGCCTGCCAGACGCCGTCCGTACATGCTTAAATTGCAATCTCTGGTGGGTTCAGCGGACAATGTCCCGATGCGGAAAAGCCAAGTGGATCAGTGATTCCTCAAGGCGGCTTCTTGCTAACGCCAGCTAGACTGCGACTAGCATGCTAAATGGCCAGCTCCGGACCCTTCATTAAACGCGTCCAAGCGCCGATACCTCATCGGAAAGTACGTTTAGTGTTCTGGATTACTAATAAGCTCGGGTCCCTTTGTGACAAAGCGCGTCCATGCTTCCATGACCTTTCTACGCTTGTCCAAGAGGTCTGACCTAGCGTAGCTACGCTCGACAATTCCACCAACCCTGTGCCCAAGAACCATTTCCGCTACGTCATACGAACAAGCATCGGTTTCCTGAACCCAGGTGCGGAAAGATGTCCTGAATCCATGCGCGCTTCCGGGTGCTTGCACCGTTGCTAGAGCCTTTCCGATGGCCGTGTTACTGACTGAGCCTGTGAAATTGATATTTGGGAAAATCTGATCGACCCCCATCTCCTTTCGCGCGAGCGCCAAATCGATGAGAGGTTGGGTAAGAGGAACTCTGAAATCCTGAGTTTTGCCCAGTTGGCCCTTGATGCGTTCAGCAGGGACCGTCCAGATGCGGTTCTCGAAATCGACTTCCGAGACCAGCGCACAACGGGCAGCCTCTAGACGAACCAGAGTGAGTATAATCCAGCGGTTGCACTCTCCACCAAGTGAAGAAGGAAGACTGCTGTAGAGCTCCGGGACCTCCTGCCATGGTACAGAGCGCACGTGCTGCGTGTTGTGGTGAACCACTCCCAATATCTCTCTTGCAGATCTTGTTATATCTGGATCCACCGGGAACCCCATCAGCTTGGCGGACCTGAGAACAATACCTGTTCTTCTAATCGCCTTCTGGGCCGTGGGGTTCTTTGTCTTCCAGATCGGTCGAAGCGCCTCAACCAGATGTCGCTGAGTGATTTTAGATCCTGCTTTGCTTCCAAATACAGGGATCATGTGAAGGGCCAAGGGGCTGCGCCATCTGCCTCTGGTTCCATCCCCACGCAGGGAAGCCTTCTTGGCTTCGAATACAAGGTCGACCAATTCAGCGAATGTCGGATCGTCGCGTTCGAACTTCTCCTTCTTCGCCTGGTTCTCGGCGTCTCTGACATCGATTGGATCCTCGCCAGAAGCGAGAATAGTAGCCCACTTGTCTCTCTGCTTGCGGGCGTCTCCCAGTGTGACAACAGGCCATGAACCTAAACCCATCTCACGGCGCCGACCGAGATGGGAGTATCGGAAAACCCAGCGGCCTGTCTCTCCTGTCTTGACGAGGATCAAACCTCTGCCATCCTGCAACTTGCCATCAGCAGCTGCCTTGATCGAGGCATTGAAGAGTTTTGCCATGTAGTCTATCCCCCAATCTGTCCCCCAAGGCAGCTTGAGATCGCTTGGGTTAAGATGGGATACCCTTGGACAACACTGATTGCAAGTTATTGATAGAAAACGAAAAAAAGATACGCCATGGGACGAGATGGGATGAAGTGGAACACTCTGGAACGGTTTCTCCTGGGCACCATTCCCTCCGCGAAGGGAATGACATGACAAACTATCTGTACAAGAACGATCTGCCATCCGACCTGGACCTGGGTCCGGTCGTCGCAATTGATTGTGAAACCATGGGCCTGAATCCTCACCGGGACCGGCTGTGCGTGGTGCAGCTGTCGGGTGGTGACGGCCATTGCCATATTGTCCAGATCGAACAGGGCCAGAGACAGGCGCCCAATCTGGCCGCGCTGCTGGAAAATCCCGACGTGCTCAAGCTGTTCCATTTCGGACGGTTCGACATCGCGGCGATGTACAATGCCTTTGGTGCGCTGGCGCAGCCGGTCTATTGCACCAAGATCGCCAGCAAGCTGGTACGCACCTTCACGGATCGGCACGGGTTGAAGTACCTGTTGCAGGATCTGGTGGGGGTGGATGTGTCAAAGCAGCAGCAGCAAAGCGACTGGGGCGCCGCCAATCTGACCGCGGCGCAGATGGATTATGCTGCGTCAGACGTGCTTTATCTGCACCGCCTCAAGGATGCGCTTGATGCGATGCTGGTCCGCGAAGGTCGGGACGGGATGGCGAAGGCCTGCTTCGATTTCCTGCCGATGCGCGCGAAACTTGATCTGGCCGGTTGGCCGGAAATGGACATCTTTGCACATTGATGGACAAGCATCAGACATTCCTGGAGACCGCCCGCCGGGTGATCCGCACCGAAGCCGAAGGGCTGGCGCAACTGGCTGATGGGCTTGGGGGCGAGTTTGCCCAGGCCGTCGAGATGATGCTGGGCGCGCGCGGTCGGGTGATCGTGTCCGGTATGGGCAAGTCAGGGCATGTCGCGCGCAAGATCGCGGCAACACTGGCCAGTACCGGAACCCCTGCCCAATTTGTCCATCCTGCCGAAGCCAGCCATGGCGACCTGGGGATGCTGACACCGGATGACGTGTTGCTGATGTTGTCCAATTCGGGCGAAACACCCGAGCTGGCCGACATGATCGCATATTCGCGCCGCTTCAATATACCGATGATCGGGGTGGCCAGCAGAGCAGATTCGACCCTGCTCAAGCAATCGGATGTGGCCATCACCCTGCCCCGCGCGACCGAGGCTTGCGGCACCGGGGTCGTGCCCACGACATCCACGACGATGACGCTGGCGCTTGGCGACGCGCTGGCCGTCGCCTTGATGGAACACAGGCAGTTCCAGCCAGAGGATTTCCGCAACTTTCACCCTGGTGGAAAGCTGGGGGCGCAACTGTCCAGGGTGCGCGATCTGATGCATGTGGAAGACGCCTTGCCATTGGTCAGTGACGCGGCCCCTATGGGCGACACGCTTCTCGAGATCAGCCGAAAGGGATTTGGCGTGGTCGGCGTGACCGACGCCACCGGGCGGCTGACGGGCATCATCACTGACGGTGACCTGCGGCGCCACATGGACGGGCTGTTGTCCCTGACCGCCGGTGATGTGATGACCCGCAATCCACGCACAATCGGGCCGGATGCCCTGGCCGAGGCAGCCGTCGGGGTGATGAACGAACGCAAGATCACCTGCCTTTTCGTGGTGGATCCCGCAGAACCGGGGCCAGCCATAGGTCTTTTGCATATCCACGATTGCCTGCGCGTAGGTCTGGGTTAGGCCATGGATCCGCGCGACGGTCTGCGATCCCGCGTCATCACAGGGCTGAAGATAATTCTGCCACTGACCGCTCTTGCCCTGTTGTCGACCTTGTTCCTGCTGTCGCGCACCGTCGATCCGACCAAGTCCATCCCGATCAGTCGCGCCGATCTGGAAAGCCGTACCGGCAGCCAGCAGATCACCGAGCCATCCTTTGCGGGCGCCACCGAGGAAGGGCACCTGGTGGCTTTCATCGCGGCAAATGCGCGGGTTGACCCCAACCAATCCGAGCGTGTGATCGCCCAGACGATGTCGGCGCGGATCGACCTATCGCATGGCGCACAGATCAACATCACGTCGCTGATCGGAACGGTGGACGATGTGCAGGGAATTGCGATTCTCGAAGGTGATGTGGTGCTGACCAGTTCGACCGGTTACCGGGTCACGACCGATATGCTGACGACAAGCATGCGAGAGGTGGCGGCGGAATCCAGCGGGCCAATCAGCGGAATCGGTCCGCCCGGCAAGCTGGATGCCGGTAAAATGACACTCTCCTCCGATCCGCAGACAGGTGACGTCCATTTGCTTTTCACAAACGGCGTCAAGCTGATATATGATCCGCGAAACTGAGAAAGACCAACCTGTGCCGTTCCGCCGCCATTCCCTGATCGTCGCCGCCCTGGTGTGTGCCGTTGCCGTCCCCGGACTGGCCGGGTTTGCGCGGGCGCAAAGCACCAACCTGGCATTCGGAGTGATCCAGCAGGATACCTCGTTGCCGGTTGAGGTGACGGCTGACAGCCTGTCCGTCAGCCAGCAGGACGGAACTGCGATCTTTACCGGCAATGTCGTGATCATCCAGGGCGAGATGCGGCTGGCGGCCCCGCGCGTTCTTGTCGTCTATGCAGAGGCCACGGAAGGCCAGCAGGGCAGAATAGCCCGGCTGGAAGCAACCGGCGGTGTAACCCTGGTCAGCGGGCCGGACGCGGCCGAGGCAGAGCGCGCCGATTACAATGTGGATGGCGGTCAGGTCGTGATGCAGGGGAATGTTCTGCTGACCCAAGGCGGCAGTGCCCTGACTTCCGAGCGGATGACCGTGGATCTCGAAGGGGGCACGGCGCAGATGGATGGGCGCGTAAGGACCATCCTGCGCGGATCGGATTGAGAATGGCGAAACCCCAATTGACCGTCACCGAGGGGCAATCGGGCCTGCGTGTCAGACATCTTTTGAAAAGCTACAAGAAGCGTGTCGTGATCCGCGATTTCAGCATGGAGCTGAACCGCGGCGAGGTGGTGGCCCTTCTGGGTCCCAACGGTTCCGGTAAATCAACCACGTTCTATGCCATCGCGGGGCTGGTCTATCCCGAAGGCGGGCAGGTCACCATCGACGGGCGCGACGTGACCAACCTGCCGATGTATCGCCGCGCCAAGCTGGGCATCGGCTATCTGCCGCAGGAAATGTCGATCTTTCGCGGCCTTTCGGTCGAGGACAACATCGGCGCCATTCTGGATATCTCGGTCAAGGACCGGCACAAGCGTCGCGAGCGCCTGGAAGAACTGCTGTCGGAATTCTCGATCGAGCATCTGCGCCGGGCGCCGGCACTGGCCTTGTCGGGTGGTGAAAGGCGGCGGGTCGAAATCGCCCGCTGCCTGGCAGCAGACCCGAAATACCTGCTGCTGGACGAACCCTTTGCCGGGGTTGACCCGATCAGCGTGGGCGATATCCGGCATCTGGTCGCTGATCTGAAGAAACGCGGGATCGGCGTGCTGATCACCGATCACAATGTCCGCGAGACGCTCGAGATCGTGGATCGCGCCTATATCCTGCATGACGGAAAGGTGTTGATGTCAGGCACGCCCGACGAAGTCGTCCAGAACGAGAATGTGCGCCGCGTCTACCTTGGCGAAGGCTTTCGCATCTCGTGATGATGCGGACTTTCCGGAAACGGTATTGTGCCGCAGCAAAGCGCCTGAACCGCTTGTTCTGATTGACAGACCCCCATGCATTCGCCTCCAATGGAGTTATGACAGTCAAGCCGAGTCCTTCTTGTTCAGTTGGTGCCTTATCATCGTGGCAAGGCCGGAAGCACGCTGCACGACCGTCCAAATCCAGCAATCGGGTGTGAGGAGGACATGGCTGGACAGCCATGCAAGGCGCCCCCGAATTGTCATGCAAAGGAGACATGATGCGCTATCAGATCAGTGGCAAGCAAATCGACATTGGCGAAGCCCTTCAAACCCATGTGAAGAACGAAATGGGTATCGTGATGGCAAAATATGCGCAGCGTCCCACAGATGCGACAGTCGTATTTTCCAAGTCGGCCCATGAGTTTGTCTGCGAAGCGACAGTGCACCTGTCCAGTGGGCTGACTGCGGCGGCCAAAGCCCATGCCAATGAGATCTACGCTGCTTTTGATGCCTGCAACGAGAAAATGGACAAGCAGTTGCGCCGCTACAAGCGCCGCCTGAAGGACCACCACCGGGAGTGGACCGAGCCGGTTGAACTCATGGGCGCGTCCTCGTATATCCTCGCGGCTGAGGGGAATAACGAGGATTCGGAGCCTGCTTCGCTGCAACCGATGATCATCGCCGAGATGGAGACGAAGATACCTTCTCTGTCGGTGGGTGAAGCGGTCATGCAAATGGAGCTTGCAGGCGCGCCGGTTCTGGTTTTCCGAAACGAAGGTAAGGCCGGAGTGAACGTGGTATATCGCCGCGAAGACGGCAATATCGGCTGGATAGACCCGCGATAACGGCAGCGGGCGCCGGAAACCGGAGCACTGAGCGCGCATGAAGATTTCGACGATCCTCAGACCCGAGGCTGTAAAGGTCATCACCTCGGCAACGAGCAAGAAGCGGCTTCTTCATGATCTGGGAGAGCTGGCGGCATCGGTCTACAAGATCAATGCCGCCACTGCCGTCGAAGCCCTGATCGAACGCGAGACCCTGGGGCCGACAGGCGTCGGCCATGGCGTTGCCCTGCCACATGCGCGCATTCCGGGGCTTGATGCCGTGCAAGGCGCTTTCATCCTGCTGGAAAAACCGATCGACTTCGACGCGGTTGACCGTGCGCCGGTCGACATCATCTTTGCCCTGTTCGCGCCCGAGAACGCCGGGGTCGAACATCTCAAGGCGCTGGCGCTGGTGTCACGCACCCTGCGCGAACCTTCGGTCTGCACCAAGCTGCGTGCAAACACCGATCCCGTGACGCTCTATACCATTCTGACAGAGGCGCAGACCGTGCAGGCCGCCTGATCAACCGATCTGTTGCCAGTCTGAAAACCCGAAGGTCGTGTAGTCGCGCTGATAGATCCCGCTCACGCAGTCTTCGATGTCCTCATCGTATATGTCTGACAAGGCAAAGGGGCGGTCGGTGGGCGCGTCTTGCGGGATGGGCGGATCATCATGCCCCATCTGCTGCGCGAGCGCCGGCAAATATACCTCGATCTCATCCTCGCGCAGGATCATGTCCGGCAATGCGAACTGCGCATAGCCCTGTAGAACCTGCAACTGGCTGGCCCAGGAGGCATCCACGCGCACCATGGTCTGCCCTGCAAGATTAGCCTTGAGGAAATCCAGGAACACCTTGAAGGCCGCGCGATGCGCGTCTTTGTCATAACCGGGATCAGGTAGTGTCTCAGGGATCTGCAAACCATGCGACTTTCGCAGGATCTTGCGTATTTCCGTGAAATTGCCAGGGCCGGGGATCAGGATCTTTTCGCAGAAGGCCGCATGTGCACGGGCAACCGGATGACGCAGAACGGTAAAGCTGCGATGAACAGAATGGGCGCGCATCCACTGTCGCAGGGTCTTCTGGGTGAACTTTGTCTGCAAACCATCACTGTCGACCCCATCCAGCGCGGCCATCCATTCCATAACCTGGGTTTCCGGACCGGACCTTATGGGCAAATACAAAAGCGGGGAACGCGCAGCCGCCACGTAACCCGGCACGGCAGCACCCCGGCGCGGTTCAAAGTTCGGCGTGCGCGTCAGGTTGAAGCGATCAAGCCTGGCCAGGGCATCGGCCATCTGGTCGAAATTCCGCACCTTCTCGGAAATCGCCTCGGGGTTTTGTTTTTTCAGGCTCTCGTCCAGGCTGTCCAGCTGCTGTTCGATCCCCAGGAAACGCGCCAGCCCGTTCATCACCGCCACATCCTGCAGGTCTTCATAGGCCACGTAGAAGGCAGTTTGGCCGGTGACTTGCAGCGCGTGCAGCAAGGTGATCTGAAACTCCTGCAAGGCGGTCAAATGCGCCTCGAACTCGGCGCGGTCGAAGACGGCCCTCGCCTCTTTCCGCTTGGCGACATTGGTCAGCTTCCACTGCCCGGTGGCCTGCGCGATTTTCCAGGACACGTAGCTGTCGACCGGATTGCGCGTCAGTATGATCTTGGCGCATCGCGGATCGGACAACGCAATGTCCAGCACTCGCTGATCATGATCGTGAAAGAACCTGAACCCACCCAGACCCGCCGTGCCGTGCTTGACCGCTTCGATCAATCGCTGCGGATCCGCATCACGCATCGGCTGCGTGATACCCAGGATATCGGTACGGTTGGGATAGCCGATGAAATGCGGGTTGAAGGCTTCGCCAAGGCAGGTCAGCCCGTCATAGGCATTCAGATTGGTTTCCAGGAAATTCGATCCTGTCCGCATTTCGGCAAAAACGATGAAATAATCGAACCGTCCTGATTTCATCAGCGCACCAGATACGGTTTGCGCGGCGATTGGGGCATCGACGGCAGGTCACGCGCCACGGGGAAATCGCCCATCAGATAGGGGTGCATGCCCTGGTTCTTGAGGTTCTGCAGGAATTGGCCGAAACCATCCAGCTCGACCATCTTGGGAACCTCGGCCAGACGTCGCAGAGCCCGATTGCCGATCTCGTCCAGGATCGTCTGCAGGGGCTCCATCGGCGCTTCGATGAATTCGGCCATGGTCCATATCCGGACCTTGGCCTTGACGTAGGGTGAACGCAAGATGTTCAGATGTTCGCTTTCGATCCGTTGCAACAAGGCTGCTTCCTTCCGGATATCAGCGAAATTCCGGTTGGACCGAAACAAAGGAACCGCCCAGGCACCCGAGATCACGGAAACCTGTGCATTCGGGTCCTTGGCGAATTCCCACCCGATGTCCTGGTTATCTGCCGGGCCGAACTGAAAGCACTGCCTTTCGCCGCGCGTGTTCCAGATCAGGTTACACAAGAAGGATCGGGGGTTGTAGTCACGCAGCACCGCACTGTCAGACAGCGCGCCGTTCATCAGGCTTTGTCCACCTGCGAATTCGACACGATCAGGCGCGAACAGATGCCCATGCACACGCGCGCTGGTTGCCTTGGCCAGCCAGCCTTCGAAATCCTCGAATAGATCGGAGAACCCCTCGAACACGGAATAGGGGCTGGATGTGATACCGTTTTCCCAGCCTGGGTTCGGAAAGCGGCTTTGCATGTAAAGCCCGGCACGCCCGCGCGTCCGGCGTTCGACCGCCTTGGCGAAGATACGGTCGATCTTTCCCGGGTTCGGCTCTGTCTTCTTCATGGCGCCAGCGGCATCGGTCAGGAAGACTTCGTAAAGCCGGTTCGCATGAGGCCATATCTTGCGCGCCACGAAACAGTCAGACCGCCGCAGCAATTGCAGGTGGTCATCGTAGAAAATATGCGGCTTGCCCTGAAAATCGAACTTGCTGAGTGTCAGCGAACGGCTTTCGATATGGCTGGAATAGAGCCTTGCAAGCGACTGGAAATAGCTTTCATCGGGGATCCAGACGCGTTTGAAAAAGCTGTCATAGGTGGATCGTTCCGGATCCTGAAGGATCGCGGACAGGGTCTGACGGGTCAGACACCACCACTGGCTTCCCATATGCGGCACCAGCCCGTTCGGCATCTTGCGTTTCAGACCGATCTTGCGCTGCAGCTTGACGAAAGCATCGAACAGGTACCTTTGACGCTTCCATGAAAAGGGAAAACGCAGCGTGAACCTTTCCTGATCAAGGCCACCGACAGTCCAGGGGACATCGGCAGTCGTGGCGCTTTCGATGAAATCGGTTCTCGGGCGCGCGGCAAGATAGTCGATCAACTCCTGCACCGGGCGAAGCGGCAGACAAGAGCCGGAGGCAAGGTAGACATGTCGCACATCAGGGAACCGGGCCAGCATCATCTCGGCCCCGGCTTGCGATGCGGCGACAATGCCCCATGTGCCCCATTCGCAGCGATGCCGCTTGCAGAACTGCACCTGGTCAAGGTCTGACAGCGCGTCGACAAAGGCCGTATAGGTCTTTTTCGGAACGGACCTGTCCACATGGATGACGACAGAACAGCCCCCCGCCGCCCAATGGCGTGCGACCTGCTCGGCCCGGCCCAGGGCCGTATGGACAAGCATCACGATCCCGACGCTCATGCCCAGTTACCCTTGGACATGAGGCCCAGAATCTCCAGCTGGCGCCAGTTGATGTATCTCTCGGACCACTTGCACCAAAGATCCGGGTCGTCCTGCAGGGTTTCGGCATAGGCCTTGTATTCCACCGAGGCCGCGTAATGCTGCTTGCGCGTCAATTCTTCCTGGGCCTTGGCCGGAAAGGTGTTCATGAACTTGGCATGCAGCAGAACGCCACTGGCCTTTTCCCCGCCCCACTCGTCGTAGACCAGGTTCAGACCGCGCGGCAACAGCATATGGGTCGAGCTGACATAGGTGTAGCGCTTGTCCCATTTGACCAATGGTATCTTGTTCAACGCCGGCGCCTTTTCAGGCTGGTTCGCAAAGAACACGCGGCTGCGGGGCCCGCCCTGTATCCAGAGATTGCCGAACCGCTTGTTGCGCTTGATGCTGTAGTTGCCCGCATCGAACCAATTGGCAATCTCGATCGGGTCCTGGCCTTGCCGATAGGTCTGCGCGCTGATCGGACCCTTGGGATACATATCCAGCAGCATGGCCGCGAAGGACTTGATCGACGACGCATCCAGCCAGTCGGTCAACGCCCTGAGCGATCGGGTATCGCAGAAAGGATAGATCAGGAATTCATCCGGATCGACGACAAGCGACCAATGCCCATGGGCATGTTGCATCTGCAGCCAGTTCAACCAGTCCACGCCGAAACGCGCCCGTTTGTATCCGTGCCTTGTATGCCACAAGGACACATCGGGCTGGTCCGCAAGATATTCCAGGGACCCATCCGTGCTGTCGTTATCCACCAGAAGGAAGTGGTTCACGCCCATGTCACGGTAGTATTGCAGGAAATAGGGAAGCCGCAGCTGTTCATTGCGAAGCGTCGAGAACAACAGGATATCGCCCGGCTTGATCTTGTCCGTCCTGCTGGTCACGGGTCGCAATTCGCGCCGCTTACGCCAGGCGCGCAGCAGCCAGCGCTTGCGCTGAAGTCTCAGACGATATGACTGCCAGACGCCCAATCCTTGCCTTCCATACCTCGCCAAGCGCCTTGCGGGTGCCTGACAAACAATCACAAACAGCTTAACACGGCGTTGAAGTGGTCCTGCCAAAGGGGCGGTTTGAACCTGTTGCCTGCATTCTGCCTGTCGTGCTGATCCGAAGCCAGCATCATTATTTTATCGCGCCAAAGATACCTGTCCTTGACGTTTGCGTAAATGGGATAATCGCCAAGGGTTTCACGATATATTCCCAGATTGTTGCAGATGACGGGCACGCCCAGCGCAAGCGCCTCGGCGGGGGGCAGGCCGAACCCTTCCGCCACGCTGGGAAAGAGCGCCCCGCAAGATCGCACCAGCAGCGCCGCGATCTGTTCGTCCGACAGGCCCGGCATTTCGAACACATGTTGCCTGAGCAGCGGATCATGATCCAGGCGGGCAAAAACCTCGTTGTTTTTCCAGCCACGCGCCCCGCAGATCAGCAGTTGCGGCACCTGGTCTGCGGGCAATGTCGCTGCCATCTCTGCCCATAGGTCGAGCAGAAAGATGTGGTTCTTGCGCGGTTCGATCGTGCCAACCGTGGTGAAACAGGGTCTGTTCTTGTCAAATCCGACTGGAAAGGGCGCGTCATCCTCCGGCCAAGGAACATCCACGCCCAGATGCGCGACCCTGATGTCCGGGACTGGCCCAAGCGGTTGCATGTGACGGATGACATCATCGCGGGTCTGGGCCGAATTGCACAGAATGACGCTGGCGTGGCGCTGCACCCGCCGCACCATGTTCCGAAACGCCTCGGGCGATCCGTCCCGCTGATACTGAGGGAAATCAAGCGGGATCGTGTCGTGGATCATCACGACGATCCGTGCGTCCAGACCGGGTCGCATCGCCTGCAGGACCTGATTGGAAAGATTGGTGTGGCCCACATTCACATAGGCAGTGCCCGCCGGAAGGTGCTTGGCCAGCATCTTGCCCAGACGCGATGGCAATGATCGTGCAAGGGCAATGCGGCGCATGTCGGATTCCGCGCGCTGGCGGTTCTCGCTCAGTCCACGCCGCAAGCGGGACAGCAGATCAGGGCGGCCCCACGGGTCCTGCCCCGACAACTTGCGGCGGCAAACCGTCAAGCCTTGACGATCCAGCAGCAGACAGCCCCATGCGGTTCTGATCAGCCCGAAAACAGAGACTGAATCGGCCAGAAAGGCATCCAGATAGGCCAGCTCCACCCTGTCGATGCCGGTGGGCAAACGGGCTGCACGCCTGACCAGTCGCGTGAGGTCAAGCAACCGCGCCGCAGTGGGTTCAGTCACTGTAATGCCCGGTTTGATGCCAACGCCAGGCATCCGCGATCATGGTGCGCATCGTCGAGCGTGCAGGCGTCCACCCCAGCTCTTGAGCGGCGCGGGAAGACCCTGACACAAGCTTGGTGCAGTCGCCCGCCCGTCTCGGCCCTTCAACGACCGGGACAGGCTGATTGGTGACGGCACGGGCCTCTTCGATCACCTCGCGCACCGAAAACCCCGTTCCTGTACCAAGATTGAACACACGCGATCCCTGCCCCTGCTCCAACCAGCGCAAACCCAGCACATGCGCGTCCACCAGGTCGCAGACATGGACATAATCCCGGATGCATGTCCCGTCGGGAGAGGGGTAATCGACACCGTGTATCGTCAACGCGTCGCGTTGCCCGTCGATGGCCTGAAGCAGCAAGGGGATCAGATGGGTTTCAGGTTGATGGAACTCACCAATCTCGGCCTCTGGATCCGCGCCGGCCACGTTGAAGTATCGGAAAATCACGTGATTCAAGCCATAGGCCACGCTGAAGTCGCGCAGAATCTCTTCGATTGCGCGCTTGCTGGCACCGTAGGGATTGATCGGATGTTGCTGGCTATCCTCGTTCAATACGACGTTGTCCTGATCGCCATAGGTTGCACAGGTCGACGAAAAGACAACATTCATGCAGCCGGCCGAAACCGCGGCTTCGATCAGGCGAAGCGACCCTGTTACGTTGTTATCCCAATATTTCCCGGGGTCAGCCACGCTTTCGCCTACCAGGCTGAGCGCTGCAAAATGCATGACGGCAACGGGCCGATAGGTCTGGAATACCTGATCCAGTCGGTCGCGATCACGCAGGTCGCCATGTTCGTAAGGGCCGAACTTGACCGCGTTGCGCCAGCCGGTGCTCAGGTTGTCAAAGGTGACAGGGATGTACCCGGCCTGATGAAGCGCTTTGCAAGCGTGCGACCCTATGTATCCCGCACCGCCCGTCACCAGAACCGTTTTCAATAGTCAGCTCCCGCAGCGTTCACTCGGCTGCCAGATCCTGCGAGATGATCTCTCGCAGGTAGCGTGCCAGATCGTCCCTCAGATCAGCCCGAGACAGCCCGAAAGAAACGGTTGCCTGAAGGAAACCGGCCTTTGACCCGCAATCGAAGCGCTGTCCACGGAAACGATACCCGTAGACTTTCCGCCCCTCTTCGATTTCTTGCGCGATGGCATCGGTCAACTGGATTTCGCCGCCGGCACCTGTTTTCATCTTGTTGAGATTGTTCAAAATATGCGGGGTCAGGATATAGCGTCCGATCACGGCAAGGTTCGAAGGCTGCGTACCGGCCGCCGGCTTTTCAACCATGCCCTTGACTGAAACAACGGTCCCCATGTCCTCTTGGATGTCGAGAATACCGTAGGACGAGGCCCGCTCGGGTGAAACCTCCATCGCGGCGACGATGTTGCCGCCCGTCTCGTTATAGGCTTCGACCATCTGCTGCAGACAGGGCTTTTCAGCGGCGATCACGTCATCAGGCAGAATCACGGCGAAAGGCTCGTCCGCGATCAGTCTGCGGGCGCACCAGACGGCATGCCCAAGCCCCAAGGCCTTGTGCTGCCGGATATAGGCGATCGCGCCGCTGTCCATATTGGTGGTCTTGAGGATCTCAAGAAGTTCGGTCTTGCCCTTTTTACGCAGTTCCGACTCAAGCTGCGGCGCATGGTCGAAGTAGTCTTCAAGCGCGCCCTTGCCCCGCGAAGTCACGAAAATGAACTCCTTGATACCGGCCGCGCGCGCCTCGTCGATCGCGTATTGGATCAACGGCCGGTCAACCAGGGTCATGATCTCCTTCGGCACAGATTTCGTCGCGGGCAGGAATCGTGTTCCCAGGCCGGCGACCGGAAAAATGGCTTTCGTGAGTTTCTTCCGCATTCCTCGAATCCTTGGCAAACAACCGCAAAAGGCGGCACATAACAGATAAGTTCATTATCACTCTTTTGAATGGATAGGCACGTCAAAAGGTGAGGAATCGGCCGTTTTTCACCGATCCTGCAGGAGATCTGTCAATGGCACCTCAGAACCGGGCCGCGCCGATCCTTTCGATCTCTCTTGCAACGCGGCTGGACAGTCGGCTGAAACGAAAAAGCGCCCCGCTGCGATCGCTGCGCCCGAAAAGGCCACCTGTCTGTTCCCAGTAACCGGCCGGGTGAAACCTTACCCTGTGATAGAGCGCGGTGCGCGACAGCAGGAAAAGCGAGACTGTCTTGCCCTGTTCTGCTGAACGGATTGCTTGCTCGCGCAACGCGCGGGCCTGGGTCAGATACCCTTGAATGATATGGTGACCGGATGAAAACAGGCTCGGAAACGGCAGGAAACCGGTTTGCGCCTCTGGCATTGCCATGGGTACGGTCAATTCCCGGGTTCGCCCTTCCACAAGACCGTCGGACCATCCCCGCAGCAGGCGGCGAATATCGCCAGGTTCTTGCTGTCCGGTCATCATCTGGGACAACAGGCGCTTGCGCTGCTCGGACAGCGCGGCGGCAAGTGTCACATCATGTTGCGCGGAAGGGCAGTGCTTTCTGAGGAAAACAACGGTCGATGCCGCGATCTGGCGCAGATCCCGCACGGTCCTGTCCTGTCGACGCCTGGGGCTTGCGGCATATCCGTGATGAACCTGCGCCAAGGGCACGATGGCCGTCGCATGGCCAGCTGCGGCAAGGCGCATGTTCACATCGGTTTCGTCCATGTAGAAATGGAATGCCGGATCGAAACCGCCCATCTGCGCCAGCACATCGCGGCGAATGGCCATGTTCGTGCCCTCGGTCTTTACGGCCCACCCGGTCGGCGGCGTCAGAATTGTCGGATTGCGGGGGTTCAGTGCCACATCACGGGTGGTTCCCGCGTGATCCACCACACGTCCCCGCCATTGGTAGGATATGCCGTTCCGCCCAAGAACAAATCCCCCTGCCGCCGCCACCGAAGGATCGACAAATGGCATGACCAGATGATCCAGCCACCTGGGTTCGGGCACTGCGTCATCGTCGATGAAGGCAACAACCTGCCCTGCCGCCTGGGCAATACCGCGATTGCGGGCCGCCGCGATATTCGGCTCCTCGAAGGCTACGGATTTGATCGATTCGGCGAATGGGAGGTCCTTCACGGCCCGCAGACCGGATTGATCGGCGACCACGATGACCTCGTAGACCGGATAGGTCAGGCGCGCGACAGCTGCCAGGCATAGCGACAAGGCCGCCGGTCTTTGCCGACTGACGATGACGATACTGACCCGGGGTTCTGTCATTCCATGCCCATTTCCGCCATCATGGTTTCAAGTCGTGCCACATCCTCGGGGTTGTTCAATTCCCAGAACTGACGTCCGCGCGCATCCACCTCGACGCAGAGAAGCCTGCGGCCATTCTCAAGGAACCTGAGTTGTTCAAGGCCCTCAAGGCTTTCCAGGGGGCCGGTTGGCCAACCCATGTAATCGGCAAGTGCGGCCGGTCGGTAGGCATATACGCCGACATGGTGAAAAACAGGGGTGTCTTCGTCCTGTGCATAACGGCGCGAGGTATAGGGAATAACCTCTTTCGAGAAGTATAATGCGTGTCTGTTATGGCTGAAAACGGCCGTTGTCCCGCCGACGCGGCCATTCTTGCGATCGTCGAGAAAGCCGTTCAACGCGCGACCGTCGCAGCGCAGAACCGGCGTGGCCACCTGTGCGGCGGAATCGGCATCCAGCCCTGCGATCAGGTCCTCTACGAACCAGGGGGGCGTCAGCGGAGCGTCGCCCTGAAGGTTCACGACCATGTCGAACCCAAGGCCCAGGGCGGCATGTGCCTCGGCGCAGCGCTCGGTTCCGTTCTGACAATCGCTTGAGGTCATGACGACCTCTGCGCCAAAGGCTTCCGCCGCCACCCGGATGCGATCGTCATCGGTGGCAACCACAACCCTGTCAACGCCGCGCACCTGCATCGCGGCCCGCCAGGAGCGTTCAATCAGGCTCTGTTTCAGCCCGGTTGCCCCGGTCAAGGCCACAAGTGGTTTGCCGGGATAGCGGGTCGAGGCATAGCGGGCGGGAATGACGATAAGGACAGACATCAGGGTTTCTTCAACTCGACTCCGGGGGCATAGGCAATGAAAAACGGATTGGCATAGCCTTCCTTGCCATACGTCAGGGGGCTGTGATCATCGAAGCGCACGACATCTCCGCCCGCGCCGCGCAACACGGCATGGCCGGCTGCCGTATCCCATTCCATCGTCCGTCCGACCCTGGGATAGAGATCCGCCTCGCCGGTCGCGACAAGACAGAACTTGAGCGATGACCCGGCGCTTGTCATGTCTCTGACCGCATATTTCGAGATGTAGTCATCAGTCGCCTGATCACGATGCGACTTGGACGCCACGACCATCAGCGCTGCATTATCGGGTGTCCCGACACGGATCGGGGTTACGTCGCCCATCATCGCCGGGTCCAGCGCGCCGGTTTCCTCGACAGCGGTGCCGTCGGCGAGGGTGAAGAACATCCGCCCGCGCGCTGGCGCATAGACGACGCCACGCGTCGGCACACCAGTCTCTACATAGGCGATATTCACGGTGAAGTCGCCGCGCCGGTTCACGAATTCCTTGGTGCCGTCCAGCGGATCTACAATCAGAAACCTGTCGGCCATCTGCAAATGTGACGCGGCCTGTTCTTCCGTGACCAGGGTGATTTCCGGAAAGGCAGCCCGCAACCCCGCCGAGATCAGGGCATCAGCCGCCTCGTCCGCCTCGGTCACGGGGCTCGAGTCGGACTTCACCTTGACTTCAAAATCGTCAGCCTCGTAGATCTTCATGATGACCGCACCAGCCTCGATGGACAGGCGGCGCATGACTTCGGTCAGTTTCTGGTAATCCAATCACATACTCCCACAATCTTCGTGCCTCGCGGGCAGGATTGTTGTTCTCTTTACGCCCTACCCTTATGATGAAGGGATTGCAGGTCGGCAAGTGTCCCGGAGTGGACAGACAGATCGCGCAGGCACCAGGCAGGCAGTTGACGGTAATGTTTCAGACTTCCAATTTCAGGCAATCAGGTCTTGGCGCGGCGCTTACGATTGCCGAACTGATCTACCACAGCGTCGTACGCAGCATCCGCAAGTCGCATGGCAATGCCGTGCTGTCGATTCTTGTGAACATGTTGCAGACCGCCCTTTTTGTGCTGGCTTTCTACGTGATGTTCACCCTGCTGGGATTGCGCGGTGCCGCGCTGCGCGGGGATTTCCTGCTCTACATCATGTCCGGCATTTTTCTGTACATGACCCATACAAAAACCCTTGGCGCCGTCGTCGGATCCGAAGGGCCGGCATCCCCCATGATGCAACATGCGCCCCTGAACACGATCATCGTGATTGCCGCAGCAGCGCTTGGCACGCTTTACATTCAGGTGTTGTCGCTTGTGGTGATCCTGTTCGGCTACCACACGCTTTTCACACCCATCACGATAGATCAGCCAGTTGCGGCTTTCGGGATGCTGCTGATCGCCTGGTACACGGGTCTGTCGCTGGGTGTTCTGCTGTTGTCGATAAAACCGTGGTTTCCCACATTCGTCAGCATTTTCACGACGGTCTATCAGCGGGCCAACATGATCGCCTCTGGCAAGATGTTCGTGGCCAATACGCTGCCATCCTTCATGCTGGCGATGTTCGACTGGAACCCCCTGTTCCATGCGATCGACCAGGCAAGGGGCTTCGTCTTCATCAACTACACGCCGCGCTACAGCTCGTATGAATATGCCATCATCGTGGGCACGGTCCTTTTGACGATCGGCCTTATGGGCGAGTTCTACACCCGCCGCCATGCCTCGGTCAGCTGGAGTGCCCGACGCTGATCACCCGACGACCCGCAAGGTCAGGTTGATACGCCCCCCTTTCGGCAGAAGGCGTGAGGATCGGAAGCGGATTCTGTCAACGCCATGGAAGGCCAGCCGTGCGTCGCCGCCCATTCGCAGGACATCACCCGATTTCAACCAGACAGAGGCTCTCGAGCCGCCTTTCTGGCTGCCCCCAACGCGGAAAAGCCCATCATCGCCAAGTGACAATGACAGAACCGGCCATGAGAAATCACGCTCGTCCCTGTCCTGATGCAGGCCCATACGCGCTCCTTCGCTGTAAAAGTTGACCAAACAGCAATCAGGCGCACGCAGCGGATCGACCAGATCGTGCCACAGGTCAAGAACGCGCGCGGGGATGGCTGGCCAGGGCGTGCCCTGGGGGTGGCGATCCTGGTATCTGTAGCCGTTCCTGTCAGACACCCACCCCAGCCGTCCAGCCGAGGTCATGCGGACTGACATCGGCTTTCCACTGGCTGTGACAGGTGAAAACAAGGGGGCCACACGGATCACATCGCGCAGGTCTTCAAGCAGTGACACCTGCATGTCCCGATCCAAATGACCCTGAAAGATGTCGATGCCCTTCAGGGTCGTCGTGGGTTCCGTCATCCTCTTGCCCTTGATGATTGGCGTCCAGCTTGGGTGCGTCCGGATCAAATTTACCGCGGAATCCCTAAAAGGCCACAGGTACGGTGCTTGCAGGCCCTTGGACCCCTCCTTATATACGCTCGGAAGCGTGATGATCGGCCCTGTGGAAAAGCGGGCAGACATCACAAACAGGATCGGGGTGCGGATGCCGGAACGGGTCTGATCCTCGTGTCATCGCCTTGAAGTCAGAAGGGATCGAAAACATGGCCAAAGTCATTGGTATTGACCTGGGAACCACCAACAGCTGTATCGCCATCATGGATGGCAGCCAGCCTCGCGTGATCGAAAACTCGGAAGGTGCGCGCACCACGCCATCGATCGTCGCTTTCACCGAAAACGAGCGCCTTGTCGGCCAGCCGGCCAAGCGTCAGGCCGTCACCAACCCGGACAACACGATCTTTGGCGTGAAGCGCCTGATCGGCCGCCGGTTCGATGACGCGGACCTTGCAAAGGACAAGAAGAACCTGCCGTTTACCGTGATCGACGGCGGCAATGGCGACGCCTGGGTGAAGGCCCGCGGCGAGAAGTATAGCCCCTCGCAGATTTCCGCCTTCATTCTGGGCAAGATGAAGGAAACCGCCGAGTCCTATCTTGGCGAAGAGGTGACGCAAGCCGTCATCACCGTGCCCGCCTATTTCAACGACGCCCAGCGTCAGGCCACAAAGGATGCCGGCAAGATCGCCGGCCTGGAAGTGCTGCGGATCATCAACGAGCCGACAGCCGCCGCCCTGGCGTATGGCCTGGACAAGAAAGACAGCCAGATCATCGCGGTCTATGACCTTGGCGGCGGTACCTTCGACGTCACCATCCTCGAAATCGACGATGGTTTGTTCGAAGTGAAATCCACCAATGGCGATACCTTCCTGGGTGGTGAAGACTTTGACATGCGTATCGTCAACTACCTGGCGGACGAGTTCAAGAAAGAGCATGGCGTCGACCTGACCCTGGACAAGATGGCGCTGCAGCGCCTCAAGGAAGCAGCCGAGAAGGCCAAGATCGAGCTATCCTCCTCCAGTCAGACGGAAATCAACCAGCCGTTCATCTCGATGAACAGCGCAACCGGCCAGCCGCTTCACCTGGTGATGAAGCTGACCCGCGCCAAGCTGGAAAGTCTGGTCAATGACCTGATCAAGGCCTCGATGAAGCCCTGCCAGGCCGCCCTCAAGGATGCGGGCCTGACCACGGCCGATATCGACGAGGTCGTGCTGGTCGGCGGTATGACCCGCATGCCCAAGGTCGTGGAAGAAGTGACCAAATTCTTCGGGAAAGAGCCCCACAAGGGCGTAAACCCCGACGAGGTCGTGGCGCTGGGCGCGGCCATCCAGGCCGGTGTTCTTCAGGGCGACGTGAAAGATGTGGTCCTGCTGGACGTGACGCCGCTGTCGCTGGGTATCGAAACGCTGGGCGGGGTTTTCACCCGTCTGATCGACCGCAACACAACCATTCCGACCAAGAAAAGCCAGGTCTTCTCGACCGCCGAGGACAATCAGAACGCGGTGACCATCCGCGTGTTCCAGGGCGAGCGTGAAATGGCGGCGGACAACAAGATGCTGGGCCAGTTCAACCTGGAAAACATCCCGCCCGCCCCGCGCGGCATGCCGCAGATCGAGGTGACGTTTGATATCGACGCCAACGGCATCGTGTCGGTCAGCGCCAGGGACAAAGGCACCGGCAAGGAACAGAAGATCACGATTCAGGCGTCGGGCGGCCTCAGCGATGAGGATATCGAAAAGATGGTCAAGGATGCCGAGGAGAACGCCGAGGCGGATAAGAAACGCCGGGGCCTGGTGGAAGCCAGGAACCAGGCTGAAAGCCTGATCCATTCGACCGAAAAGTCGATGGAAGAACATGGCGACAAGGTTGATCCGACGACCATCGAGGCTATCGAATTGGCGATTGCCGCGCTGAAGGACGAACTGGAAACCGACAATGCCGACAAGATCAAGTCGGGCATCCAGAACGTGACCGAGGCGGCGATGAAACTGGGCGAGGCGATCTACAAGGCCAGCCAGGATGCTGACGAAGATGAGCCGACGTCCTCTCAGGGTCAGCGCGGTAACGATGATGACGACATCGTCGATGCCGATTTCGAAGACCTGGGCGACAACAAGCGCTCGTAAGCGTTTCGCGGAACACGGGGGCCGGTCCGGACCGGGCCGGCCCTTACCGTTCCACATGAGGGGGATCCCCAATGGCAAAACGTGACTATTACGACGTGCTCGGTATTGCGCGCGGGGCCTCGGCGGACGAGATCAAGAAGGCCTATCGCACCAAGGCGAAAGAACTGCATCCGGATCGCAACGCCGACAATCCCGATGCAGAGGCTCAGTTCAAGGAAGCCAACGAAGCCTATGAGGTTCTGAAGGACGCCGAGAAGAAGGCGGCCTATGACCGTTTCGGCCATGCGGCCTTCGAGGGGGGCATGGGCGGCGGCGGCGGGCGTCCCGGCGGCTTTGGCGGCAACCAGGGTGACTTTGCCAGTGCGTTTTCCGATGTGTTCGACGACCTGTTCGGCGATTTCATGGGTGGGCGCGGCGGCGGACGCGGGCGCGCGGCGCGCGGTGCCGATCTGCGCTACAATCTGCGGGTTTCACTGGAAGAAGCCTATTCAGGGCTTCAGAAGACGATCAATGTTCCCACCTCTGTATCGTGCTCGTCGTGCAGCGGATCAGGTGCGGAAGGCGGCGCCGAGCCGCAAACCTGCCCCACCTGTTCGGGCATGGGAAAGGTGCGCGCGCAACAAGGTTTCTTTACGGTTGAACGCACCTGTCCGACCTGTGGCGGCCTGGGTCAGATCATCAAGAACCCCTGCAAGGCTTGCGCCGGTCAGGGTCGCGTTCACAAGGATCGCGCGCTTTCGGTGAATATCCCGGCCGGTGTCGAAACCGGCACGCGCATTCGCCTTGCCGGTGAAGGTGAAGCCGGGATGCGCGGCGGCCCCTCGGGTGATCTGTACATTTTCATCGAGGTGACGAAACACGATCTGTTCGAGCGCGAGAATACCAACCTTTTCTGCCGCGTTCCGGTTTCGATGACCACCGCAGCGCTTGGTGGCGATATCGAGGTGCCCACGATCGATGGCGGACGCAGCCGCGTGAAAATTCCCGCCGGAAGTCAGTCGGGACGGCAAATGCGCCTGCGTTCGAAAGGTATGCCTGCGCTGCGCGGGGGTCCCGCCGGTGACATGTTCATCGAACTTGCCGTTGAAACGCCCGTCAATCTGACAAGCCGTCAGAAAGACCTGCTGCGCGAGTTCGAAGCCTTGTCAGAGGATAACAACCCCGAAAGCAAAAGCTTCTTTTCTTCGGTCAAGACATTCTGGGACAGCATGAAGGGTTAAGATCCTTCTTTCATCACATGGGACGGGCGTATGGCATGCAGCCATGCGCCCGTTTTCGTCTGGCGCCGTTGCGTTTTTCGCCGGTATCTTTCCGTTTTAACAGTTGCTCAATCATTTCAGGCGAGGCTGGCGGGATGAAACATCTGCCAGCCTTTTCCGAATCTCGCATGCCGCTCTTCGACTGTGACGAGGTGCGGGTGGCAGAAGCTCTGCCCTCGGGCAAGCTGCCCTCCTACATTGGCGAACACCGCAGGCGATTGCGTGAGCGTTTTCTATCCGGCGGTGCGGCAGCGATGCCGGATTATGAAATGCTTGAACTGGTCCTGTTTCGCGCCATTCCGCGTCAGGATGTCAAACCTCTGGCGCGTCTGCTTCTTGATGTGTTCGGCGATTTCAACCGGGTTCTTTCAGCCCCCGTTGCACGTCTGGGCGAGGTGAAGGGCGTGGGCGATGCCGTCATCACCGAACTCAAGATCGTCGAAGCCGCGGCCCAGCGCCTTGCGCGGTCACGCATCCTGCAACGCCATGTCATTTCAAGTTGGGATGCCGTGCTGGATTACTGTCACACGACGATGGCGCATAGGGATACCGAACAGTTTCGCGTTCTCTACCTGGATCGCAAGAATGTTCTCGTGGCCGATGAGGCGCAGGCCCAGGGCACGGTGGATCACGTTCCGGTCTACCCCCGTGAAGTGGTCAAGCGCGCCCTAGAACTGAACGCCTCGGCGCTGATCCTGGTGCATAATCATCCCTCGGGTGATCCAACGCCATCAGAGGCGGACATCCAGATGACACAGCAAATCAAGATCGCTTCAGAGGCGCTTGGACTGACCCTGCACGATCACCTGGTAATCGGTCGCTCCCGCGAGTTGAGTTTCCGGTCAGAGGGGCTTTTGTAGGAACAGCGTCAGCGCAGCCAGACTTCGACCCTGCGATTGACCTGCCGCCCCCAGGCGCTGTCATCGCAGGCCATTGGCAAAGCCTCGCCAAAGGTTTCTGTTGATAGCTCCACTTGTGAGAAATCCGCGATTTCAGCGGCGCTTGTCACGGCCTGGCGCACAGTCTCGGCCCGGCGCAGGGCAATAGACCGGTTGGCCTCGGCCCCGCCGTCACCATCGCTGAAACCCACGAACATAAGATGACGACCGTCATAGGTGCCATCTTCCAGTCGGCTTGCCAGTTGTTCGACATTCGATCGCGATTGCGCATCCAGCCGGATGGACCCTGCTTCGAACCGGAAGGTCGTTGTCAGGCGCTGCATCTTTCCAAGCGTGGCAACCATGCGTTTCAACTCGTCCAGACCCACTTCGGAACCTGCCTGGGCGATAGCATTTGCAAACCGCTCGCCCTGGGCGGCGAGTGGAATTGCCTCGGGGGCAAGATCGACAAAACCGGCCCGGCGGATCACCAGCTGTGCAGGCATGCTTTGGGTGTAGAACAGGAACTCGCGCGCCAGCTTTGGCAGTCGGCGCGGCGGCAAGTAAAGAAACATCGGGGCTGTCAGCGGGTAGTCCTCGGTCTTGACGTTCTGGCGCGACGCGCGCAGGGCAAATCCGCAATCGCCTGATAAGGCAAGGCGGCGCGCCAGGCCGGTTTCCGCAGCACTGGCAAGACCGATCCCAAAGGGATCAGCGACCACGGCAAGCGCAAGGGCAGCATCGCTGTCATGGCGTTCGACAGAGGACGCAAGTTCAAGGTCAACAGCGCCCAGCAGCTTATCTACCGCCGCCTGCATGAGACCCGAGTCGGCATTTCTGAGGTGCAGGCTTATGGGCGCGTCGGGTCCGCCAATGTCGGACCAATTGGTGATCTGGCCTGAAAAGACACGCGCCAGATCGGCTGTCAAAATCCGGTCGAAAGGCAGTGAACCGGGGATGACGGGCACAACGGCATCAAGCGCGAGAACCCGAAAACGACCCCTTGCCCGAAGGTCACCAAACCCGGCCTCGCGGGCCATGGCCAGTTCTTCCCCCCGGATTTCACGCAAGGACAAGGCGATATCGGCTTCATTCGCCAGAAGGTCCGCGAAACCCTCGTCCGAATTGGTCGACCGAAACCGAAACCGCCCCAAGTCCCGTCCTGTTTGCCGGTCAAAGATCAGGTATTCGAAATGGCTGCCGTCCAGCGGTTCGCGACGCACACCGTACCCTTCGCGCAAGGTAAAGCCTTCGACAAGGGCCGGCATCAGCAGGTCGATCATGCTGGCTGCGCCTGAAAAGGAAAGGCGTGCGACATAATCCTCGAGGCTGGGACAAGCCGGGCCTTCGCACAGAACCCCGCTGCCATCGACGGTAAGTTCGCCATAGACTGTTTCGATGCGGTAATATTCCCCGTCAAATCCAAGGAAAGTACCGCTCAACTGCACGGCACCGTCTCTGGACGTGAGGGTGATGTCCTGCGCGGCCGCAGGCACGGCCAGCCACATCACGAAAATAGAAAGTGCGGCCTTCCAAGCCGCACATATCCTGAACATCAATATACCCTGTAACTTGCGACTAATTCTGAGCGATCTTCAGGTCTTGAAGCAGGTTTTTCAACACAAGAAAATCACCAATCGCATCACAGGCGGGCATATCAAGTGTCAGATCCGTCACACTGAGGGCCCCGCCACCGGACACTTGCAAGGTCTGCGCCTCTATGCGGCGGCTACAGGTTTCGGCCGTCACTTCGGTTTCTATGGTCAAGACAACGTCACCGGTGCGCGACACGGTGGCTGAGGGGAAGGTGTAGACCTGCGCCCGCAGATCCTGATCCGGCAGGGGCTTTCCATGCTTGGTCAGGAAACCACCACGCCCCAGCGCGGCGTCCTCCATATTCCTTGGCGCGGCTTCCCAGACGTGACCCTCATCGGCGTAATCGGCACCGAATTCGAAAGCATGAATCTGGATATTGCCGGGGCCTTCCCACTGCACGACAACACGATCGTATATATCAAGCGATGTGATCTCGGCCCTCGCCATCACGCTCTTGCCGCTTTCAAAATCTGCCAGGAACACTGCCATGCGGGACAAGGCAGGCATCTGCAGCGTCAAGTTGCCTTTGCTGTCCGTGATCTGGCTGATCATCATTCCGTTGTGATGCAGCGTCACAGGCGTGTCAGGTTCGCATTCAGCTGTCAGATCCAGCTGAACCATTGCGGCCGCCAGGGGTCGGGCCGTCATCGATACATTACAAGGCGCATCCGCAGGTGAACCGGTCGAGGCGAAACGCGCCTCTACACGATGCTCATCTGCGCTGCTCAGAAGGTTGTCGCGCGCACCTGCCGTGAAAGCGCGCCTGGACACGATTGTGTCCTGATCCGGCCCGGGACTGACCACGCTTTTCACGCTCGCCGAGGTAAAGGCAACAGAGGTCAGTTCCATATCGGTGATGCCTGAATCCAGGTCGCCGGTCGCGGAAGTCGCTGCGGGGACCTGATTGACATCCCTGGCTTCACCCTGCGCTTTCGCTGGATAACGCAATTCTGCCACCGGGGAGGACCGCATCAGATGGCCCGTCAACAAAGCCGCGAACAACGTAGCGCCACAGAAGGTCGCGTTCTTCAAGCCAATCATTACCACACTCCGCCATCACAAAGACACGAAGCATTCATCACAAATCAAACTGGCATCACTGTGACTGGGATCAGACCAGTTTCGGGCGAAACTGGTCTGAAACTTTTCGAAGCAGACGTTCAAGGTACTGAACCCGATGTCTTCGGGGCCGAAATGTGGCAGGTCAGGCCAGACGCCCATGGCAATGCTTGAATTTCTTTCCCGATCCGCAGGGGCACTGATCGTTCCGGCCCGGGTTGCCCCATGTCGCCGGATCGTTTTCGTCAAATCCTGCGACCGCGCCTTCTGCAGGGGTGCTATCACCTTGCTGGCCTGATGCTGCGTCCTGGGCCGCCTTCATCTGGGCGGCAAGCGCCGCTTGCTGCGCCGCGTACTGGCGCACCATTTCCTGCTGTTCTTCTTCGGTCAGCGGTCGGATCTGGGCCAGTTTGCGGGTCACGTCCTCACGCAGACTGTCGAGCATCGATTCGAATAGCTGGAAAGCCTCGTTCTTGTATTCGTTCAGCGGATCGCGCTGGGCGTAACCACGGAAACTCACGACCGATCGCAGGTGTTCCAGCATCAGCAGATGTTCGCGCCACTTCGCATCAATGGTCTGCAAGAGAAGCTGCTTTTCGATCTGGCGCATGTTGTCCGCACCGAAAGCCGCAACCTTCTCGTCCATGTAATTGGACGCGGCCTCTTCCAGACGTTCGGTGATCTGTTCGTCGTCCACACCCTCTTCCGCAGCCCAATCGACCACGGGCACATCGATACCCAGTTTCTCGATGCAGTCACGATGCAGACCTTCGGTATCCCACTGGTCAGCGTATGTCTTGGGCGGCATGTACTGCTCGACCAGATCGTCAATCACCTGGCTGCGCATGTCCGAGATCGTGTCCGACAGATCCTGCGCTTCCATGATCTCGCGGCGCTGGGCAAAGATCACCTTGCGCTGCTCGTTCATCACATCGTCGAATTTCAGCAATTGCTTGCGGATGTCAAAGTTGCGTCCTTCGACCTTGGCTTGCGCCCGCTCAAGCGACTTGTTCACCCAAGGGTGCACGATCGCCTCGCCTTCCTTCATGCCGAGGCTGGACAGAACCTTGTCCAGACGCTCCGATCCGAAGATCCGCATCAGGTCATCCTCGAGGCTGAGGAAGAACGAAGAACGGCCCGGGTCACCCTGACGGCCCGAACGGCCCCGCAACTGGTTGTCGATCCGGCGGCTTTCGTGACGCTCGGTCGCCAGAACGAACAGGCCGCCGGCCTCTTTCACGCGGGCTTCCTCTGCGGCGTGTTCCGCTTCGATGCGGGCGCGCAATTCGTCGGGATGTGCATCGGGGTTCGCGGCAAGGGCTTCCATCACCTTGAAGTCGACGTTGCCACCCAGCTTGATGTCAGTACCCCGGCCGGCCATGTTGGTCGCGATTGTCACCGCACCGAACTTGCCTGCGTCGGCAACGATCTGCGCTTCCTTTTCATGCTGGCGTGCGTTCAGGACGTTATGCGGAATTTCGGCCTGCGTCAGAAGCCCGGACAGGAATTCGGATTTCTCGATCGAGGTAGTCCCCACCAGTACCGGTTGCCCCTTGGCATGCGCCTCGCGAATGGTTTCGACAATGGCATCGTATTTCTCGCGGGCAGTACGGTAGACGGCATCGTCCTCATCGACACGGGCGATCGGACGGTTGGTCGGCACTTCGACAACGCCAAGGCCGTAAATCTCGGAAAATTCTTCTGCCTCGGTCACCGCCGTGCCGGTCATGCCGGCCAGCTTGTCATAAAGGCGGAAGTAGTTCTGGAAGGTCACCTGTGCCAGGGTCACGTTCTCAGGCTGGATATTGCACCCTTCCTTGGCCTCGATCGCCTGGTGCAGACCATCGGACAGGCGGCGCCCGGTCATCATGCGACCGGTGAATTCGTCGATCAGGACCACCTCGTTATCGCGAACGATGTAGTCCTTGTCCTTGGCGAACAGCTTGTGCGCGCGCAGACCCTGGTTCACATGGTGAACGATGGTCGTGCTTTCGGGATCATAAAGCGACTGATCCGCCGGCAGGATACCACGGGCATGCAACATCTGCTCAAGCGCTTCGTTGCCTTCGTCCGTGAAGGTCACGTTGCGGGTCTTTTCATCAAGCGTGAAGTCTTCTTCGTTCAGTTCCGGGATCAACTTGTCGATCGCCAGGTAAAGCTCCGAGCGGTCCTGCGACGGCCCCGAGATGATCAGAGGCGTGCGCGCCTCATCGATCAGAATACTGTCCACCTCGTCGACGATGGCAAAGAAATGGTCCCGCTGGTTCATCTGATCCAGGCTGGATTTCATGTTGTCGCGAAGATAATCGAAGCCAAGCTCGTTATTGGTGGCATAGGTGATGTCTGCGCCGTAAGCGATCTTCTTCTCGCTTTCGGGCTGTTGCGGATAGACGACGCCCGTGGTCATCCCAAGAGCGGCATAGACCTTGCCCATCCATTCCGCATCGCGCCGCGCCAGGTAGTCGTTGACGGTCACGATATGCACGCCCTTGCCCATCAGCGCGTTCAGATAGGCGGGAAAGGTCGCCACAAGCGTCTTGCCTTCGCCGGTCTTCATCTCGGCGATATTGCCCTGATGCAGGAAGATGCCGCCCATCAGCTGCGTGTCGAATGCGCGAAGACCCAAGGCGCGGCGCGCGCCTTCGCGGCAGTTGGCGAAAGCTTCGGGCAAGATGGCTTCAAGGCTTTCGCCATTTTGCACACGCGCCTTGAATTCCGCGGTCTTGTCCTTCAGGCCCTCATCCGACAGGGCCTGAAATTCAGGTTCCAGCGCGTTGATCTTCTCGACAAGCGGACGCACCGATTTGATCTTGCGGTCGTTGGGGGTGCCGAACACCTTCTTGGCAAGAGTTCCGAGTCCCAGCATATCCGTTCCGTTCCGCTCGTTGACAGAGTTGTGCAAGCCATCTGCTTGCCGGCTCTTTCCGCAGCACATATGAAGAGGCGGGAAAAGACAGCCAAACCTGGCCTCAGGGCGATGTAAGGGGCGGCTTCATGACTGTCAACGCCGGGGGCCGGATGCGCCCGATACAAAGGACGAATCCATGCAGAAACTTCATCGAAATGCCATCACTTCCCTGTCAGCAGCAGTTTTCGCGGTTTGGGCTGCCGGGCCCGTGCTGGCGCAGGACACCCCCGATGCAGACAGCGTGATCGCGACGGTCAATGGGGTCAATATCACCCTGGGCCAGATGATCATGGCCCGCACCACCCTGCCCGAGCAATATCTGACGCTGCCGGACGAGGTGCTGTTCAACGGCATTCTGGATCAGCTCATCCAGCAATCCGTTCTGGCGCAGACGATCGGCGACAACACGCCCCGCAGCGTGCAGATCGCGCTTGAGAATGAACGCCGCGCCCTTCTTGCGGCAGCGGTCGTCGATGACATCCTGAAGGATGCCGTGACCGACGAAGCACTTCAGAAGGCCTATGACGAAGCCTTCGCCAATGCCCAGCCGACCCGCGAATGGAATGCTTCGCATATCCTGGTTGAAACCCAGGAAGAAGCGGCAGCCCTGATCGCGCGGCTGAACGCAGGTGAAGAATTCGCGGCCCTGGCGCAAGAAGCATCCAGCGATTCATCCGCGGCCAGCGGCGGGCAACTGGGATGGTTCGAATCGGGCATGATGGTGCCTGATTTCGAAGCAGCCGTAGTCGCGCTTGAGGTCGGAGCCGTCTCGGAGCCGGTACAGACGCAGTTTGGTTGGCACGTGGTCAAACTGAACGAGACCCGCCTGCGTGAAGTCCCTTCGCTGGATCAGGTATCGGATGAGCTGCGCCCGCAGGTCGAGCGCGCGGCGGTCCAGGCCCGTCTGGATGCGCTGACTGCAGCCGCGGCAGTAGAGCGTCCGGGCGCAGGGATCGACCCCGCCCTGATCAAGAACCTCGATCTTCTGGAGAACTGAGACATGGGAAAGATCACCAAGGTTTCACCGCTTGCACCCGACGCTTTTCCTGACCTTCCGGTGATCGAAGGTGTCGCATTTTCCGCGGCCCAGGCCGGTGTTCGGTATCAGGGTCGAACCGATGTTATGATGGCGCGGTTGGCGCCGGGCACGACCATGGCAGGCGTGTTCACACGCTCTGCCACGCGGTCGGCGCCCGTGCTGGATTGCCAGGCGAAGATCGGCCTCGACAGCGCAGACGGCGCCGCGATCATCGTCAACTCGGGCAATTCCAATGCGTTCACAGGCAAGAACGGGGTTGTTTCGACCCGCGCGGTCACCACGGCTGCCGCCCAGACCCTCGGCCTGCCCGAAACGCGGGTGTTTTCATCCTCGACCGGGGTAATCGGAGAGCCGTTGCCGCATGAGCGGATCACGGCAAAGCTGAAGGAACTGGCGGAGACGCTGGACAAGGGCGCGATTGCCGCCGCCGCGCGGGCGATCATGACGACCGATACCTTCCCCAAGGGCGCCGCCGCCGAGATCAGCATCGACGGCAAGCCGGTGAAGATCGCAGGTATCGCGAAAGGGTCAGGCATGATCGCGCCCGACATGGCGACGATGCTGGTCTATATCTTCACGGATGCAGCGGCCGAACGGGCCGCGCTTCAGGCGATGCTGTCAGAGTTGACCGATGTGACCTTCAATTGCATCACCGTGGACAGCGATACATCGACTTCGGACACGCTGTTGTTGGCCGCGACCGGGGCATCGGGCGTCAAGGTTGATGGCGCCACGACAGCATTCCGCGATGCACTTCATGGCGTCATGCTGGATCTTGCGCATCAGGTCGTCCGCGATGGCGAGGGTGCCACGAAATTCGTCGAAGTGGCGGTGACCGGTGCCGCAAGCGATGCCGACGCCAAGACACATGCGATGGCCATTGCCAATTCACCGCTGATCAAGACCGCCATTGCAGGCGAGGATCCCAATTGGGGCCGCGTGGTGATGGCGATCGGCAAATCCGGTGCTGCGGCAGATCGTGACCTGTTGACCATCCGCTTCGGGGATCTTCTGGTGGCTGAAAACGGATGGGTCTCTCCCGCCTACAAGGAAGCCGACGCGGCAGCCTATATGAAGGGTGAATACCTGCGGATCAGTGTCGATCTTGGCCTTGGACATGGCAAGTGCACGGTGTGGACCTGCGACCTCACGCATGGCTATATCGAGATCAACGCCGATTACAGGTCCTGACGCGTGAACAGTGTGAAAGTCGTTCTGGTTTCGGCCGTGGCCTTGATCGACGCCGATGGGCGGGTGCTGCTGGCGCAGCGCCCCGAAGGGAAATCCATGGCAGGCCTTTGGGAATTTCCGGGCGGCAAGGTGGAACCGGGTGAAACCCCCGAAGCCGCGCTGATCCGCGAGCTGCATGAGGAGCTGGGGATCGATACCTGGGCCAGTTGCCTTGCCCCGCTGACGTTTGCCAGCCACAGCTATGATACCTTCCACCTGCTGATGCCAGTGTTCGCCTGCCGCAAATGGCAAGGTATTGTCACCCCTCGGGAAGGTCAGGCGCTGAAATGGGTTCGTGCTGCTGACCTCAAGTCCTATCCGATGCCGCCTGCGGATATTCCACTGATTCCGATTCTTCGCGACTGGCTCTGATCTGGCTCTGGATCAGGGGTTTTTCACGAAAAGAACGGCAGATCAGGCAAATCGGGCTGTTTTTAGCAGTTTTATGACCAGTTTCCGCGAACAATCCTAAAATTTTTAGTCTAATTGTCGATCAAACTGATCTAGTATCGGCCTGTGCATTCTTGGGAGGATGTGGATGCTACGGACAATCATATTGGGAAGTTGCGTATCTGTTCAGGGAACCTACGTCCGCACCCTGTCAGATGGCCGCGTTCTGGTGCGTGTGGGATCGCGCGAATTCATCGGTCTTCCGGTGATACAGGAAGCAGCCTGACGGCTGAACGAAAAAAGGGGCAGCATTCGCTGCCCCTTTTTCAATGTCTGGCTGAACGGATCACGCCAGCTTACGCTCGACTTCTTCACGCTCGAAGATCTCGATCACGTCGCCGGGGCGAATATCGTCGTAGTTTTCGAAGGCCATGCCGCATTCCTGGCCCGAGGTGACTTCCTTGACCTCGTCCTTGAAACGCTTGAGCGTCTTCAGATTGCCTTCGTGAACCACCACGTCGTCGCGCAGCAGGCGAACCCCTGCGGACCGGCGCGCCACGCCTTCGGTGACAAGACACCCGGCGACCTTGCCGACGCCGGACACTTTGAAGACTTCCTTGATCAGCGCATAGCCGATGAACTTTTCACGGATCTCGGCGCTCAGAAGTCCGCTTGCGGCCTTTTTCACGTCGTCCACCAGGTCATAGATCACCGAGTAGTAGCGGATCTCCACGCCTTTCTGGTTTGCGGTATTCCGTGCCGAGGCATTTGCCCGGACGTTGAAACCCATGATCGGGGCGCCGGATGCTTCGGCAAGGCCGACATCCGTTTCGGTAATCGCACCGACACCCGAATGCAGGACACGCACGCGCACCTCGTCGTTGCCGATCTTTTCCATGGCTTGAACGATCGCTTCGGCGGAACCCTGCACATCGGCTTTCACCAGGATCGGCAGTTCAGCCACCGTTTCATCTGCCTTGGCCTTGGCCATCAACTGGTCCAGCGTTGTCGCAGCACCGACAGCGGCCCGCTTGGCCTTGGAGGCGTTTTCACGGTATTCCGCGATCTCGCGCGCCTGGGCTTCGGTTTCGACCACGTTCAGAACATCACCGGCTTCGGGCGTGCCATTCAGGCCAAGCACCTCTACCGGAACCGAAGGACCGGCTTCGGTGATACGCTCTCCCTTGTCATCGATCAGGGCGCGAACCTTGCCCCACTGTTCGCCGACCACGAAGATATCACCCTGCTTCAGCGTGCCCTTCTGAACCAGAACGGTGGCCACGGGGCCACGGCCTACGTCCAGCTTGGCTTCGATCACGGCGCCTTCGGCAAAGCGGTTCGGGTTGGCCTTGAGTTCCAGGATCTCTGCCTGCAGCGCGATGGCTTCCAGCAGTTCGTCCAGACCCTCGCCCGTCAGGGCCGAAACCTCGACGTCCTGTACTTCGCCGGACATCGCCTCGACCACAACTTCGTGCTGCAGAAGATCGGTCCGCACCTTGGTGGGGTTCGCCTGCGGCTTGTCGATCTTGTTGATCGCCACGATCATCGGCACCTTGGCGGCCTTGGCGTGGTTGATCGCCTCGACGGTCTGGGGCATCACGGCATCGTCAGCCGCCACAACCAGGACCACGATATCGGTCACATGCGCGCCACGGGCACGCATCGAGGTAAAGGCAGCGTGACCCGGAGTATCGAGGAATGTCAGGACCGAGCCGTTGTCGGTGGTCACCTGGTAGGCGCCGATATGCTGGGTGATTCCACCTGCCTCGGATGCGACGACCTTGGCATTCCGGATCGCGTCAAGCAGACTGGTCTTGCCGTGATCGACGTGACCCATGATGGTCACGACCGGCGGACGCGGCTGCAGGTCTTCGTCACGGTCTTCGACCGATGCGATGACGTCTTCGACATCGGAATCGGACACGCGGATCGCGCGGTGGCCAAATTCCTCGATGATCAGTTCGGCGGTATCGGCGTCGATGGTCTGGTTTTGTGTGACCATCATCCCGTTCTGCATCAGCGCCTTGACCACGGCGCCGACACGTTCGGCCATGCGGTTGGCCAGTTCCGACACCATGATGGCTTCGGGCAACTGCACGTCACGCACGATCTTTTCACGTTCGACAGTACCGCCCATCGCCTTCTGGCGCGCACGCTCCTGCTTGCGCTTCATGGCGGCCATGGATTTCGTGCGGCCACCCTCGCCACCGGCCAGGGCCTGGTTCAGCGTCAGCTTGCCGGAACGGCGATTGTCCTCACGAACCTTCGCGGCGCGTGCGTCACGCTCCTGCGTATCGGCTTCGCGCTCTTTCTTGCGGGGCGCAGGTGCTGCGGCCTTTGACGTGGATCGGCCAGCAGGTGCTTCGTCTTCTGGCACAGCGGCGGCGGCCGCAGCGGCGCGTTTTGCAGCCTCTTCGGTCTCGCGGGCCTTGCGCTGCTCTTCTTCGGCCTTGGCTTTCAGCGCCTCTTCGCGCTCACGCTCTTCGCGTTCCTTGGCTTCGGCTTCCTCGCGGCGGCGCTGACGATCTTCCTCGCGGGATTTTTCGTCGGCTTCGCGCTGCGCGGCTTCCTCGCCTTCACGGGCCTTGGCAGCCTGAAGCGCCTTCAGGCGGCGCTCCATCTCGGCGTCGGAGATACCTGCGGGACGTTTTGCCGGATCGCCCAGCGCCGGGTTCGGTGCCGCGCCGCCAGCCGCTGCTTTTCCAGCAGCAGGCTTCGGCACCACAACGCGCTTGCGCTTGGTTTCCACGACGACATTCTTGGTGCGTCCATGGCTGAAGCTTTGCTTCACATTTCCCGGACGCGCGCCGGGGCCACGTACGCCCAGTGTCTTCTTACCGTCGTTGTCGTTCATATGGCTCTTCTATCCTTTTTGACGGTCTTGCCGCCTTCCGGGGCGCGCAAACCTTTCAGTCTTGCCGCCTCCTCTACAACACGCGGGGCCAAACCTCCAGCGGCAAGCACAACGTGTATTACAGTTTGTCGTCCAAAGGCCAAACCCAGCTCGTCCGCCGTGAGCCATCCGATGAAAGTTCCATCCGATGGGGTGCTCAGCTTGGACTTGCCACGCTCGGACCCGTCACTGGCCTGGATCAGCACCTCTGCATAATCCTTGACCAGCCAGTCCTTGACCTTTTCATATCCACTGACAGCCTCTCCGCCCTTGCGGGCCAGGCTGATCAGATCGACCACACGGCGGACCAGTTGCGTCTCGACCTGAGCGATCAGGTCTTCCGGCACGGTCACGGCCTGTTTCGCAGCGCGGGCGAAAAGGCCCTTCTTGACCGCCTTTTCAAGCGCTGAACGCTCAGCCGACACCCATATGCCACGACCGGGCAACTTGCCCATGATGTCAGGAACAACCTGACCTTCCGGACCGATCACGAAACGGATCAGTCCGAACTTCGGCTGCACCTCGCCCGTGGCGATACATTTCCGCTCGGGTCCGTCCTGCCGGTCCCTTGTTTGCCCGCCACGTGTCATACAGTCAACCAGAGGCCTGAAATCAGGCCTCTGCCTCCTCTTCGTCGAGATCACCCTCGTCACCGGCCAGATCGGCAGGATCAACCCAGCCCAACATGACGCGTGCGGTCATGATGAGGTTTTGCGCCTCATCGAGGGAGACATCGAACTTCTCCAGCAGGCCTTCATCCTTGACGCGCTCGCCTTTGACCGTGGTCCAGCCGCCGGCCAGTTCCCAATCCGCGCATGTCGCGAAGTCTTCCAGCGTTTTCACGCCGTCTTCGGCCAGGGCTTCGATCATCTGGGGTGTCAGGCCCTCGAATTCAACCAGGCTGTCTTCGACGCCCAGTTCGCGCGCATGCGCCAACGCGGCCTTTGCAGCGGCTTCAATGTATTCGCGGGCGCGCATCTGCAGTTCTTCGGCGGTGCTTTCATCAACACCGTCGATGACCAGAAGTTCGTCACGATCGACATAGGCCACTTCTTCCAGATTGGTGAAGCCTTCGGCCACCAGCAGCTGGGCAAAGAATTCGTCAAGGTCCAGCGTGTCCATGAACAGGCGTGTGCGCTCCTCGAATTCCTTCTGACGCCGCGAGGATTCCTCGGCTTCCGTCAGGATGTCGATGTCCAGGCCGGTCAGCTGGCTTGCCAGGCGCACGTTCTGACCGCGACGGCCGATGGCCAGCGACAGCTGTTCATCAGGCACCACGACTTCGATCTTGCCGGCTTCCTCGTCGATCACGACCTTGGTCACTTCGGCGGGCTGCAGCGCGTTGACCAGGAAGGTCGCCTGATCCTCGTTCCACGGGATGATGTCGATCTTTTCGCCCTGCAGTTCGTTCACGACGGCCTGCACGCGGCTGCCGCGCATACCGACGCAAGCGCCCACGGGGTCGATCGAGTTGTCATAGGAAATGACGGCGATCTTCGCACGCGAACCGGGGTCACGGGCCACGGCCTTGATCTCGATGATGCCATCATAGATTTCGGGCACTTCCATCTTGAACAGTTCCGCCATGAACTGCGGGTCGGTCCGGCTGAGGAAAATCTGCGGGCCACGCTGTTCGCGGCGCACATCCTTGATGTAGCAACGGATCCGATCATTCGGGCGGTAGGATTCGCGGCCGATCTTTTCGTTCCGGCGCAGGATCGCCTCGCCACGGCCCACATCGACGATGACGTTGCCGTATTCCTCGCGCTTGACCACACCGTTGATGATAGTGCCCTTGCGATCCTTGAATTCTTCGAACTGGCGATCGCGTTCTGCTTCGCGGACCTTTTGCAGGATGACCTGCTTGGCCGATTGCGCCGCGATACGGCCCATGTCCACGGGCGGCACTTCTTCAACGAAAGTATCACCGATCTGCGGGTTCTCGAGGTACTGCTTGGCTTGTTCAACCGTCATTTCAGCCTGGTAGTTTTCCAGCTCATCGTCGGCCACGACCGTCCGTACACGGGTGAATGTCGCGCGACCGGTCTTGCGATCGATCTTGACGCGGATGTCCATCTCCGAGCCGTAGCGGGACTTTGCCGCGCGGGCGAGGGATTCCTCCATCGCCTCGACCACCAGGCCGGGGTCGATCATCTTTTCACGGGCGACGGCCTCTGCGGTCTGCAAAAGCTCCAGCTGGTTGGCGGAAGTGATTGCCATGGTCTCAGTCCTCCTCGGAACCGGTGTCGTTATCTGTTTCTATGTCGTCAAATTGGTCTTCATCGATGATGCCGGCCGCCTTGCGCTGGCGCAGCATCTCTCGGATCAGTTCGTCGGTCAGGATCAGCTTGGCATCGGATAGCCAGTCGAATTTCAGCCCGACCGTGCCTTCCTCGATGTTGATCAGAACCTCATCGCCCTCAACGCCGGCCAGCACGCCCTTGAAGCGGCGGCGGCCGTCGATCAGCTCATCGGTTTCGATCCGCGCCTCGTAGCCTTCGAAAGTCTCAAAATCCTTGAGACGGGTCAGGGGGCGGTCGATACCGGGGCTGGACACCTCGAGCGTGTATTCATCCACGATCGGGTCTTCCACATCCATCACGGCGCTGACCGCGGTGCTGATCTCGGCGCATTCGTCGACCGAAATGCCACCTTCCGGGCGCTCCGCCATGATCTGCAGGGTCGAGGTCTTGCCGCCCATCAACCGGATACGCACCAGTTCAAACCCGAGATCCTCGATCACGGGGGTGACGATCTCGGCCAGGCGTCGGTCGATGGCTGCTTTGGCGATCAGGTCGTTGGTCATAAGTCAGGCTTGCCTTTCAGGCACAAAAAAACGGGCGCGCGGCCCGTTGATCTTTCCCGGTGGAGCGGTGGGAGTGGACCCCAACGCGCCGCTGTTGAAGGCCATATACGCCCCCGGACCCGAGTCTGCAAGGGGTGATCGGGCGCGCCGTGCGACCTAGCCTTCGCCGATGCGGTCCATCACCCGGACAAGTTCCGCGCTGATGCCGGGTTCTGACAGGGCGTGCCCTGCGTTACGCACCATGTGCAGTTCGACGTTGGGCCAGCGCGCGGCAAGATTCCACGCCGCCTGCGGCGGGCAGATCATGTCGTAGCGGCCCTGCACGATGGCGCCGGGGATATGGGCGATCCGGTCCACCTGGTCCAGGATCTGGCCGTCATAGTCCAGAAAGGCGCCATTCATGAAATAGTGGTTTTCCAGTCGGGCAAAGGCACGGGCGTATTCACCGGGACTTTCGCCACCGATCCCGTTCGAATGGAACGAGGCCAGAGCATTTTCCCAAGCCGACCAGGCCCGGCCATATCTCGTCTCGACCATCAGATCGCCGGAAAACAGCCGCTTGTGATAGGCCGCGATCAGGTCGCCACGTTCATCTTCCGGAATCAGATCGACAAAGCGCGCCCATGTCTCGGGCCAGAAGCGTCCGGCCCCGCCACCATAGAACCAGTCAAGCTCGGCCCTGGTGGCCAGGAACACGCCCCGCAGCACCAGACCCGAGACGCGGTCAGGATGGGTCTGGGCATAAATGAGGGCCAGCGTCGCCCCCCAGCTTCCGCCGAAAACGATCCACCGGTCGATATCCAGATCATCCCTGATCCTTTCGATATCGCGCACAAGGTGCCAGGTGGTGTTGTCCTTGACAGACGCATGGGGGCGCGACCGCCCACAGCCACGTTGATCGAACAGGATCACCCGGAAAATCCTGGGATCGAAATAGCGCCGCATCGCGGGGCTGCATCCGCCCCCCGGCCCACCATGCAAAACAACGACCGGCATTCCTTGAGGATTGCCCGACTGCTCCATATAGACGGTATGGCCATCGCCCACGTCGATCATCCGCTGATCGAAAGGATCGACCGGCGGATGCAGATAGTGGACTGCGCTTTTTTGGCCCGAGAATTTGTCCATGGTCGTCCTATATAACGCCTGAGAGTAAAAGAGCACATGGAGAGCAGAATGCAAGCCGGACAGACCACAGTTGATCCCGCCGAAGTCGCGAAATTCGAAGCGATGGCGGCGGAATGGTGGGACCCGAAGGGCAAGTTCAAGCCGCTGCACATGCTGAACCCCTGCCGTCTGGACTATATCACGCGACAGATCGCGGGTGAATTCGCGCGTGACCTGAATGCGCCCGAACCATTCAAGGGGCTGCGCCTTCTGGATATCGGCTGTGGCGGGGGATTGCTGGCCGAACCGATGGCGCGGCTTGGCGCCGAGGTCGTGGGCGCGGATGCGGCGCCGCGCAACATTCCCGTGGCGCAGATCCATGCGGAACAGTCTGGCCTGACGATCGACTATCGCCATACCACCGCGGAAGATATGGCCGCGGCCGGTGAACAGTTCGATGTGGTGCTGAACATGGAAGTGGTCGAACATGTATCCGACCCGCTGGCCTATCTGACGGCCTGCCAGCAATTACTGAAACCGAGCGGCCTGCACATCTGTTCGACCATCAACCGCAATCCCAAAAGCTTTGCGATGGCGATTGTCGGCGCGGAATACGTGATGCGCTGGCTGCCCAAGGGAACGCATGAATGGAACAAGTTCATCACGCCCGATGAATTGTTCGATTTGCTGGGCAAGGCAGGGCTTGATCCGGTTGATCGCAAGGGCTTTGTCTTCAATCCGATCACCTGGGGTTGGTCGATCTCGGACCGGGATCTGAGCGTCAACTACGTCACCGCCAGCCTCAAACCCGCCAGCCCCAAACCCGCCTGAAGCGATCAGTCGCCTTCCAGCTTCAGGCGCAATTCGCGCAGGATCGGGATTGCTGCACGCACCTTTTCATCGCCGAGCTCCGAGATCAGTTCGGCGATCATGGGAGATATCGCATCCAGCGCCGCGTCGCGGGCACGCCGTCCCGCAGGGCTGATGGCGACCATCTTGCGGCGTGCGTCGTCCCAATCGGGCCGGATATGGATGTAGCCGGCCCACTCCAGCTTGCCCAGGGTGTTGGTCATCGCCCCACGCGTGACATGAAAGCTTTTGGCCAGCTGCGCGGGGGTACGTTCTGACCCGGCGCGCGCCAGATGGTTCAGCACCGAGAAATGCGAAATCTCCATCCCCTTGGGCAGCACTTTGGACAGGCGGTTTCTGACCAACTGATCGGCCGTCAGAATTTCACTGAACAAGGCGACGGCAAGGGAGTTGCTGCTGTCAGACATCGGGCGGTGCGAACTTTCGATCATGGGTCAGCGCGGGCACGCGCGCCCTTGCTTGTGCCACGTCGCCCATCGCCAGATCAACAATCGTGATCCCGGGATCTGTCCCCGCATCGGCCAGAACCTCGCCCCAGGGTGAAATCGCCATGCTGTGCCCATAAGTGCGGCGCGTGCCACCCGTGGATGACGGATGAAGCCCGGTCTGTGCCGGGGCAAGCACATAGCAACCCGTCTCGATGGCGCGCGCGCGCAACAGCGGCTCCCAATGAGCAGCACCCGTCACCGGCGAAAAGGCTGCCGGCACGGTCAGAATCTGTGCCCCGGCCTGTGCAAGCATCCGGTGCAACTGGGCAAATCGGATGTCATAGCAGATTGTCATTCCGATCTTCGCAAAACCCGTATCGGCCAACACCGCGCGGTCACCCGGACGGAAACCCGCGGATTCGCGATATGTCTCAACCTCGGACACCTGCACATCGAACATGTGGATCTTGTCATACCAGGCACGGATCGACCCATCCGGGGCAATCAGGAAAGATCGGTTGGCAAAACGACCGTCCTGATCCTGCGTCTTGAGGGCCAGCGACCCGATCAACAACCACACACCCAGTTCCGCCGCTTCCGCGCGCAGGGCTTTCAGGGTCGGATCATGATCCTGATCCATCAGCACAGCCGCCTGATGCGCCCTGCTGGAGGATACGCAATTGGTAACTTCGGGGGTCAGCACGAAACCCGCGCCCTGATCCGCCGCCTGTCGCATCATGCGCTGGACCATGGCGATGTTTGCCACCGGGTCATCGCTTGACGTCAGTTGCAGCAGCGCGGCTTTCATCCGGGGTCAGCCTTTCAGGAGAGCGTCAAGCTTGCCCGCGCTTTCCAGCGCGAACAGGTCGTCGCAGCCCCCCACATGAGTCGCGCCCACGAAGATCTGCGGCACGGTGCGCCCGCCGCTGGCACGCTGGATCATCTCGGGCTTGCGATCGGGATTGGCCAACACGTCAATCTCGGAAAAATTGACACCCTTCTGGGTCAGCAGGCGCTTGGCCGCGTGGCAATACCCGCAGAGCGGCGAAGTGTAGATTTCAACGGTTTGCATGTCGAAGACTGTCCTTTGATCACGTCCAACTTGTCAGTGATTTAAGCGTCCTTTGCAACGCGCGCCAGTGTCAGCACGAAAACTTGCGCGGCGCCGGCGGCAAGACAGGCCTCGGTGCAGGCGGCAAGTGTGGCGCCGGATGTCATCACATCATCGACCAGCACAACCGTGCGTCCCACGATCCTGTGCCGCCGCCCCCCAGCAATCGAAATGGCCGAGGCGAGGGTCTTGAAACGGATATCGCGGCTGGACTTGTCCAGCGATGGGGTCCGCCGATGCCGCGTCAACAGGTCCGGGCAATGGGACTGACCCAGCCTTGCAGCAATCGCCGTGGACAGAAGTGCGGCCTGATTGTACCGGCGCCGCAACATGCGGGTCCAGTGCAGCGGGACCGGGGCAAACAGCATGTCAGGCAGAAGAATGGGTTGGGCCGCTTGCACCATCCATCCCGCCGCCGGGTTCACGATGTCCTGCCTGTCGCCATGCTTCAGCGCCAGAACCAGCCTGCGGGCGGTATCGCGGTAAAGAAACGCGGACCTGCCGCGCGTCCAGGGGCGGGCAATGGACATGCAGTCATCACAATGCACCAGATCCGCGGCCTCGGCGGCACCCGGAAGCGGAACACCGCAAAGATCGCAAACCAATCCGCCGATGAAGGCCGCATCCCGCCAGCAACCCGTACAAAGCCCGAAATCACTTTCGACCATGCCCCCGCAACAGAGGCACCGGGGCGGGTAGACAAGGCGCAACGCCGTTTGAAACTTTCCCGCCATCCGCCTATATCCCGCTGATGATCCAGACACCCAGACTGACCGATCGCAGGGCCCTGACCCGCAACCGCAACCGCGCGGCGCGGAACCCGGCCCTGTTCCTGCAGCAAGACGCCGCCGCAGAGATCAAGGATCGCCTGGAACTGGTTAACAGGTCATTTACGAACCCCGCAGTGGTGACAGGTCTTCCCCAGGTCTGGCAGCCCCTCATGCCGGATGCGCGAATCGTCGCGGATGAAGACCTGCTTGATTTGCCGGAAGCCGCACATGACCTTGTGATACACGCCCTGTCCCTGCACTGGGCCAGCGATCCGGTGGGGCAACTGATCCAGGCGCGGCGCGCATTGCGCCCGGATGGTCTTTGCCTGGTGTCGCTGTTTGGCGGACTGACCCTGCATGAATTGCGAAGCGCCCTGGCCGAGGCCGAGGCGCGCGTCACGGGCGGGTTGTCCCCGCGAATCCTGCCCATGGCCGAGATCCGCGATCTGGGCGGATTGTTGCAGCGCGCCGGGCTTGCCCTTCCGGTTGCGGACAGCGTCAGCCTGACGGTCAGTTATTCCGATCCCTTCGCGTTGATGCGGGATCTGCGCGCCATGGGCGAGGGCAACGCACTAGAGGCGCGTCTGCGCCACCCCACCCGCCGCGCGGTTCTGAACGAGGCGGCAAGGATCTATGTCGAGCAACATGCCGATGCCGAGGGGCGGATTCCCGCGACCTTTGAAATGATATTCCTCAGCGGTTGGGCGCCTGATGAAAACCAACCCAAGCCTTTGCGCCCGGGAAGTGCGCAGACACGGCTTGCGGATGCCCTTGGAAGCATCGAATCGAAGCTGCAAGATTGACGATCCGCCAAGAACCTTTATGTCCCCTGCTGACCCATTCAAAATTCAAGATGAACGAGGGCCCAGATGCTGGACGCCACTTCGACCGAAACGAACCAGACAAACGCCGTAAGGCCGCCGATGTCGCCTGCTGACCACCCGAAGGTGGCCATGGGAAAGGTGGGCATATTGCTGGCCAATCTCGGGACACCTGACAACTACGATTACTGGTCCATGCGACGCTATCTGAACGAGTTCCTGTCGGACCGGCGCGTGATCGACTACAGCCCATGGCTGTGGCAGCCGCTCTTGCAGCTGATCATCCTCAGCAAGCGGCCCTTCAGCAGCGGCAAGAACTACGAATCCATCTGGAATCACGACAAGGGGGAAAGCCCCTTGATGACGATCACCAAGGATCAGACAGCCAAGATCACCGAAACGATGAAAGCGCGCTATGGCGATCAGGTGATGGTGGATTTCTGCATGCGCTATGGCAATCCCTCGACCAAGTCGAAGGTCCGCGCAATGGTTGATGCGGGTTGCCGCAAAATCCTGTTCTTCCCGCTTTATCCGCATTACGCGGGGGCCACATCGGCCACGGCGAACGATCAGTTCTTCCGGTGCCTGATGGAAGAAAAATGGCAGCCGACAGCGCGAATCGTGGATCCCTACTATGAGCATCCGCTGTATATCGAGGCGCTGGCCCAATCGGTGGAGCGCGCCTATGCCCAGGAAGAGCACAAGCCCGAAGTGCTTGTCTGCTCATACCACGGCGTTCCGAAGCGCTACCTGATGGAGGGTGATCCCTATCATTGCCAGTGCCAGAAGACGACGCGGCTGTTGATGGAACGGCTGGGCTGGGACAAGACGCAAATCGTGACGACGTTCCAGTCACGATTCGGTCCTGAAGAATGGCTGAAGCCCTATACTGTCGAAGAAGTGGCGCGCCTTGCCAAAGAAGACGGCAAAAAGAGAATTGCGGTTATTGCACCCGCATTTTCGGCCGATTGCATCGAAACGCTTGAAGAGATCAACGAAGAGATCAAGGAAAGCTTCGAAGAAGCGGGCGGCGATCACTTCACCTATATTCCCTGCCTCAACGATGATGACGCGCATATCGCGGCATTGAGCGCAGTCATCGAAGACAATCTGAAGGGCTGGCTGGATTGATATAGTCCAGCCCTTGCTGCATTCCGCGGCTATTCCGAGACAAATAAAAAAGGCGGTGTGAAAACACCGCCTTTTTCTTTGTTAGTCTTCAGCTGAAATCAGCTTGCGACTGCTGCTGCGACCACTGCCAGGATCAGCAGGGGAACCAGAACGCCGCCACCCGAGGAGCCAGCGGTTTCTTCGACAACAACCGGAGCTTCCATAACGGGCTCAGCCATGTTGCCTGCGTAGGCGGTGGAAGCGGCAGCGGTTACAGCGGCAGCGAGAACGAGTTTCTTCATGTTAACCTCCAGATAATAGGCTGGCGTGCAAAGCACACCAAGCACCCAAGACGTACCTCGTACTATTGTCTTAAGCAGTAATCCAACGCAATTGCAAATCTGCACGCACCTGTTTTCAGAGCTGTCCGAGAATGTCGTCAAATTAGCAACACTTGCGTCCCAACTTTGGTCATTTCATACAATTCGGCTATGTGCTCATTGTAAAGACCGATGCATCCATTGGAGGATCGCCGCCCTATTTTCCGGGTATCGTGGGTTCCATGGATACGGTAGTAGGTCCAGCTCAGATACAGCGCATGCGTACCCAGGGGATTATCGGGGCCGGGGGGCACGAAATCGGGCCACTCGGGATTGCGCTCTTTCATGGAAGGGGTCGGCGCCCAGCTGGGACCTTCGACCTTGCGAATGACAGAGGTACGGCCGCGCCGGGTCAGATCTTCGGACAGCGGCACGCTGGACGGGTAAAGTTTGTAGGTCGCGCCATCATCGGTCCAGAAGTGCAGCGCGCGCGAATCGATATCCACAAGCACCGCACCGTTGCGCAGATCCGAGAAATAGGGCCGCCAATCGAGTGTACGGAAGCTCGACGCATTTCGACGCACGACCTGCGACAGATCACGCTCCACCTCGACTGTATCGGCGCCGTTCACGTTCTGGGCCAGAGCCGGTGCTGCAAGAAGCGACGCGCTTCCGGCAAGAAAGACGCGCCTGTTGAAGGCATTTCCACGGTTATCAGTCATCAAAAAACTCCAAGACAGAAAGACTGTCGACGGCGCGATCTTATTGCGTGAAAGACGCAGTCGCAAATCAAACCGGCGTCATTTGGCGCAGTCACGCCGAAGTGGGTTTAATATGCGGTTTCGGCGGGATAAAGCAGGCAAGTCAGACCGGGAAAACTTCACATGTTCAGACTTGCCGTCATTTTTGCAACGACTTCGCTGTTTCTGGCCGCTTGCGCTGCTCCGCCGGCCCCGAGCCTTGGGCCTGACGGACGCCCCTTGCCGCGCGTTTACCGGATCTCGGCAGGAGACGCGGCCGAAATACAGTTTCGCATGCTTGATTCCGTGAACGCGCTGCGGCAAGCGGCAGGCGCGCCCCCGGTCGAATTGAACGCACCGTTGACGGCCGCAGCCGCCACCCATGCCCGCGACATGTCTGTCCAGAACAGACCCTGGCATTTCGGTTCCGATGGATCGTCGCCAATCGACCGGGTCAAGCGGGCAGGCTATGCGGGCCAATTGCTGGGCGAGACCATATCGGAAACCTATGAGACCGAGCTTGAGACCCTTGCAGCCTGGATGGACGCGCCGGACACCCGTCGCGTGATCCTGGAACCGGCCGCGCGCAATATGGGTTTTGCCTGGTATCAGGAAGCGAATGGCAAGATCTGGTGGACCATGGTGATGGGCAACTGACGCCGGTTCCCGCCAACCTGTTCGTCACTTCTTGAGAAAACCCCGGACCGTGTCCGGGGTTTCTTTACGAAAAAGCACGCGGTTTCACGGAAAGATCGAGATTGGCGTGCCGTCCCGGACCATGGAATAGATAATCTCCATTTCCTCGTCAGTGACGGCAATACAGCCCCAGGTCCAATCGTTCTTGCCGTTCTGCCAGCGTTTCGGGCGGCCATGAATGAAGATGTCGCCCCCGGGATCACGCCCGGCCGCCTTCGCGCGGGCAATATCGGCTTCGTTCGGATAGGAAACACCCAAGGACAGATGAAAACGGCTGTCAGGGTTGCGTCTGTCGATGATGTATTCGCCTTCGGGCGTACGCCCGTCTCCTTCGAATTCCTTGTGCCCGACAGGCGCGAATCCAAGGTGGATGTCATAGGACGCAAGAGGCCGGTCGAAATGCATCAGATGCATGCGGCGGGCCTGCTTGAAGACAAGGATACGGGTCACGGGTGGACCCTTGTATACCTTGAACTTCGACGGGCCGCCCGCACAGGCGGACAGCACGAAGGGTAGCGCCAAAAGAAAGAAACGCCTGTCTAACATATCTGCTCGATCTTCTTTTTTAGGCAAATAGATACACGCAAACACGGCCCGCAGATAGGCTTAATCGGCTTGATGGCGAAAGCGTTACACCTTGTCGCGGGCGTTCATCCTGTCCTCGATCGCCCTCAGCCGGGTCAGGACTTCATCGCGATAGGCGTCGGTTTTCTCGTTGCTTTCTTCCTGGTGCGCGTCCTGCATCGAGTTCACAACAAGGCCGACCAGTAGGTTTACGACCGCAAAGGTCGTGACAAGGATGAACGGCACGAAGAAAGCCCAGGCGTAGGGATAAACATCCATCACGGGGCGGACGATGCCCATGGACCAGCTTTCCAGCGTCATGATCTGGAACAGTGAATAGGCGCTGCGGCCCAGGGTGCCGAACCATTCGGGAAAACTGGCGCCAAACAGCTTTGTCGCCATGACCGAGCCGATGTAGAAAATGATCGCCATCAGCAGAAACACGCTGCCCATGCCCGGCAGCGCGGTAATGAACCCCTCGACCACGCGGCGCAGGCGCGGCGCGACCGAGATGACACGCAGGACCCGCAGAATTCGCAGCGCCCGCAGAACCGACATGCCCTGTGCATTCGGCACAAGCGCGATACCCACGATCACGAAGTCGAACAGGTTCCAGGCCGACCGGAAAAAGTGACGCCCGTGCGCGATCAGCTTGAGAACGATCTCGATCACGAAAATCGACAGGCAGATTCGGTCAATCGCAAGGATCAGCGGTCCGGCCATTTCCATTGCCGGCTGGGATGTTTCAAGGCCAAGCGTCACCGCGTTCACCAGGATGACCGCGATCACGAAATTGGTCACCAGGGGTTTGGCCAGCCATTCGGCCAGTTTCGTCCGAAAAATCATCACTCGCTCCGGTTGGAAGTGGGTCTGCGCGGCGTCAGATATGTGGGGCCTTGAAGGCCGCCGCAAGCTCTACATGAGTGGACCAGCGGAATTGATCCACGACTTGCACCCATTCCAGGCGATACCCTTCCGACAGCAGGATTTTTGCATCACGCGCAAAGGTTACGGGGTTGCAGGACACGAAGGCGATCTGCCCGATGCGGGACTGCGCCAGTTCATGTACTTGCGCCTCGGCGCCGGCGCGGGGCGGGTCGATCACGGCGGCATCGTAACGCTTCAACTCGTCCGGCAGCAAAGGGCGGCGGAACAGATCGCGCGCCTCGGCGGTCACGCGTTTCAGCCCCTCGGCCTGCCGCCAGCCCTGATCCAGCGCCTTCACCATCGCTGCATCCCCTTCGACCGCGTGAACTTCGGCACTGGCGGCCAGGGGGAGGCTGAAGGTGCCGCAACCGGCGAACAGATCGACGATCCGCGCGGCGCCGCCCACTGCTTCGGTCACGGCCGCAAGCAGCGCCGCCTCGCCCTCGGCCGTCGCCTGCAGGAACGCGCCCGGCGGCGGTGTAACCCGTGCAGGGCCAAAGCGCTGCACTGGAGGCAGGCGCATGCCCACCAATTCGTCTTCCCAGACCAGCCGGGCCAGTCTGAAACGCTCCACCTCGGCTGCCAATGCGACGCGCAGCGGACCATCAAGGGGTTTGCCACCCGTGACCATCACATCCAGGCCGCCCTCGCTCTGCGTGACCTGAACGGTCAGCTCGCCCTTGCGGCTGCCACCGATGATCGCCAGCGCCTCGGACAGGGGCAACGCCTCCAGAAGCTCGGGCAGCAGCAACTGGCAATCGGGGATTTCGATCAGCGTGTCGGACGCCCGGGCATGGAAACCTGCCAGCGCGCCTTTCTTCGTGCGCCGCGCCGAAAGGGACGCGCGCCGCCGTGACCGGGGCGGAGACGTCAGGATCGGGCGAAACTCGGTTTCGATCCCTTGGGCGAACAAGGCCGCACGCACCACATCGGTTTTCCAGTTAGCCACAAAGTCATCAGACGCATGCATGACCTGACAGCCGCCACAGGACCTGTAGTGCCGGCAGGGTGCGGCCACACGATTCGACGATGGCGTGATGATCTTCACATCCGTCAGGCTGTCGCCGGTCAATGTGCCGGTGACGACCTCGCCGGGCAGGGTCATGGAGGCGAAAACAGGACCCAGGGCGATCCCGTCGCCCTGATGCCCCAAGCGGATGATGCGATATTCTGTCATGGGGCGCGGGATACCCCGGCGCGCGACTTGCATAAAGCCCTATTCCGCGGCGTCCCTTAGTCCGATGAAGCCGCCGGACTGACGATTCCAGTAGCGTGCATAAAGCCCGCCCCCCGCCAGCAGATCATCATGTGTACCCTGTTCCGCGATCCGGCCTGCATCCAGCACGACGATCCTGTCCATCTGGCTGATCGTCGACAGCCGATGCGCCACCGCCAGCACGGTCTTGCCGATCATCACACGCTCCAGCGCGGTCTGGATCGAGGCTTCGACTTCACTGTCCAGGGCGCTGGTCGCCTCGTCCAGCACAAGGATCGGCGCATCCTTGAGAATGGCGCGGGCCAGCGCGATGCGCTGACGCTGCCCGCCGGACAGTTTCACGCCACGTTCGCCCAGGTGGGCATCATAGCCGCGCCGTCCCTTGTGATCCTGCAGATCCTTGATGAATTCATGCGCCTCGGCCTTTTGGGCTGCGGCGATCACTTCCGCCTCGGTGGCGTCCGGGCGGCCATAAAGGATGTTGTCGCGGGCAGACCGGTTGAACATCGCGGTTTCCTGCGTCACCATCCCGATCTTGCGACGCAGGCTTTCCTGCGTCACGTCGCGAATATCCTGCCCGTCGATCAGGATGCGCCCTTGCTCGGGGTCGTAAAGCCGCAAAAGCAGGGCCACCAGTGTCGATTTGCCCGCGCCAGAGGCGCCGACGATCCCCAGCTTTTCGCCTGGACTCACCTCAAGGTCGATGTCGCTGATACCGCCGGCATCCCGCCCATAGGCAAAGCCAAGATCCTGGAAGCTGATACGCCCTTCGGGCACCTGCAATTCACTTGCGGCGGCATCGTCATCCAGCCGGGTGCGAGGTGTCAGCGTATGAATGCCGTCTTCGATCTCGCCGATGTTGGAATAGATCGCCATCAAGGTGAAACTGACCCAGCCAGTCATCTGGGCAATGCGGATTGAAACCGCGCCCGCAGCGACGATATCGCCCTCGGTTGCGGTGCCCTGCGACCAGAACAAGAGCGTGCCGCCGATCAGCAGGACAGGCAGGATCCCCGCCAGAGTCATGAGGGCGACCCGAAACACCGCAGAAAGCTTGCCGAAATGCAGCGACGTGTCGCGGAACCGCTGCATCGCGCCCAGCGCGGCGCGATCCTCGTGATCGGCATGGGCGAACAGCTTGACCGTCTTGATGTTGGTGATCGTGTCCACCACCTGGCCCGACACCATCGCACGCGCGCCCGCCCGCTTTCCGGCACGTTCGCGGATGCGCGGCAAGAACCAGCGGATCAGCATGAAATAGGCCACCAGCCAGATGACAAAGACCAGCGCGACGCGCGCATCGATTGCCAGCAGCAGGAATACCGATCCGATCAACGAGGCCAGGGCGAAGGCGACAACGTTGATCATCTCAACCGCGACATCCGTGATTGCGCGCGCGGTCTGCATCTGTTTCTGCGCGATGCGGCCCGCAAAGTCATCGTCGAAGAACTTGACCGATTGCCCCAGCGTCCAGCGGTGTAACCGGCTGAGGACAAGGGGATTCACATTCGGCTGCACGATGATCGAATTGGCTGCCGATGACAGGCCAAAGGCCAACGGTCGCAGGATCAGGAAGAACCCGACAGCGCCCAGGATCATGGCCATGTTGGACGCGCTGAAAAACATGTCCGGCCCGCTGGCAACCGTGCCGTCGATCACCATGCCAAGGATCAGCGCAGTCCCGGCTTCAAGCGCGCCCGCAATCGCCGATAGTGCTGCGGCGACCCATAGCGCAGGCCACGACCCGGCCAGCGCCCAGCGAAAGAACGCGCCCAGCGCCTGTGGCGGTGGTCCTTCGGCAGGCTGGAAAGGATCGATACGGGTTGCGGATTGCATCTTGGGTCTTTCAGTCATTGAGGTCAGGCAAGAACCTAGCCCGATGGATCAGCGGTCAAGAAACCCGCAATCGCGGCAGGCCGCAAGGCTTGAGGGGGATCAGCCGCGTTCCAGCAGATCCTTGCGTGTCAGACTGAAACCCGATTCGATCCAGCGCAGCTTCAGCCGTTCCAGTTCGCGGCCCAAGGCGGGACCATTGAATGCTGGCATCAGATCAGCCGCGCGCAGGGGAAATACGGCCGCCGCCCCTTCTTCCACGCGGCTGAGGCTTGCAGGGTCAAGCGGTTGACCCATCACGGCAGCGCGCAACACCAAAATGGCGCGGGCATCATCGACACCATGGCGAAACCCCAACTCTGCCGCACCGCGCGCCGATCCCATCCCGTCACGCAACAGGCACAACCTGATTTCTTCGGCGCGGCTCAATCGCAGGCGCGCGGCGGCTTCGGCGCCGGTCATGGCGGCAAGGCGTGCCAGCCAGTCAGGCGCCATGCCTGCTGACTGTTCAAGATGCACAAGCGGGGCCAGGGCGCGATCCTCCGCACCAGGCAGGATACGTGTCAGCACACCACAGGACCGCATGGCCGCAACCGACGGGGCAGGATCAGGTGCAGACAGCAGTTTTCGCATCTCGCCGCCGACACGTTCGCGCGACAGTTGCCCCAATCCGTCAGTGGCTTCGGCTATTGCCGACAAGGCGTGCTGATCCAGACCTTCGGTGTCGTCGCCATACCAGGCATGAAACCGGAAAAAGCGCAGGATCCGCAGATAATCCTCTGCGATCCGGGCTGCCGCATCCTCGATGAAGCGCACCCTTCTGGCCATCAGGTCGGTGAGGCCGCCAAGCGGATCAAGCACCATACCTGAAGGATCGGCGTAAAGCGCATTCATGGTGAAATCCCGACGGCGCGCATCATCCTCGACCCGGCTGGAGTAAGCCACGACAGCGCGGCGGCCGTCGGTTTCGACATCACGTCGAAAGGTCGTGACCTCATGCGGTATTCCGCCTGCGATCACCGTAATCGTTCCATGATCAATCCCGGTTGGCACCGGGCGCAGACCAGCATCCTTGGCCAGCTCCATCACCACTTCGGGACGAGCATCGGTCGCGATATCGATATCGGTGACAGGGGCGCCGATAATCGCATTTCGCACGCATCCGCCCACGAAAAGCGCCCGGTGACCGGCCTGCGTCAGCATCGCGCAGACGGCCTGCGTGTGATCTGCCGTGATCCAGTCCGCCGCGATCCGCATCAGCCCTGCATCCTGTCCGCAAGCGAGCGCAGAATACGGGCGGTCGCGCCCCATATGTAATAGGGACCATAGGGCACGGTAAAATAATGCCGCCTTTGCCCGCGCCAGCGCCGCGACTGGATGATGAAGCGCGCAGGATCCGTCACATGGGCCAGGGGTGCTTCGAATACTTCGGCCACTTCGCCGGGTTCGGGGCGCGGGTCGAAAGGCGCAAGCACACGCGCCAGAACCGGCGTCACGATGAAGCCCGTCACGGTTTCATGCGCGGGCATGGTGCCAAGAACTTCGACATTGGCGCGGTCCAGCGCAATTTCTTCCTCGGCCTCGCGCAGGGCTGCGGCGATGACATCCGCATCGCCCTCGTCCTGCTTGCCGCCTGGAAAGGCAATCTGTCCCGGATGATGCTTGAGGGCGGATGATCGTTTGGTCAGGATGACCTGCATGCCGAACGGCCGCTCGATCAGCGGAACAAGAACGCCGGCCGCACGCAGCGGCCGGCCCTCTGGCAGGATCACATCCGGATTGAGGTCAAAATCGGAAGACGGACGCCCCTCGCGGCGCAATGCGTCGATAACCCGATCAAGAGGATCAGTCCGCATCCCCGTCCGTCCCTCCGGCCTCGAAGCCCAGTGTTTTCGGGTCCAGATCGTAATGGGCGCCGCAGAACTGGCAATCGGCTGTCACGCGCCCATCCTCCGTGGTCATCGTTTTGATATCTTTGGACGAATAGATCGACAGACTTTGCCGCACACGATCTTCGGAACAGGTACAGCCGAAACGCACGGGCTGCGCGTCGAACACACGCGGCGATTCTTCGTGGAAAAGGCGGATCAGCAAATCGGTCGGAGAGATGCGCGGGCCCACCAGCTCCAGATCTTCGACCGTATCGAGAAGCAGATTTGCGCGGTTCCAGTTCTCGCCATCCTCACCATCCACCAGGTCACGGGCATGCAGCAGGCCGTCATCGCCAGTCGCCTCGGACCCCTTGGCGAAGGGTGATGCCTTGGGCATATGCTGCAACATCACCCCGCCGGCGCGCCAGTATTCCTTGACGCCGCGCTCGGTCGATTTGCCAAAGCTCAGGGCGAAGCGGGTCGGCAGCTGCTCTGACTGGGCAAAATAGGCCTCGGCACAACTGGCCAGTGAACCGCCCGCCAGGGGCGTGATACCCTGGTAAGGGGTCATGCCATGGCCCTGGTCAATCATGATGGCGAAGTAACCGTTGCCAATCTGATCGAAAGGTGCGCCATCGGTCAGCCGGTCCGCGTCATAGCTGGCATAGGCGCGAATACGGGCGGATTCACCTTCTTCGGTGGGTCCGTAGTAATCCGTGGCGATCATCCGCACAGGCCCCTTGGATTGAACCTGAAGCTGCAATTTCCAGCGCAGCTTGACGGTCTGGCCAATCAATGCGGTCAGCAGGGCCATTTCAGCGACAAGCGCCTCGACCACCGGCGGGTAGTCATGCTGTTTCAGGATACCATCAAGCACCCCGTCCAGCCGCGCGACACGGCCCCTGATATCCGAGTTGTCCAACTGGAACGGCAATACCGTATCGTCCCAGGCGATTTTTGATCCAAGTGTCATGGGGTTTCCTTACGAGCCGTCTCTTGGCATACCCCGTGTATATAGGCGGGGCAAGGCGGGCACCAAGGGAATGGCTGCCACCCGCTGCGCGCAGGGCTTGTGCAAAAGGTGACATGATGATCAGACGGTTCGGTGAAACGCCCCGCACGGGGCAAAGCTACAAGCGCAGACCGGGCGCCTACGCGATCCTGTTGCGCGGCGCGCACCTTTTACTGACGCATCAGGCGGACCCCTTGCCGGAATTCCAACTACCCGGCGGCGGGATCGATCCCGGAGAGTCGCCTGTGGCCGCCCTGCATCGCGAGGTTTTCGAGGAAACCGGCTGGAGCATCGCGACCCCGCGCCGTATCGGCACGTTCCGCCGTTTCACCTATATGCCCGAATACGATCTGTGGGCTGAAAAGCTCTGCATGATCTATCTGGCCCGTCCCGTGCGCCGGATCGGGCCACCCAGCGAGGCGGGCCATACCGCGCTGTGGATGCCGCCAGATATCGCTGCCAGCAAGCTGGGGAATGCCGGAGACCGGCATTTCGTCAGCCGCCTGCTATCAGGCCATTTACGCAACTGACAGCGTTCCACCTTTGAATTCGAACAGCAAAGCCGAGATGTCATCGGGGAAGTCGCGACCGCCCGCATATTCCGTCAGGTGCCAGATCATGGCCTCAAGCAGGGCGGTTCCAGCCATGTGGCGCAGCTCTTCCAGCATCCGCGACGCACCTTCGTTGCCGAATAGCCGATCCTGCAGGTCGGGACATTCGACGACCCCGTCGGACAGCACGATCAATCGATCACCGGGTGCAAGAATGCAGTCGAATTGCTGATAAAGGGCGCTTTCGAACAAACCGACGGGCAGGCCGCCCGCGCCAAGAATCTCCAGCGTTCCGTCCCGGCGTTGAATCATCGGATTCGGATGGCCCGCCTGCACCATGACGACCCGACCGGTTTGCAGATCCGCATCTGCCAGAAAAAGGGTCAGGTAGTGATCGGTCTGCACCTCTTCCAGAACAAGGCGGTTCAACGATCCGACAACCTGCTCGGGTGGCAAATGGGACAGCGCACCGTCGCTGCTGCGGTTCAGGGCTATGTTATGTTCCGGCGCCGAGGATGACATGTAGCTGGCCAGTCGCGCTGTCATCATCGCAGAGCTGATCCCGTGGCCGGACACATCCAGGGCAAACAGGCCCGCATGCGTTTCACCAGCGGGGTAGAACCCGACAAGATCGCCCCCCACATGACCGGAGGATCGCAAGAGAAGAGAGACCTGAGCCGTGCCGAAATCATGCGATCTTTCCCGCACCAGCGACTGCTGCAGCTTTTTCGCTTCGGCAAGATCAGTGTCCAGCGCGTCGTAAAGCGCCTGAAGTTCGGCAAGCGTACTGGTGATCAGGCGGTTCTTGTCCGACAGTTGCCGCTGCATGTCGATGATCCGCGTACCGGCGCTGATGCGGGCGCGCAGTTCCGCCGGGTTGACCGGCTTTGTCAGGAAATCATCAGCCCCGCAATCAAGACCAAGCGCCACGTCTTCCTTGCCGCTTTTCGATGTCAGCAGGATGAAATAGCCATAGTCGTCCCGCGGCAGGGCGCGAAACGCCCTGCAAAAGGCAAGCCCATCCATACCGGGCATCATCCAGTCACTCAGCACCAGATCGGGCGGTTCGGCTGCACACAGGGCAAGCGCATCGTGCCCGCTGGCCGCTTGGGATACCTGGAAACCCCAGCGTGTCAGCAGGGGCACCAGGATAAGCCTTTGCAGATCGCTGTCATCCACAACAAGCACGCGCAGGGGGTTTTCACGCGACCGGGTCGCGTTGCTGTCTGGGGTCTGGGAACGCTGCGCTTGGGCGGACACGTCTGGCTGCCTTCTTGCTGAAAGTAGCCCGTGTAAAACGCAAATCCTAACGCTTGTTGAATGTTAAAATAAATAATATTTACATGATGTTAAGGTCTTCTGCCTACACCTTTTCGACACATCCCGGCGGGACAGGCGACAGGAGAGGGCGATGATCGACTGGACACGCGCACAAGACCTGAGTGACGAGATTGGACAAGACTGCTTTGGCGAAGTGATCGACCTGTTTCTGACCGAAGCAGGGGGTGTCGTGATCCGTTTGCGTGACAATCCTGATATGTCGCGTCTGGCGGATGATCTTCACTTTCTGAAGGGTGGCATGCTCAATCTGGAATTTGTCACAGTATCGACGCTGTGCGAACGGGGTGAACTGCTGGCCTCCGCAGGGCAGGCCGACAGGTTCGACATCATGGCACTTGTCGATGAATATGAACGCGCAAGGCGCGCATTCCTCGCGGAATACCAGTCGCGACTGTCCGGTCAGACCTCAGCGGGGTGACCGCTTGGCCAGGATGCGCTGAAGGGTGCGGCGGTGCATGTTCAGGCGGCGCGCGGTCTCGGATACGTTGCGGTCGCAGAGTTCGTAAACACGCTGAATATGCTCCCATCGCACGCGATCCGCGCTCATGGGGTTTTCGGGGGGCGGTGGCAGATCTGCCCCGGTCGCCAGCAGGGCATGGGTGATGTCGGTGGCATCTGCCGGCTTGCTCAGATAGTCCGTCGCACCGATCTTCACCGCCGCGACCGCGGTTGCAATCGCACCATATCCGGTAAGCACAACGATACGGCAATCGGGACGCTTCACGCGCAGCACCTCGACGACATCAAGCCCGTTGCCGTCCTCAAGCCGCAGGTCGCAGACAGCGTAAGCGGGTGGTCGTGCCGTGGCTATGGCCTTGCCTGCGGCAACGGATCCTGCCGTTTCCACATCAAAGCCGCGTTTTTCCATGGCCTTGGCAAGACGCTTCAGAAACGCCTCGTCGTCGTCGAGCAGAAGAAGTGTTCTGTCTTCCCCGATGTCGTGCAGGTCTTCCGCCACGCCCGTGCCTCCTGATCCAGCCAACGCTACTCAAATCTATTATAGCGCGCCCTGTCAGGCGTCAAACCAAGCTGTCATTCCCGTGATGTCAGGACAAACTGTCAGCGGGCTTCAAGAAAGCACTGGATGCGGTCGGCAACATCGTCCGGGCGCAGCGCGCGCTGAAAAACCTCGACGAACCCCTCTTCGGGGAAAACGAGGTAGCTCATCGTGGAATGGTCCACGAGATAATATTGATCGTTGCCTTCCTGTTTCTGATAGAAGGTACGGTAGGCCCGGCTGGCGGCGCGCACCTGTTCGGGCGAACCCGTCAGGCCAAGCATGCGCTCATGCAGGTTGGCCGTGAACGCTTCGACGACCTCGGGCGTATCGCGCTCGGGGTCGATCGAGATGAAGACAGGCTTCACCATCAAGCCGCGCTCTTGCAGGATGTCTATCGCATCTGCGTTGCGGACGGTATCCAGCGGGCAGACATCAGGGCAGAAGGTGTAGCCGAAATAGATCAGGGTCGGCATGTCGATCACATCGGCATCGGTCACTGTCTTGCCGGTCTCGTCCACAAGGGTGAAGGGCCCCCCGATCTGCGAGGTTCCGCCGGCAATGGTCGTCGTGCGGCATTGCGCGAACTTGTCAGGCGTTCCCGCAAGCCTCGTATAGACAAAAACGCCTGCGGTCATCGCAATGACAAGACAAACCGCGGCGATGGCATAAATACGAGACATCACGTTCTCCTTTTTCCGGCAGCACTGGTTATTGGGTCAGCCGGGGTGCATATTTACCACTTGAGCCGGACATGCAACGGGACGAATAGGCACATATGAGTGATATGCAGCTTGGCGTGCTCAAGGGGCGCGAACGCGGAAACTGGGTCCGACTGCGCACCATCATCCTGTTGCGCTGGGCGGCTGTCGTCGGGCAGCTGATCGCGCTTTTCGTCGCACAGGAGGCATACAAGCTTCAGATCGAGTTGGGGCTTTGCCTTCTGGTGGTCAGCGTGTCGGTCATGGGCAACCTGATCGCGATGATCATTTTTCCCGAGAACAAACGTCTCTCCGAGACCGAGAACCTTTTGATGGTTCTGTTCGACCTGCTGCAACTGGCGCTGCTCTTGTACCTGACGGGCGGTCTGCATAACCCGTTCTATATCCTGATCCTGGGGCCGGTGACGGTATCGGCATTGGTTCTGACGCTTCGCTCGACCGTGTTCCTGGGCATTACCGCCATTCTGGCCGTGACCCTTCTGGCCGAATTTCACATACCACTGCGGACCGAGCAGGACCTTCTGCTGGAAGTGCCGGACATCTTCGTTTTCGGGAACTGGGTGGCCATCACCATCGCGGTGGTTTTCCTGAGTTTCTATTCCCGGCGCGTTACCCAGGAAATGCATTCCATGTCCGATGCCTTGCAGGCCACGCAAATGGCGCTGGCGCGCGAGCAGAAGCTGACCGATCTGGGCGGCGTGGTGGCGGCGGCCGCACATGAACTGGGAACCCCGCTGGCAACGATCAAGCTGACAAGCGCCGAGTTGATCGAGGAGCTGGATGCCTTCCCCGAACTTCAGGACGATGCCCGCCTGATCCGTGAACAGGCGGACAGGTGCAGGGACATCCTGCGCTCGATGGGGCGGGCGGGGAAGGATGACCTCATGCTGCGCCAGGCGCCCCTTGGGACGGTCGTGCGCGAAGCCGCGGCACCGCATATGAACCGCGGCAAGGACATCCATTTTCAGGATGGCATGACGCATGAGGACAGCCAGAGCCAGCCAATGGTTCTGCGGCGCCCCGATCTGGTCCACGGGCTTCGCAACCTGATTCAGAACGGGGTCGATTTCGCCAGGGCCAATGTCTGGGTTGAAACCCGCTGGGACGATGAGACCGTTTCGGTGCGTATCATGGATGACGGCATGGGCTATCCGGCCAATATCATGGGCCGGATCGGCGACCCGTTCATGCGGCTGCGCAGAAGCGAGCCAGAGCGCGCCAGTCGCCCGGAATACGAAGGCATGGGGCTGGGGCTGTTCATCGCCAAGACCCTGTTGGAGCGGTCGGGTGCCGAGCTGAGCTTTGCCAATGGCCGCGACCCCTATCTTGCCAGCACGGAACAGCCGCAGAAATGCGGCGCCATTGTCGAGGTTGTCTGGCCGCGCGCCAAGATCGACGCGCGCCATGCCGCCAACGCGACGCCAATGGGGCAGAACCGCCTGCTTGATATCTGACCATCTGATCCGGCAATGCGGTCTCTAAGGGTATGATCGTGTTTCCATTAACGATCTGTTAAGGATTTCGCGTTAAAGCTGTGTCTCAAACTTCCAGACGGGGGAGTCGGGGATGGCTCTGCTCAATCTGTACCAATCCATTTTGCCGGTGACGACAGGGCTGCTTCTGGGTGGCGCCATTCTTGTCTTGCTGGCAAGGTTTGACAGGCTCGGCCGCAAATCACATGGCGCAGCACATGCGCCACGCCAGGCCGACGGTGCCGCAATCGCCTTTCTTTTCGACGGTCGAATGCTCTTGCAGGCAAGCGAACGCGCCATGCAACTGTTGCAAATGGTTCCGGCGGATGGGCTGGCAGACGGCAGGCGCGGCACGGATGACTGGGGGCTTGTGCTTTGCATGTTGAAGCCGCGATTTCCAGGGCTTCCCGATGAGCCCGCGCATTACCGATCGCTATCTGGCGAAACCGGACAGATCACGCTGCAATCGTCTGCGGACATGGGCGCGACAGACAGCATCACCCTGGAATGGTGGGGCGATCAGGTGCGCCTGCAACTTGATGAAAATGGGCTTGATCAAGATCCTGCATCGCAGGCAGACGACACCTCGGCGGAGGCCGGATGGCTTCGTATGGCGGTGACAGCCGCACCCTATCCGATCTGGCAAACCGCAAGGGACGGGCGGGTTCTCTGGGCCAACACTGCTTACGCGGATCTTGTGACCCGGTTCGCCAGGATCTGCCCAGACGACATGCCGCAAGCAGATGGCTTTCCAACCCTGTTCGATGTGCCGCTGCAGACGGATTGCGACAGCGCGTCCTACCGCATGTCGATTGTCCCGTCCGGGTCCGTGCAACCTTACTGGTTCGATGTAAGATGCCTTCAGATACCATCGGGATGGATGAACTATGCCACCGATGTGAATGCTGTCGTCAACGCCGAGATCGCGCAACGCAACTTCGTACAGACGCTGACCAAGACATTCGCCCAGCTATCGATCGGGCTGGCGATCTTTGACCGCCAGCGGCAGCTGGCACTGTTCAATCCCGCCCTGATCGACCTTACCTCGCTTCCTGCCGAATTCCTTAGCGCAAGGCCGAACCTTCTGTCTTTCTTCGACCGCCTTCGCGATCGCCAGATGATGCCGGAACCCAAGAATTACAGATCGTGGCGGGACCAGATCACCGATCTGGTCGCAGCCGCGGATAACGGCCTTTACCTGGAAACATGGTCCTTGCCGTCGGGGCTGACCTACCGCATCAGCGGTCGGCCACACCCTGATGGCGCGGTGGCTTTTCTGTTCGAGGATATCAGCGCCGAAATCTCGCTGACGCGGCAGTTTCGTTCTCAGCTTGAATTGGGGCAGTCCTCGCTCAACGCGATGGAGCAGTCGATCGCCGTGTTTTCCGCGACGGGCGTTCTGGCCTTTTCCAACACCGCGTATCGCAAGATGTGGCATATCGATCCTGACAGCGGCTTTTCGGAAATCACCGTGATCGACGCATCGCGGCACTGGCAATCCCACAGCCTGCCGACACCCGTATGGGGCGATCTGCGCGATTTCGTGAACCAGTTCGGAGAGAGGTCGGACTGGCAGGCAGATGTCACGCTGCGCGACGGACGCATGGTTTCCTGCCATGTCGTCCCGATGCCCGGAGGTGCGACAATGGTGCAATTCCTGCCCTTCGAAAAATGCATCGCGCCAACCACAAGAGAGCTTTTGCCCAGCGCGTCCTGATCCATCTGCCGATCACGCTTGCAGGCAGTTTCAAGCGCGCTACTCTGCGTGAATGTCGCCATATACCGCCCGGATCACGCTTTCCTCACCCGACCAGACCGCCGCTTTCGCGGCCCGCCTTGGCGCGCATTTGCAACCTGGTGACGTTCTGCTGCTGGATGGTCCCATCGGCGCCGGCAAGACGCATTTCGCACGCAGCCTGATCCAATCCAGGATGGATATTCCCGAAGATGTGCCCTCGCCGACCTTCACGCTGGTGCAGACATATGAAACCGCCACATGCGAGATCTGGCATGCCGATCTCTATCGTCTTTCCCTGCCGGACGAGGTGGTCGAGCTTGGCCTGACAGAGGCATTCGACACCGCGATCTGTCTTGTCGAATGGCCTGATCGCCTTGGCGGACTGTCACCCGCCGATGCCTTGCGGATGGAATTCACACAAGGCAAGGACGAGAACCAGAGAGAGGTTGCATTGACATGGACCTGCGAAAAATGGGCAGAGCGCCTGAAGGGAACTTTCGATGAGTAACCGCAGCGATCTGGCGGATGCCTTTGTTGCCGGCACCAATTGGGCCGGGGCCAGCAGGAAACCGCTGGCCGGAGACGCCTCGAACAGGCGCTACGAGCGTTTGCATCTGAACGGGCAAAGCGCCGTATTGATGGATGCGCCAACCGAAAAGGGCGAGGATATTCGCCCCTTTGTTCGGATCGCGCGCTATCTGTCCGATCTGGGATTGAGCGCGCCAAAAATCCTTGCGGTGGATGAAATCAACGGGTTTCTTTTGCTGGAGGACCTTGGCGACGATCTGTTCGCCCGGGTCATTCCCCGGGATCCGGCGCTTGAGCAACTCCTTTACGAAGCCGCAACCGATGTTCTGGTGCATCTGCATCACGCGACCCCGCCCGCCGGGCTGCGCGCCTATGATCCGCAGATCATGCTGGACATGGCGGCACTTGCCTGGCGCTGGTATCTGGGTGGCGCGCTGACAGAGGATCCGGACTCCGAGAGCGCATTTCGCGATGCGTTTGCACCGATCCTCGCGCGCCATGCCAGCGAGACGCCCGTACTGATCCAGCGTGACTATCACGCCGAGAACCTGATCTGGTTGCCTGACAGAACCGGACCGGCACGGGTGGGTCTGCTGGATTTTCAGGATGCGATGCGGGGCCACAGGGCCTATGATCTGGTGTCGGTACTGCAGGATGCCCGCCGCGATGTGCCCCCTGCAATCGAAGACCGGATGGTCGCAAGATATGTTGCCGCCACGGGGCAGGATGATATCGCGTTCCGTGCCGCCTATGCAGTTCTGGGGGCGCAGCGCAATCTTCGCATTCTTGGCGTTTTTGGCAGGCTTTGCATGCTGAATGGCAAATCGCATTACGTGGACCTTATCCCAAGGGTCTGGGATCTGCTGATGCGGGACCTGGACCATCCTGCCCTTGTCCCTGTGGCCAAGCTGATCAAGGGGGAGCTACCGACCCCGACTGCAGACATCCTTGGAAGGATAAAGGAAAGATGCGCGACCATCCCCAAGCCGTGATGCTGTTTGCCGCAGGTTTCGGCACGCGCATGGGTGCGTTGACCGCGGACCGGCCCAAACCACTGGTCAATGTCGCCGGGCGCGCGCTGATCGATCATGCGCTGGACCTTGTCGCTGATGCAGGCATTCCACGAAAGGTTGCCAATCTGCATTACCGTGCGGATATGCTGGAAAGGCACCTGAGCGGAACAGACGTCCTTTTGTCGGTCGAGCAGCCCGAGATCCTTGAAACCGGCGGCGGCCTGCGCCAGGCCGTGCCTTTGCTGGGCGACGGCCCTGTCTTTACCCTGAATACGGACGCAATCTGGAAAGGGCCGAATCCCCTGACCCTTGCCTTGCAGGCCTGGGACCCTGGGCGGATGGATGCGCTTTTGGTCTGCGTCAGCCCGGATATGGCCGTGGGCCACACCGGAACCGGCGATTTTGTCCTTGATGACACCGGGTGCCTGTCACGTGGACCGGGCTGGATCTATGGCGGCGCCCAGATCATCAGGACCGAAGGTCTGAACGAAATCCGCGACAGCGCCTTTTCGCTGAACCTTCTGTGGGACCGGATGCTGGAACGGGGGCGTCTGTTCGGGTTTCGCTATCCCGGACAGTGGTGTGACGTGGGCCGACCAGAGGGGATTGCCCTTGCCGAAAGGCTGATTGGACAAGGCGATGTTTGATCCCTCTGACAAGCCACGCATGTTCGGCCTGCCACCGGGGGCCGACTTTCCCGCGGCGCTGGTTCGGGGTCTTCTGGTCCGGTTCGCCGGCAAGCCGCCCGAGGCGCTGGCGCAGGTGCAGCTGATCGTGAACACACGGCGCATGGCCCGTCGGATACGCGATCTGTTCGATACAGGGCCGGCTCTTCTGCTTCCGGCGATCCGGTTGGTGACGGACATGGGCGACCATGCCGACCTAGCCACGATGGATCCGCCGGTTTCCCCGCTGCGGCGCAGGCTGGAAATATCGCAGTTGGTTGCAAAGCTACTGGACAGTCAGCCTGATCTGGCGCCACGCGCCTCTCTCTATGATTTGTCCGACAGTCTGGCGAGCCTGCTGGACGAGATGCAGGGCGAAGGTGTCGGGCCGGATGCAATCAGGCAACTGGATGTATCGGACCAATCGGGGCATTGGGCGCGCGCACAGCAATTCCTTGGGATCGTGCAACACTTCTTTGACGGAGCGGGCGATGCCCCGGATCGCGAGGCACGGCAAAGACGCGTGATCGAAAGCCTTGTCGCGGGTTGGCGGGCAGAGCCGCCCGCGCATCCCGTGATCGTGGCGGGATCGACCGGGTCGCGCGGCACCACACGCTTTCTGATGGACGCAGTCGCGCGCCTGCCCCAGGGTGCGATCGTTGTGCCGGGGTTCGACTTTGACATGCGCCCGCGCGCCTGGGCCGATCTGAACGATGCACTTCTGGCCGAGGATCATCCCCAGTTCCGGTTTCGCCTTCTGATGCGCGATCTTGGGCTGGAGCCTGACGACATTCTTCCGTGGTCCGACAGCCCCGCACCCTGTCCGGCGCGCAACGCGCTGGTGTCGCTGGCCCTGCGCCCCGCACCTGTCACGGATCAATGGCTGTCGGAAGGGCCACAACTCAGGCAGCTTGATGACGCCATGGCCAATGTGACCCTGGTCGAGGCGCCATCGCTGCGGGCCGAGGCGATGGCAATCGCAATGCGGCTGCGGCAGGCCGCAGAGGATGGCATCACCGCTGCCCTGATCACACCTGACCGGATGCTGACGCGGCAGGTAACCGCTGCGCTGGACCGGTGGAACATCCTGCCGGACGACAGCGCGGGCCAGCCGCTCAACCTGTCACCGCCAGGCCGGTTTCTGCGACATGTTGCGGCACTATTTCAGCGTAAACTGACATCCGAGGCGCTGATCACGCTGCTGTCGCACCCGCTGACGCATTCGGGTGCGGACCGCGGCCTGCATTTGCGCCTGAGCCGCGAACTGGAGTTGCATATCAGGCAAAATGGCCCGCCCTTTCCCACAGGTCCGGACCTGCTGTCCTGGGCCGACAGGCAAAAGCAGACCGAAGCGCGGGATTGGGCTGAATGGGTGACGGCCTGCTTCACCGACAAGCCCATGCCGGGCGAGGTCCCGCTGTCCGAGCGGCTGACCGCGCATCTGGATCTGGCCGCCAGGATCGCGCAGGGCAGCAAGGGTGAAGGAAGCGGGATTCTCTGGCAGGAAAAGGCAGGACGCGAGGCGCTGGCGCTGGTCGAGATGCTGACCCGCGAAGCCGGATATGGCGGCGCCATGGATGCCAGCGACTATGCCGATCTGTTCGGTGCGATCCTTTCGGGCGTCGAGGTGCGTGATCGGGATGCGCCCCATCCGCACATCCTGATCTGGGGCACGCTGGAAGCGCGGGTGCAAGGCGCCGATCTGGTCATTCTTGGCGGGCTGAACGAGGGTAGCTGGCCGGAAATGCCGGGCCCCGATCCCTGGCTGAACCGCAAGATGCGCCACGATGCGGGTCTGCTGCTGCCCGAACGCCGCATCGGGCTGTCAGCCCATGACTTCCAGCAGGCCATTGCCGCACAAGAGGTCTGGCTGACGCGCTCGATCCGGTCCGATGATGCCCAGACGGTGGCCTCGCGCTGGGTGAACCGGATGGTCAATCTGCTGGACGGTCTGCCCGACCAGGGCGGGCCGGAGGTTCTCAAGGCCATGCGGGCCAGGGGCGATTCATGGCTGGAAAAGGTCGTGCAGCTTGAAACGCCCGCGCGCGTGCCGCCCGCCTTGCGACCCTCGCCGCGCCCACCGGTCGCCGCACGGCCAATGCAGCTGTCGGTGACCGAGATCAAGCGGCTGATCCGTGATCCTTATGCAATCTATGCCCGTCACGTTCTGGGGCTGCGCCCGATCAACAGCCTGATGCAGGCGCCTGATGCCCTGCTGCGCGGGATCGTGACGCATGACATCCTCGAAGCTTTCGTCAAGAGTTTGACAGATGCCCCCGAAAAGCTGACGCAGGACGATCTGATGCAGCTTACAGAGACTGTTCTGGCTGAAAATGTACCTTGGCCCGATATCCGCGTCCTGTGGAAAGCGCGGATTGCGCGGGCGGCGGATTGGATCGTCACCAGCGAGAAAGCCCGTCGCGCGCAGGCGCTGCCCATCGCCTTCGAACGCAAGGGCGCGGCCGAACTGTCCGGTCTGGGGTTCACCCTGACCGTCAAGGCCGACCGGATCGACCGCGATGCGACCGGCGCGTTGCATATTTACGATTACAAGACCGGCGCGCTGCCTTCCCAGGATGAGCAGAAATTTTTCGACAAGCAGCTTCTGCTTGAGGCCGCGCTGGCGACGCGCGGTGCGTTCAAGGATATCGCGCCTGCACCCGTGGCCAAGGCCGCCTATATCGGTGTGGGCAGCATCCGCAAGGAACAGCCTGCCCCGCTGGGTGACGAACCGCCCGAAAAAGTCTGGAAGGAACTGGTGGCCCTGATCTCGGCCTATCTGCAAGCGGATCAAGGCTATACGGCCCGACGCGCGATGCTGAAGGAAAGCGATACCGGCGACTATGACCTGCTGGCCCGTTTTGGTGAATGGGATGCCACACAGGACGCCACGCCCGAGGATCTGTCATGAGGCGCGACGACGCAACGGAACGGCAGGTTCAGGCCGCCCGCCCCGACGGATCGACATGGCTTTCAGCAAATGCCGGATCAGGAAAAACACGCGTTCTGACTGATCGTGTTGCGCGTCTGCTTTTGTCCGGGGTAGAGCCGCAGCACATTCTCTGCCTGACCTATACCAAGGCGGCCGCCAGCGAGATGCAGAACCGCCTTTTCAAACGGTTGGGCGGCTGGGCGATGCGGACCGACAGTTCACTGCGGGATGCGCTGCGCGAACTTGGCATCGACGGGGAAATCCATGGTGACGCGCTGCGCCAGGCGCGGACCTTGTTTGCCCGCGCCATCGAAACGCCCGGTGGCCTCAAGATCCAGACGATCCATTCCTTCTGCGCCTCCTTGCTGCGACGCTTTCCGCTGGAAGCACGGGTTACCCCGCAATTCACCGAGATGGATGACCACTCGGCGCGGCAATTGCGGGCAGAGATCCTTCAGTCCCTGGCCGAAGGAAAGACGGCACGCCTGGTCGAGGATATGGCGACCATTTATTCAGGCAGCGACTTTGATGATCTGACCCGCGTCCTGACTGCCCAGCGCGATGCGTTCCAAGGCGATGTCACGCGCGATACGGTTCTGGGCTGGTTCGGTCTTGCGCCGGGATATGATGCCAAAGCGCTGCGCGCGGCGGTATTCAACGGGGATGAGCCAGAGATTCTGCGCCAACTGGTTCCGGCAATGCTGGCCGGCGGACCGAATGACTGCAAACAGGCTGCGCGGCTGGCCTTGCTGACAGGGCAGGATTTGTCCGAGCTGCCCGAGCTTGAGAATATCTTTCTCTATGGCGGATCCGCAAAAAACCCGTTTGGGGCCAAGATAGAGGCTTTTCCATCAAGGGACTGCCGCAAGACGATCCCGGATATCCTGGACGCGCTCAACGACTGGATGACCCGCGTGGAACAGGCCCGCGAATCGCGCCTTGCCCTTGCGGCTGCGGAAAAGACACTGGTTCTGCACCGCTTTGCGCGCGCCTTTCTGCCTGCCTATGAGCGTCAGAAAACGCTTCGGGGCTGGCTTGATTTCGACGATCTCATCGTCAAGGCGCGGGATCTGCTGACCGATCCGGCAGTGGCGGCCTGGGTTCTGTACCGGCTGGATGGCGGGATCGACCATATCCTTGTGGATGAGGCGCAGGATACCAGCCCGGTGCAATGGCAAGTGATCGAAAGGCTGGCGCAGGAATTCACCAGCGGGGCAGGGGCGCGCGCTGACGTTCCACGGACAATCTTCGTTGTTGGTGACAAGAAACAGTCGATCTATTCCTTTCAGGGTGCCGATCCACGGGAATTCGACAGAATGCAGGCCGAATTCGCACAGCGGCTTGTGTCGACCAACCGCCCCTTGTCCGCGATGGAGCTTGAATATTCCTTCCGCTCGGCTGAGGCGGTTCTGCGCCTGGTCGATCAGACTTTCGTGGATCGCGACAGCGCGGGGTTTGCAGGGTCGCTGCACCGGGCTTTCAAGGCGGATATGCCTGGTCGCGTCGATCTTTGGCCAGCGATAGAAAAACCGGCCGCGCCTGAAAAACTGGACTGGCACGATCCGGTCGACCGACGTGGCGAAAGCGACCACATGGTTCTTCTGGCCGATCGGATCGCGTCAGAGATCCGGCGCATGGTGGACCAGCGGGTGCTGATCCCGGTCGAGATCGAAAACAGCGGAACCTACCGGATGCGTCCTGTCCGTGAAGGCGATGTGCTGATCCTTGTTCAGCGACGGTCATCCCTGTTCCGCGAGGTGATCCGCGCGTGCAAGGACAAAGGGCTTGAGGTCGCGGGCGCGGATCGGCTCAAGGTTGGTGCGGAACTGGCGGTGCGCGATCTGGCGGCACTTCTGTCTTTCCTGGCCACGCCGGAAGACGATCTTTCGCTGGCCGTGGCGTTGAAATCACCCCTGTTCGGTTGGACGGAACAGCAGCTTTTCACGCTGGCACAGGGTCGAAAGGGTTACCTGTGGGAGGCATTGCGCAACCAGACCGAAACCCATCCAGACACACTTTCCATTCTGAACGATCTCAGAGATCAGACAGATTTCCTGCGGCCCTACGAATTGATCGAAACTATCCTGACGCGTCATGACGGGCGGCGGCGGATCCTTGGGCGGCTCGGACAAGAGGCCGAGGATGGGATTGACGCTTTTCTGGCGCAGGCGCTGGCCTATGAGCGGGGCAATATCCCCAGCCTGACAGGTTTTCTGACCTGGATGGAGACGGATGAGCTGGAAATCAAACGTCAGATGGATGCGGCGGGCAACCGGATCCGGGTCATGACGGTTCATGGCGCCAAGGGTCTTGAGGCGCCGATCGTCATACTGCCGGATGCCGGACGCCGGGATAACAACATCCGCGACATGATGCTGGTTCATGAGGGCAAGGCGCTTTGGAAGACCCCCGGCGATGACGCGCCCGCCACCGTGGCCGCCGCATTGCAGGCCCAGCTTGAAGCACAGGAGGCTGAGCGCGACCGGCTGCTTTATGTCGCGATGACCCGCGCCGAAAAATGGCTGATCGTTGCTGCGGCCGGCGATCTCGGGAAGGATGGCGGCAGCTGGTTCCACCGGGTCGAAGCCGCGATGCAGGCTTCTGGCGCAGTTCAGCACGACTTCGGCTTTGGGCAGGGCGTGCGCCTTGAAAGCGGAGACTGGTTCCTGCCAGAAACAGACACTGATGCTGCGGAAACAACGCCTCGGTCAGCGCTGGACAGGCTGTTTTCCCAGCCCGCGCCGGCCGTGGCGCCTTTGCCCGAAACTCTCAGCCCATCAGACCTTGGGGGTGCAAAGGCGCTACCGGGAGAGGGCGGAACGACCGAGGAGGAGGCAATGCTGCGCGGGTCGCAGATCCATCTGCTTCTTGAGGTTCTGCCCTCGGTGCCGCCATCGGAATGGGCCTCGCGGGCGCGGGCGATCTTGTCGGGCGGTGAACTTGAGGCGGATGCCGCGGATATCCCCGCATTGCTGGACGAGGCGACGGCCGTCTTGTCCAAGCCAGACCTCGCATTTCTGTTCGCCGGGGGAACGCTGGCTGAGATCCCGGTTTCAGCAACCCTGGAAGAACTTGGCGGCAAGCGCATTCACGGCCTGATCGACCGGCTGATCATCCAGCACGACCGCGTTCTGGCGGTAGATTTCAAAACGAACGTCATTGTTCCTGACAGACCGGAAGCATGCCCCGAAGGGATTTTACGCCAGATGGGCGCCTACGCAGCCGCTTTGCGCTTGATCTATCCCGATCGAAACATTGAAACGGCAGTCCTTTGGACGCGCGGCGCGCAGTTGATGCCGTTGTCGAACGATCTTGTGATGGGGGCGCTGCGACGCAGCAGCCTCCCTTGACGCTGGCGCATGAGGTCCATAGGTTTGCCGCCAATCATTCCCACAGGAGAAAGCCAATGGCGACTGTTGCTGTCACAGACGAGACGTTCGACGCCGAAGTCAAGAATTCCGATATCCCCGTTGTCGTGGACTTCTGGGCAGAGTGGTGCGGCCCCTGCAAGCAGATCGGCCCCGCCCTGGAAGAACTGTCGGCGGAATTCGCAGGCCGCGTGAAGATTGCAAAGGTCGATGTGGACAGCAATCCGAATGCAGCCGCCGCCATGGGCGTGCGCGGCATTCCGGCGCTGTTCATCTTCAAGAACGGCCAGATCGTATCGAACCGCGCAGGCGCCGCACCGAAGGCCGCGCTGCAAAGCTGGATCGAAAGCTCTATCTGATCGGTCGCTGATCAGACTGCGGAAAGGGCGCCCATCTGTGGCGCCCTTTTCATTTCTGAAGGCCGGTGCATCAGATTGGCCACCCCCCGCGCGCAAGGGCTGCGGCAATCTTGTCCTCAGCCCCCTCGCGGCCTGCGTTGATCGACATCTGCTGCCAGAACCACCACAGATAGACCGCATTATCCGGGGCCATGCCCATTACGGTGCGAAACGCCTCTGGCACCCCCAGAGCTGAAACATTGGCCGCGATATGGTGAAAGTCGGATTTCCCGAACAGGATGAAAGGTTTTTCGAACAGGATGCCGTTGAACGCGGCTGATGAATTCTGGGTCACCACATAATCACAACCCGGCAGAAGCCTGTCCATCGACCCTGTCTTCACACTCAGCCTGGGATGGCGTTCCGCCAGCGAATAGATCGCTTGCCGCTCTTTATCGCTATAGCTTTCACCGGGGTGGAATGTTGCGATCACAAGGCGGTCGGGATCGTTCTGCAGCACGGCCTCGACCATCTGGACGGGGCTTGCCGTCTGGAAGGAACGGCACTCGGTCAGCCGACCCTGCAACGGCACGTAAACGAAACCTTCACGGCTGGCGGGCGGGGCATCGGGGAACAGGCGTCTGCGCCAAAACCCGTGAAAGCGCTGCGCCTCTTGCGGATCGATGCTTGCGGGATCGAAATCGGCTTTCGCCACATGCCAATCCCATCGCTCAGTCGTGGTTTCGATCTGCCAGAAAGGATAGTGATAAACCCGACGCATCGTGAGGGCGCGCGCATGGGTCGGCTGGTCCATGTGCAACATCGCGTATCCGGGCCGCAGGGCAGATGATAGCCGCGCCGCCTGCGAATTGGGGCGAAAGGCCACCTCGAAACCGGCCGATCGCAGGACCGAGACAACCTTTCCGATGAAATTATGCTCGCCTGCCTCGGCGCTCTCGCGCAAGCCGTCATCAAGGAAAAAGGTTACGTTCCGCGCACTCGTCATGCGGTCAAGGCTATGTGCTGGCGTGCCGCGCGGCAAGAGCCGCCCTTGTGCCCCATGGCGTCACGTTCCATATATCCTCGTAAGAACGGAGGGCCCAATGGCAGACAAAGATTTTCCCGGCTGGCACGGCACCACGATCATCGGCGTCAAGAAAGATGGCAAAGTGGTCATCGCCGGGGATGGGCAGGTCAGCCTTGGCCAGACCGTCATCAAGGGAAGTGCCCGCAAAGTGCGCCGCCTGTCACCCGGTGGTTTTGATGTGGTTGCGGGCTTTGCCGGATCGACAGCTGACGCCTTTACCCTGCTGGAGCGGCTCGAGGCCAAACTTGAGGCAACACCAGGACAGCTGGCCCGCGCCTCGGTCGAGCTGGCCAAGGATTGGCGCACGGACAAGTACCTGCAAAAGCTCGAGGCGATGCTGATCGTCAGCGATGGTCGCGATATCTTCGTCATCACGGGCGCAGGCGATGTGCTGGAACCCGAACATGATGTCACAGCCATCGGATCCGGTGGCAACTATGCACTAGCCGCCGCACGGGCGCTGATGGACAGCGCCCTTGACGCCGAGGCGATTGCCCGCAAAGCCATGTCCATTGCAGCGGATATCTGCGTCTACACCAATGGGAACCTGACGGTCGAGACGATCGGGAAATAACGGGCCCTCCCTGGAGAAGCGAACATGACAGACCTGACCCCCCGCGAGATCGTGTCCGAACTGGACCGTTTCATCATCGGCCAAAAGGATGCAAAGCGCGCCGTCGCAGTCGCCTTGCGGAACCGCTGGCGGCGCAAGCAACTGGGCGACGACCTGCGTGACGAGGTCTATCCGAAGAATATCCTGATGATCGGGCCGACTGGCGTCGGCAAGACCGAGATCAGCCGCCGCCTGGCGAAACTGGCCCGCGCGCCTTTCATCAAGGTCGAGGCGACGAAATTCACCGAAGTCGGCTATGTCGGCCGCGATGTCGAACAGATCATCCGGGATCTGGTGGATATCGCGATTGCGATGACACGCGAACACATGCGCGACGATGTGCGCGCCAAGGCCCATCTGGCCGCCGAAGAGCGGGTCATTACTGCCATTGCCGGCGAAGATGCCCGCGAAGGCACGCGCGAGATGTTTCGAAAAAAGCTCAAGTCAGGAGAGCTGGACGACACCCTGATCGAACTGGAAGTGGCGGACAGTGCCAGCCCCTTTCCGATGATGGATATCCCCGGACAGCCGGGCAACCAGATGGGGATGATGAATCTGGGCGACCTGTTCGGAAAGGCTTTTGGCCAGCGCAAGCAGCGCAAACGGCTGAGCGTGGCAGAAAGCTATGAAATCCTGATCGGGGAAGAGGCTGACAAGCTGCTGGACGACGAGACCGTGAACCGGGTCGCGCTGCAATCGGTCGAGCAGAACGGGATCGTCTTTCTGGACGAGATCGACAAGGTTTGCGCCCGCTCTGACGCGCGCGGCGCTGACGTCAGCCGCGAAGGCGTGCAGCGCGATCTGCTGCCCCTGATCGAAGGGACGACCGTCAGCACGAAATACGGCCCTGTGAAAACGGATCATGTGCTTTTCATCGCCTCGGGTGCGTTCCACATCGCCAAGCCTTCGGATCTTCTGCCTGAACTTCAGGGGCGTCTGCCGATCCGTGTTGAATTGCGCGCCCTGACCGAAGACGATTTTGTCCGCATTCTGACCGAAACCGAAAATGCGCTGACACGGCAGTATTCCGCGCTGATGGCTACGGAAGAGGTCGCAGTCACTTTTACCGACGACGGCATCGCAGCGCTTGCACGTATTGCCGCCGAAGTGAACCACACGGTGGAGAATATCGGCGCGCGGCGGCTTTACACGGTGATGGAGCGCGTGTTCGAGGAGCTGTCCTTTACCGCACCGGATCGGGCGGGGCAAAGCGTGACGGTGGATGCCGCCTTCGTTGACACCAACCTGGGCGAATTGATGCGGTCCACCGATATCAGTCGTTACGTGCTTTAAGGAACGCCTGCCACTAACATGTTTTCCGGCGCAGATGCGCCTATCTGTGGCGGCGCAGATAGACGTAGTAGGCGCCAGCCCCGCCGTGCGATACATGGGCCTGGGAGATCTGCAGGACCGCTTGCGCCAGGGGCGGTGTGGACAACCAGTTCGGCACCTGGTGTTTGAGTATTCCGCGCGGCACGGGGATCGGTCCGCCCTCATCCCTGTCGCGGCCTTTTCCGGTAATCACCAGCACCAGCCGTTTGCCACTGGCCTGGGCGCGCAGGATGAAGGACGTCAGGGCCGGGTGCGCCTTGTCCATGGTCATGCCATGAAGGTCGATACGCCCTTCCGGGATCAGTTTGCCCCGTTTCATACGCACGAATGCCTTGCTGTCCATGCTTACGGGCGCATCCCGCAGCCTGTCCACGAGGGCTGGCATCAGATCATGTGGCGGCGCGGACGCTCGGACCTTGGCACCAAGCTGGAAGTCCGGCAGTCGCGGCTTCGGGGTCTTGTGGGGCTTGGGTTTAGGCCGCTGCGGCCCATCTTCGGCCCTGGGGCCATCCTGTATCGGTCGCTCCGGATGGAGTCTTTCCGTGCTGTCAGCGATCTTGCGCCAAAGCTCGATCTCATCGGGCCGCAGCCGGCGCCGTGTCATTCCGGGATATCCGTCGCGGCCATGGCATAAGCGCGCTGAATCGGCAAAAGCACGACCATGCGCCCCGGATCCTTCAGCCGCCCCGCCGCGCGCCCGGCCGCATCCCCGGTGCCGAAAAAGATGTCAGCGCGCTGGGCGCCCTTGATGGCAGATCCTGTGTCCTGCGCGATCATCAGGCGGCGCATCGGGTTTTCACCGTCCTTCTCGATCCACACTGGCGCACCCAGGGGGGTGAAGGCAGGGTCCACGGCGATGGTGCGCAAGTCTGTCACCGATCGGTTCATGGCGCCAAGCGGTCCCTTTTCGGCGGGTACGTGGCTGACCTCGCGGAAGAAAACGAAGGATGGATTGTGGCGCAAGAGGTCAAGCCCTTCCTCAGGATTGCGCCGCACCCAGTTCTTGATCACCTCCGCCGATACCTGATGCGAGGCAAAGGTCCCGCGCCGGATCAGTTCAGCGCCGATGGACCTGTATTCATGGCCGTTCGCCCCGGCATAGCCCACGCGAATGCTGCGGCCATTCGACAGTTTGATGCGACCCGATCCCTGGATCTGCAGAAAGAACAGTTCGACCGGATCGTCGACCCAAGCGATTTCAAGACCCCGACCTGACATGACGCCATTCGCTTCGATCTCAGAGCGCGAAAACCAGGGTTGGTTGGTCCGGGCTTCCGGCGGCATGCGATAGACGGGAAACCGGTAGCGGGACGAGGGGGTCAGCGACCCCTCCAACTCGGGTTCGAAATAACCGGTGAACAGGCCGGGGGCACCATCCTCGATCAGGACGGGACGAAAGAACAGTTCGAAAAAGGATCTGGCACTGGTCTGAAGCCGCGCTTCGGTCTGGGCCACCGCACAGAGGCTGGACCAATCCGGGTCCTTCATGTCGGCGCAGGTGTTCAGAAAGGTCCGAAACGCGGATGAATGGTCATCGCTGACCCAGCCGTCAAGTTGGCTGAACTCGAGGACCCGGTAGGTTGGTTCCGACTGCGCTGTGCTTGCTGTCATCGCGAACCAAACCAGGGTCAGGGCTGCCAGCGCCCTGATCATTCGCCCGTTGCGACAAGTTGCCAGTTCGGATCGTCGGTGCCCAGAACACGGGCAAAGGTCCAGACATCCTTCTGGCGCTTCACTTCGTTCGGCTTGCCTTCAACAACCTCGCCCGCTGCATCGCGGACAACGGATGTCATCTCGCCGGTAAAGCGCACGGTGACTTCCGCAAGATTGCTGTCCTTGTCGAAGGTCGCGCCGTGCAGGGCCATTTCCCGGATCCCGATGAACTCGGCCTCAACCGTCAGACCCTGCGCTTCGCGGGCGGCCACGACCTCGGCAAAGGTTTCGTAAACGTCTTCAGCCAGAAATGGCTTGATGCTGTTCATGTCGCCGCGCTCGAAACCCATCAGGATCATCTCATAGGCATAGCGCGCACCCTGCAGAAACTCTGCGACAGAAAAGGACGGCTCGACGCGCTTCATCGCGGCAAGCGTCTTTGCGACGTCGCTGTCGGCCTCGACATTGTCCGTGATGTCATGATCGGGCCCGCCCTCGATCACCTCGAATCCGCGGCGACGATCCGTATTTGCGGGCGCGTCCCGGGGAACGGCAGGCTTCTCGAACCCTTCCCGCGTGCCAAGCACATTTTTCAGGCGCAGGATCAGGAATATAGCAATGCCTGCCAGAACCAAAAGCTGAAGGATGGGAGAATTCATTTAAACCTCTCGTGGGGTCAGGGCATGGAAAGCGAACTAGACCGTTCTTATGTAGGTTAGGGGGTGGGCCAAGTCCACTGTGCCATGGAAGGAAAGGAGCAAGCTCATGTGGCTTTTCGCTGCATTCGTTGCAATTCCCATTATCGAGATCGCCCTGTTCATCCAGGTTGGCGGTTGGATCGGTATGTGGCCGACCCTTGGAATCGTTGTCTTGACGGCCATTCTGGGAACCATGTTGGTACGTGCACAGGGGCGGCTTGCGCTGATGGAACTGCAGCGCGCCTTCTCGCGTCTTGATGATCCGACGTTGCCGCTTGCCAATGGCGCCATGGTTCTTGTCGCCGGCGTTCTTTTGCTGACACCCGGTTTTTTCACCGACGCACTGGGATTTGCTCTACTTGTGCCGGGGGTTCGCTTCGCGGTTTTCAATTTCCTGCGCGCCCGGATTCAAGTTTCCCGTTTCCAGATGGGCCGTGACTCCGGTTTCACGGATGAAGGCCCGGAGCCTTTCCGGCATCGCGCGCAAGGCGCTTCCGGGTCAGAGGTGATAGACGGTGAGTTCCACGAGGTGGAGCCGGGAAAGCGGCCGACACATCGGCCGTCTGGCTGGACGAAGCATTGAGGCTTCGCATCTGTGCTGCTAGACACCTGCGGAAACGTCACTCATCCGGAGATAAAAAATGGCCGAAAACGGCGCAGCCGATACGCCCGCCCAGCCTGCTGCACAGGCCCAGGCGCCGCAGCTGAAACTGAGCATCATCAACCAGTTCATCAAGGACATGTCCTTTGAGAACGTGTTGGCCCAAAAAGGCGTCAGCGGAGAAGTTCAGCCCGACGTGAAGGTCCAGGTCAATCTTGACGCAAAGAAGCGTGCGGCGGAAAACCAGTTCGAAGTGACCATGAAGCTGATCGTCGACAGCTCGGTCAAGGACAGCACGTCGAAGCTTTTTCTTCTTGAGCTGGAGTATGCCGGTGTCTTCCATATCGAAGGCGTGCCGGCCGACCAGATGCATCCTTTCCTGCTGATCGAATGCCCGCGCCTGCTGTTCCCGTTCGTGCGGCGCATCGTGTCGGACGTGACGCGCGATGGCGGCTTCCCGCCGCTGAACATGGACATCATCGATTTCGTTCAGCTGTATCGGTCCGAGCTGGCACGTCGCCAGGCGGCAGAGCAGGCTGCAACCCCGAACGCCTGATTACCCCTGCTTGATCCACAAAGCGCCGTCGCCCAAAGCCTTCACAAAGGCATCATGGGCGGCGGCTTCTTCGTCCGTGATCCGGCTGGGAAGCGGCGTCGGACGCGGTTTCGGACGCCAGGTCTGTGACGATGTCACGCTGGTTTCTGTTGTCGTCGCGGTGGACAGCCCGAAATCCGGCTGCCGCCCGCCGATCAGCTCAAGATAGACTTCGGCCAGGATCTGGCTGTCCAGCAAGGCGCCGTGCAACGTGCGCTCCGTCTCGATCCCGAAGCGGCGGCACAGAGCATCCAGCGACGCAGGCGATCCGGGGAACTTCTTGCGCGCAATCATCAGCGTGTCGATGGCCTGATCCATGGGAAGCAAGGGAAGCTTTATCCATCCCAGCTCTGCGTTCAGGAATTTCATGTCGAAGGCTGCGTTATGGATCACCAGCTTTGCATCGCCGACAAATTCAAGAAATTTCGGCCCGATCTGGGCGAACAAGGGTTTGTCGCGCAGGAAATCATCGCCCAAACCGTGCACTTCGAATGCAGCCTGGGGCATTGCCCGTTGCGGATTGATGTATTCATGAAAGGTGCGCCCTGTCGGCATGTGGTTGTACAGTTCCACGGCGCCGATCTCGACGATCCGATCCCCTTCGGAGGGTTCAAAGCCCGTGGTTTCGGTATCCAGAACGATTTCACGCATGGGTCATTCGCTTCCTTACATCTGCCAGCACTGCGCGAACCTGCTGCGCCGCGTGTTCGGGCGTATCGGTGGTGATCACATAATCCGCTCGGGCACGTTTTTCAGCATCAGGCATTTGCTTGGCAAGAATGGCCTCAAACTGGTCTTGTGACATCGTGCCCCGCGACATTACCCGCTTTTTCTGGGTTTCGGCATCAACCGATACGCAGACAGTCGCATCGACACGGTTTTCGCCGCCGGTTTCGAACAAAAGCGGGATATCCAAGACGACAATTTCAGCGGATGTGGCCTTGATGAAACCCGCACGATCCTGGGCCACAAGGGGGTGAACGATCTGTTCGATCCTGCGCAAGGCATCGGGGTTCTTGGTGATGATCGACTTGAGGATGTCGCGCGACACCGCGCCGTCTATCACCGCCTCGGGGAATGCCTCGGCCATCTGTGCTACTGCGCCGCCATCTTGGGCGTAAAGGCGATGGACAGCGGCATCCGCATCCCAAACGGCGCAACCCTCGTCTTCGAACAGCCGCGCGGTCGTGGATTTTCCCATCCCGATAGAGCCTGTCAGACCGATCAGAAATGTCATTTCAAAACAGCCGCGCGGGTTGCGGCATCGACGGTCGGACGCTGACCGAACCAGCGTTCGAAACCGGGAACGGCCTGGTGCAACAACATGCCAAGACCGTCCACCGTCACGCATCCCATTTCCTGGGCCACGCGCAGCAGGCGCGTTTGCAGCGGGGCATAGACTAGATCCGTGACCAGGGCGCCCTTTTGCAGACCGTCCAGCGGAATCCGCAGTTCAGGCTTGCCCACCATCCCCAGTGAGGTCGTATTGACCACGGTTGTGGCGTCTTCCAGCATGTTCCCGGCCTGCACCCAGTCAACGACCCGCAAGCGCTTGCCGAAATCATGCTGCAACACATCTGCGCGGATGCGGGTCCTGTTCGAGATCAGGATCTCGGGAACGCCAACATCAAGCAGAGAGGCAACAACAGCACGTGCAGCGCCACCTGCGCCAAGAACCGCGGCGGGACCTGCGGCGGGATTCCACTCTGGCGCGTTCTGGCGCAGGTTCTCGATGAAACCGTACCCGTCGGTGTTGTCGGCGTGAATCTTGCCATCCTTGCGGAAGATCAGCGTGTTCGCCGCGCCGATCAGCGTTGCGCGATCTGTCACCAGATCCGCGATTTCCAGAGCGGCCTCTTTATGGGGTATGGTCACATTGACGCCGACAAATCCGGCCTTGGGAAGGGCGCGCAGAACCTCTGCAAGGTGTTCGGCGCTGACATCCATGGGAATATAGAAACCGCGGATACCGTAGGTTTTCAGCCAGTGACCATGCAGCACAGGCGATTTCGAATGCGCGATCGGCGAGCCAATGACACCGGCCAGCGGGATGCGCGGCAGACTTTTCGCATCAGTGCTCATGTATCAATATCCCCCCTGAGAGAAAGATAGGACAGAAGGTCCAGCAAGGGCAGCCCCAGGACGGTGAAATAATCCCCTTCCACCCGCGAAAACAGTCGCACGCCCTCTTTCTCAAGTTTGTAGGCGCCGACGGATTCGGCAATGTCCGGCCAGTTCCTGTCCAGGTATCCTTCAAGCCAGACATCGCTGAAATCGCGGACCATCAGCCGCACCTGTCCGATATGGCGCCAGATCGGTTTTCCCGCATCGCAGATCACGACCGCTGACAGCAGGCTGTGACGCTTGCCGCGCAGCGCGCGAAGCTGCGCCGCGGCATCTTCGCGGGTCGTGGGCTTTGTCAGAACCTGCCCGCCAAGATCCAGAACCTGGTCACATCCTATAACCAGCGCCTCGGGGCGTTTTTCGCTGACACGCAGCGCCTTCATCTCGGCCAGGGCATCGGCCAGATCGCGCGGGCTCGCGCCTTCCGACAGCATGGCATCACGCAGCATGTCTTCATCGACAGCAGGGCGAATGACCTCGAATTCCAAGCCCGCTTGCCGGAGCATCTGCGCCCGGATGGAAGAGCCGGATGCAAGGATTAACGGTTGCGGCATGTGTATAACCCGGTGGAGGAGTGTAAGGTTTTGTTAGGGATGATTACTGGGCATTTTATGGCTTGGATGCAAGGCGGTGACAGGCGCGGGATAACCCGCATGCGCCACGGGTTTTTTCCCGCTGGGGAATGGATGAATCCAGCGTTGTGGAAAACATGCTTTTCCCATGGGTTGTCGAAAAATCCATCCACCGGAAAAAGCAAACCGATCTCTTTTCAAGTTATTGTTTTTACTTTGTTCTTAATTCTTTCCTGATTGGTGCCGGTTTTTATCCCTGACTGTTCCACAGGCTTTGCGACACTTGGATAGGTGTTGGGTAACCCGGTAATCCACAGGAAGGGGTGCTACCTACAAAAACATCATCCTTTTCTCTTATCTATTTATTTTTTAAGAGGGTTCATCGCTGACGAGGATCGCATGACCGATTTCCTGACCCTTGCCTATCCGTGGATGAAGTCGATCCATATCATGGCTGTCATCACCTGGATGGCAGGTATCTTCTACCTTCCAAGGCTGTTCGTGTATCACGCAGAGCAGTCCAAACCAGGTGACAGCCGCGATCAGATATTCACGGTGATGGAGTTCAAGCTGTATCGCTACATCATGAACCCTTCGATCATCGTGGTATGGGTGTTCGGGCTGATCCTTGCCATGACACCGGGGATCGTGGATTGGTCAGCACTCTGGCCCTGGGCCAAGGCTGCTGCGGTCATAGCGATGACGTGGTTTCACATGTGGCTGGGCCAGCGGCGCAAGGAATTCGCGGCTGGTGCAAACGTCCTTTCTGGCCGGAACTACCGGATCATGAACGAGGTCCCGACAATCCTGATGATCGTGATCGTCGTGGCGGTTGTCGTTAAATTCTGATCAGAATTGACTTGAGACCAGGATTTACCTAAAGACCTGTCCAAGCCGCCCGTCCGGGCGGATGTTTCCATTTCAAATAAGACCAAGCGCCGCGGTTGTGCCCGGTCTTCAGGATATTCCCATGAACGACGATGCCACCCAAACCATCGAACGCCTGAACCTTTCCGATCTGAAGGCGAAAAGCCCCAAGGATCTGTTGGCCATGGCCGAGGATCTCGAGATCGAGAACGCGTCCACGATGCGCAAAGGCGACATGATGTTCGCCATTCTCAAAGAGATGGCGGAAGAGGGTTGGGAAATCGGCGGTGATGGTGTTCTGGAGGTTCTTCAGGACGGGTTCGGCTTCCTGCGCTCGCCCGAAGCGAACTATCTTCCCGGTCCGGACGATATCTACGTCTCGCCTGAAATGATCCGGCAGTACGCCTTGCGTACCGGCGATTCCATCGAAGGTGTCATGAAGGCGCCTGAGGAAACCGAGCGGTATTTTGCACTGACCAGTGTGAACTCGATCAATTTCGAGGACCCTGAAAAGGCACGCCACAAGATCGCGTTCGAGAACCTGACCCCGCTTTATCCCGACGAACGCCTGAAGATGGAAATCGAAGATCCGACGATCAAGGATCGTTCCGCGCGCATCATCGATCTGGTGGCACCGATCGGCAAGGGTCAGCGCTCGCTGATCGTCGCCCCGCCGCGCACAGGTAAAACGGTGCTGTTGCAGAACATCGCGCATTCGATCGAACGCAATCACCCAGAATGCTATCTGATCGTTCTGCTGATCGATGAACGTCCCGAAGAAGTGACGGACATGCAGCGCTCGGTCAAAGGCGAGGTGATCTCGTCGACATTCGATGAGCCGGCAACCCGACATGTCGCCGTGTCAGAGATGGTGATCGAAAAAGCCAAGCGTCTGGTCGAGCATAAGCGCGATGTCGTCATCCTGCTGGACAGCATCACCCGTCTTGGTCGGGCGTTCAACACGGTTGTCCCGTCCTCGGGCAAGGTCCTGACCGGCGGTGTTGACGCCAACGCGCTGCAGCGGCCCAAGCGTTTCTTTGGCGCGGCACGCAACGTGGAAGAAGGCGGGTCCTTGACGATCATCGCAACGGCGCTGGTGGATACCGGCAGCCGCATGGATGAGGTCATCTTCGAAGAATTCAAGGGCACCGGCAACTCCGAGATCGTGCTGGATCGCAAAGTCGCCGACAAGCGCGTGTTCCCGGCAATGGACATCCTCAAGTCTGGTACCCGGAAAGAGGATCTGTTGGTGGATGCAAAGGATCTTCACAAGACCTTCGTGCTGCGCAGGATCCTTAACCCGATGGGCACGACGGACGCGATTGAATTCCTGATTTCGAAGCTCAAGCAAACGAAAACCAACGGCGAGTTCTTCGATTCTATGAATTCGTAACTTTTTCACTATAAAACAAAAGGTTACAACTATCATGGACACGATTTTCGCGCTTGCCACCGCGCAAGGCAGGGCGGGGGTGGCTGTTGTTCGCATTTCTGGCCCAGAGTCGCATGATGTCTGCCGCGCGCTGTGCGGCGATCTGCCGGCGGTAAGGATTGCTTCGGTCCGCGTGCTGTCGGACAGTGCAGGGGTCCGGTTGGATGAGGCGTTGGTTCTCGTGTTCGAGGAGGGCGCCAGTTTTACTGGTGAAAAGGTCGTAGAGCTCCACCTGCATGGCAGCATAGCTGTCATCAGTGCGGTACTGCGCGTGCTGTCGTCGATGCCGGGTTTGCGTGCTGCTGAAGCGGGCGAATTCACGCGCCGCGCTCTTGAAAACGGTTGCATAGATCTTGCCCAGGTCGAAGGTCTTGCCGACCTGATAGATGCAGAGACAGAGGCGCAGCGCCGTCAGGCGCTGCGCGTTTTGTCGGGCGACCTTGGAAAGCTTGCGGAAGGGTGGCGGCGTGACCTGATCCGCGCCGCAGCGCTGCTTGAGGCGACGATCGATTTTGCTGACGAAGAGGTTCCCGTTGATGTGACCCCGGAGGTTTCCGAACTTTTGACAGGGGTCAGAATCGCGCTTGCGCGTGAAAGTGAGGGGGTCACGACCGCGGAACGCATTCGGTCCGGCTTTGAGGTGGCGATCGTTGGCGCGCCCAATGTCGGCAAATCCACGCTGCTGAATGCGCTTGCAGGCCGTGAAGCTGCGATCACATCAGAGTTTGCTGGCACAACGCGCGATGTCATCGAAGTTCGGATGGATATTGGCGGCATCCCTGTGACGCTGCTGGATACCGCGGGTTTGCGTGAAACCACTGATGCCATCGAAGAGATCGGGATTCGTCGCGCGCGCGAACGTGCCGCTGCTGCGGATTTGCGGGTTTTTCTGGTTGAAGGCAGCGATGCGCCGGATATGACACCCGAGTCTGGCGATATCGTGCTCAAGGCAAAGGCGGACTTGCTGACTGACAAGACCGATGCCGTGTCCGGGATGAGTGGCGATGGGATCGAATCTCTGATAGAGAACATCAGCAACAGGCTGTCAGGTCGGCTGGGCTCTCTTGGTGTTGCCACCAGAGAGCGTCACCGCGTCGCGATGCAGCGCGCCGTCTTGGCGCTGGACGCGGCATCTGAAAAGTTGGAGCTGGGGCCTGATCTATACGATCTTGCGGCTGAAGAGGTTCGTCAGGCAGTGCGCGCGCTTGAATCGCTTGTGGGTCGTGTGGATGTGGAAAATCTGCTGGATGAGATTTTCTCCAGCTTCTGTGTCGGGAAGTGAGACATGTTTCACGTGAAACAATCTGATTTCGATGTCATCGTTGTTGGCGGTGGCCACGCCGGTGCCGAGGCCGCGCATGCGGCCGCGCGCCTTGGTGCGCGCACCGCGCTTGTGACGTTGCGGCGCGACAGCATTGGCGTCATGTCCTGCAATCCGGCCATTGGTGGGCTTGGAAAAGGCCATCTGGTGCGCGAGATTGATGCAATGGATGGCGTAATGGGCCGCGTGGCGGATTGTTCCGGCATCCAGTTTCGGCTTTTGAATCGCAGAAAGGGCCCCGCCGTGCAGGGCCCGCGCGCGCAATCGGATCGCAAGGTTTATCGCGAAACGATGCAAAGCGAGCTTGTGTTGCTGCCCAACCTTGTCATCGTCGAAGGCGAAGTGACCGATTTCATCATGGATCGGGATCGCGTCAGCGGTGTAAAGCTGGCCGACGATGTCGACTTGCGCGCCGGGGCGGTGGTATTGACCACTGGTACCTTCCTGCGGGGCGTCATCCATATCGGCAACGTGTCCCGGCCGGGTGGTCGTATGGGCGACAAACCGTCGGTGCCTTTGGCGCATCGTATTGACAGCTTCGGTTTGCCCCTTGGCCGGCTGAAGACCGGAACGCCGCCGCGCATTGATGGGCGGACGATTGCCTGGGATCGGCTTGAGTCGCAGCCGGGCGATGATGATCCGGTGATGTTTTCCTTCTTGTCGAAGTCACCGCCACTGCGTCAGGTTGCCTGCGGTATCACGCATACGAATGAACGCACACACGAGATCATCCAGAAGAACCTTGAAAGATCCGCCATGTATGGCGGCCATATCGAAGGTGTCGGGCCTCGGTATTGCCCGTCGATAGAAGACAAGGTCGTTCGCTTTGCGGACAAGACGTCTCATCAGATTTTCCTCGAGCCTGAAGGGCTTGATGATCATACGGTCTATCCCAACGGCATATCGACCTCCTTGCCCGAGGATGTGCAGCGTGACTATGTCCACTCGATTGTGGGTCTGGAAGACGCGGTTATTCTGCAACCCGGCTACGCCATCGAATATGACTATGTGGACCCCCGTGCGCTTGACCTGCGTCTGGCTGTGCGGACGGTTCCAGGGCTGTACCTGGCTGGTCAGATCAACGGCACGACCGGGTACGAGGAGGCGGCAGCGCAAGGTCTGGTCGCTGGCTTGAACGCGGCGTCCGAGGCCCTTGGTCGGGATGCTGTCACCTTCAGTCGTTCCGACAGCTATATCGGCGTGATGATCGACGATCTTGTGTCGCGCGGCGTGACGGAGCCTTACCGCATGTTTACCTCCCGCGCGGAGTTTCGCCTGTCGTTGCGGGCGGATAACGCCGATCAGCGCTTGACGCCAAAGGCAATGGCAATCGGTTGCGTGGGTTCGGCAAGGGCTGAGTCGTTTTCGAGAAAGATGGATGCACTTGTTGCAGGACGACGTCTGCTTGACCAAAGCAGCCATACGCCAAAGGCGCTAAACGGTCTGGGGTTGGCCTTGAATCAGGATGGCGCGCGGCGCTCTGCCTTTCAGTTGTTGTCCTATCCCGATGTGACTTTTGCTCATCTGATTCAGCTTGATGCGTCGCTGGAAATTATTTCACCCGAGATTCAAGAACAGCTGGCCAAGGATGCACTTTACGCCACCTATATTGAGCGGCAGCAGCGTGATGTCGATGCGATCCGGCGGGATGAAATGCAGGAAATCCCGGCGGATTTCACGTTTTCCGGCATTGATGGTCTTTCGAACGAGTTGAAAACAAAGCTGGCGCGCGCTCGACCAGCCAATTTGCATCAGGCCGCGAAGATCGATGGAATGACGCCGGCTGCACTGACGCTGATCTTGGCGAAGCTTCGCCAGGCTCGCCGAGAGAGGCTTGCGTGACTCCAGTGTCCGCAGAGGATCTGAATGTTTCACGTGAAACATTTGACAGGCTGCAATGCTATGCGTCGCTTCTTGAAAAGTGGACCCTCAAGATCAACCTGATCTCGCGGTCCAGTGTGCCGTTCATCTGGTCCCGACATATACGCGACTCGCTTCAGGTTTACAGGGCGGGGCCAGATACCTTTGACAGCTGGGTTGATCTTGGCAGTGGAGGCGGGCTGCCGGGCGTCGTCGTGGCAATATTGGCTGCGGAATCTCCCGCCCAGAAGGCGGTGCGACTTGTCGAGAGTGATGGAAGGAAGGCTGCTTTCCTCAGGACAGCCCTGCGCGAAACAGCCGTTCCGGGCAGCGTCATCTGTGAAAGGATCGAAGCGCTTTCGCCGCAGAATGCAGATGTGTTGTCGGCCCGCGCGCTTGCAGATCTGAAGACGCTGCTGGGTTTTGCAGACAGGCATCTTTCGCCTACAGGCGTCGCGCTTTTTTCTAAAGGCGCAACCTGGGAAAAAGAGGTTGAAGAGGCAAGGCAGGAATGGTCATTCTCCTGTCAAGCCGTTGAGAGTGAAACGGAAAAGGGATCCGTGATCCTGAAAATCGGAGATATAGCACGTGTCTGACCCGCTTCGCCCGCCCGGGCCGCGAATCATTGCAATTGCGAACCAGAAGGGTGGGGTCGGCAAGACCACCACGACAATCAACCTGGGTGCTGCCTTGGCGAAGCTGGGTGTAAAGGTATTGGTTGTTGATCTTGATCCACAAGGCAACGCATCGACCGGTCTTGGGATCGAGGTCGATGACCGGGAGTACACCACCTATGAGCTTTTGCTGGATGACGTCAGCCTGTCCGAAGTGATCAAGCCTACTGCGAATGCGGGGCTGTTCATCGTGCCTGCGACCGTCGATCTGAGTTCGGCCGATGTCGAGCTGGTATCCAATGAAAAGCGCAGCTTCCTGCTCCATGACGCGCTACGTCAGTATGCGATGGATGACCTTGCCTTTGACTATGTACTGATCGATTGCCCGCCATCGCTGAACCTGTTGACGGTCAATGCCATGGTCGCCGCGCATTCGGTTCTGGTCCCCCTGCAGTCGGAGTTCTTTGCGCTCGAGGGTTTGTCGCAACTGATGCTGACTATTCGCGAAGTCCGTCAGACCGCGAATGAGGCGCTGCGTATCGAAGGTGTTGTGTTGACCATGTATGATATACGCAACAACTTGTCTCAGCAGGTCGAAGCCGACGCGCGTGAAAACCTGGGAGAGCTGGTGTTCAGCACGGTCATCCCGCGCAACGTTCGACTATCCGAGGCCCCGTCTTTCGCCCAGTCCGTTCTGGATTATGATCCTGAGTCCAAGGGCGCACGGGCATATCTGGATCTTGCAAAAGAGCTATTGAAAAACCATGGCCGTGCGGCCGTCAGTGAGGGTGTAGCAACATGACCGACAAAAAGCCGAAAACCCGTGGTTTGGGCCGTGGTTTGTCCGCGTTGATGGCCGATGTTGCTGTTCAGGATGATCGTGGCGACTCTGCCCAGGCACGCCGCCCTGATTTTCTTGTACCGATCGAAAAGGTCTTCCCAAACCCACAGCAGCCCCGTCGAAGCTTCGTTGCCGAGCAATTGGAAGATTTGGCGGCCTCCCTGCGCGAAAAGGGGATCATTCAGCCGCTGATCGTCCGTCGGCGCGCGCAGCAAGACGGCACATTCGAGATCGTTGCCGGCGAACGTCGCTGGCGCGCTGCACAGATGGCGCAACTCCATGAGCTTCCCGTGTTGGTGCGAGATTTCGACGATGTCGAGGTGCTGGAAATCGCGATCATCGAAAACATTCAGCGTGCAGACCTGAACCCGATGGAAGAAGCCGTCGGCTACAAGCAGTTGATGGAAAAGTTTGGTCACACACAAGAAAAGCTGTCTGACGTCCTTGGGAAAAGCCGTAGCCACATCGCCAACCTTGTGCGTTTGCTGCAATTGCCGGATGAGGTTCAGGCCTATCTTCGCGAGGGAAAACTGTCCGCGGGTCACGCGCGCGCCTTGATTACGGCCAAAGATCCGGCCGCTTTGGCACGCAAGGTGATCCAGGGTGGTTTGTCGGTTCGTGAAACCGAGCGTCTTGCAAAGGCTGAAGACAAGCCTGCCGGCACAGGTGGCGATGCAGAGACCAAGAAGCGTAGCGCCCCTGAGAAGGATGCCGACACGCGGGCGCTTGAGGCGGATCTGTCAGCGAACCTTGGTATGAAAGTCTTGATTACGCATGATAATGGGCAGGAATCGGGTCTGATCTCGATCCGGTATGACTCGCTGGATCAATTGGACGAGCTTTGCCAAAAGCTTGGGTCCTGACAGGATCAGTTGGTCAGCAGGTCCGACAGGATGGCATTCAGAACCATGCGGCCTTGCCGCGTGACAGTGATGCGGTTGCTGTCTTTCTCGATCATGCCAAGCGCTGACAGGTGATCAAGCCTGTCCTGGGGCAAAGCTCTGCCGGCAAGTGATTGAAATCGTGAAGGATCAATCCCTTCGGCCAGGCGCAGGCCCATCATCAGGAATTCGTTTGCCTGGTCATCGCCGGAAAGCGGCAGACGTTCCTTTTCGCAGGTGCCGTTGTCCACGGCAGCAAGCCATTTGCCCGGGTTGCTCCATGCCTCGATCGCGTGACGTTGGCCGTTCAGCGTCAGGCGACCATGTGCGCCCGGACCAATGCCAACATAGTCGCCATAGCGCCAATAGACCCTGTTATGCCGGGATTCGGCCCCCACGCGGGCATGGTTCGATACTTCGTAGGTCAAGAAACCGGCATCTTCGCAGATGTCCTGCGTTGCCTGGTACATGTCTGCCGAAAGTTCGTCAGCAGGAAGCCCCTTTAGTTTGCCGCGTGCGTACCGATCGCCGAAGGCGGTGCCCTCCTCGATTGTCAGCTGATACAGGGACAGATGGTCTACAGCCATGCCAAGTGCTTGTTTCAGCTCTGTTTTCCAGTCGGCCAGTGATTGGTCCTGCCGGGCATATATCAGATCGAAACTGACCCTATCAAAGTGATCACGCGCTATGTCAAAGGCCGCCATCGCCTCGGCCGTTGAATGGATGCGGCCTAGTCTTTGCAGATCCTTGTCGTTAAGTGCTTGAATACCCATGGAAATCCGGCTGACGCCTGCCTCGGCATAGGCTTTGAAGCGGCCCGCCTCCACCGATCCTGGGTTGGCTTCCAGCGTGACTTCCAGATCATTTGCCTGTGGCCAATGATGTCTGATCCGTTCAAGCACCCCTGCGACGACATCAGGGTTCATCAAGCTGGGCGTTCCGCCGCCAAAAAAGATCGAGGTCAGTACGCGCCCCGGTGTTTCAAGGGCATATCGGTCGATTTCCCGCTGATAGGCTGCAAGCCATCTTGTCTGGTCGATTTCCCGCGCGACATGGCTGTTGAAGTCGCAATAGGGACATTTGGCCTGGCAGAATGGCCAATGCAGGTAGATGGCGAAACCGCCCTGTTGCCAATCTTCAGCCAAAGCAACCAGCCACCAGTTTCCGGAAAGCATCGGCGCGGTGGCTGATGCGGTTCTTTTCCCAGCGATCCATTTCAGCAAATGTCTGGTCGTAACCGTCCGGCTGAAAAATCGGATCGTAGCCATGCCCCTGATCGCCGCGCATGGGCCAGACAACCTGCCCGGGCATCACGCCTTCAAACACCTCGTCGTGACCATCGGGCCAGGCAAGCACAAGGGTGCAGCAGAATTGCGCCCGTCGTGGATAGGGCGCATTCGCCGCTTCCAGCGCGTCATGGGCGCGGGTCATGGCCATGATGAAGTCGCGCCCGTTAGGGGTTTCCGCCCAATCCGCCGTGTAAACGCCGGGCGCACCGCCCAGTGCATCGATTGCGATCCCCGAATCGTCCGCCAGTGCGGGTAAGCCCGTTACCTGCGCCGCGGCATGGGCCTTGATCCGGGCATTCCCGATAAAGGTCGTCTCGGTCTCGTCCGGCTCTGGCAGGTTCAGATCGGCCGCGCCGACAACTTTGACATCAAAAGGGGCAAGCAGATCGGCAATCTCTTCCAGTTTGCCCTTGTTATGAGTGGCAACCAGAAGACGATCACCCGAGAACCTACGCATCGACAGCCGCCCTTTGCGCTGCGACAAGGCCCTTCACGCCAATTTCTGCAAGATCCAGAAGCTCGTTCATCTGCGCGCGGGAATATGTGGCGCCTTCCGCAGACATCTGAACCTCGATCAGTTTTCCGCTGGCCAGCATGATGAAATTTCCATCCACGCCAGCTTCGCTGTCTTCGGGGTAGTCCAGATCAAGAACCGCCTGGCCTGCGTAAATCCCGCAGGACACCGCCGCCACGGGTTCGATCAGCGGATCACTGATCACCGCGCCTGTCTTCATCAGCTTGTCCACGGCCAGACGCAGCGCGACCCAGCCGCCCGTAATCGATGCACAACGTGTTCCGCCATCGGCCTGGATCACGTCGCAATCAACAGTGATCTGGCGTTCGCCCAGCGCCACACGATCGACGCCCGCACGCAGCGAACGCCCGATCAGGCGCTGGATTTCAACAGTCCGGCCGCCCTGTTTGCCGCTTGCCGCTTCGCGACGCATCCGGCTTGTGGTAGACCGGGGAAGCATTCCATATTCCGCCGTGACCCAGCCAAGGCCGCTTCCCTTGATGAAAGGGGGCACGCGATCCTCGATCGTTGCGGTGCACAGCACATGGGTATCGCCCATGCGGATCATGCAAGAGCCTTCGGCGTGCTTGGTCACGCCGGTTTCGATTGAAATCGGGCGCATTTCACTTAGTTTTCTGCCAGAGGGGCGCATGTCGGAACCTTTCCTGAGTTATCGCCGGGGATACAGTCCACAGAGGCCGAAACGCAAGCCTGATTGACCTTTCCGACACAAGCTCTTTAATGGTGCTCCATCAGGAAAGCCCGCGATGACCGAAGGAAAATCCATCCTCGATGAGATGAACGACCGCTCGCGCGAAGTGTTTCGCCGCGTTGTCGAAGGCTATCTGGAAAGCGGCGATCCTGTCGGCAGCCGAACCTTGACGCGCACCATGTCGGAAAAGGTCAGCGCGGCGACGATCCGCAACGTGATGCAGGACCTGGAATATCTCGGGCTTCTGGGCAGCCCCCATGTCAGCGCAGGCCGCATTCCGACGCAGCGCGGGCTGCGGATGTTCGTCGATGGTTTGCTGGAGGTCAGCGACCTGAACGAACAGGACCGCATCAAGATCGATGAAACACTTGGCAGCAATACGTCAGACGTGACCGGTATGCTGGACAGGATCAGCACGGCCTTGTCTGGCGTCACACGCGGTGCGTCACTTGTGCTGGCGCCAAAGCACGAAGCGCCGATCAAGCATGTGGAATTCGTCAACCTGGGGCACGATCGTGCGCTTGTGGTTCTGGTCTTTGCCGATGGGCATGTCGAGAACAGGCTGTTCACGCCCCCCGCAGGTCAGACGCCTTCATCCATGCGCGAAGCCGCGAATTTCCTGAATGCGTTAATCGAAGGGAAAACCCTTTCCGACCTGCAAACCGCCATCCGCCGCGAGATACACGCGCGTCGCCAGGAAATCGACAGTTTGGCCCATGCTTTGGTGGAAAGCGGCATCGCCCTGTGGGCCGGTGACGGGGATGCGCCAGAGCGTCTGATCGTCAGGGGGCGGTCGAACCTGCTTAGCGCTGCAGGCGGTGACGAGGAGCTGGACCGTATCCGCCATCTGTTCGATGATCTCGAAAGAAAGAAAGACATCGCCGAGTTCCTGGACCTTGCCCAGGAAGGTGAAGGTGTGCGCATTTTTATCGGGTCAGAGAACAAACTTTTCTCACTTTCGGGTTCCTCTTTGGTGGTCAGTCCATATATGAACGCTGATCGGAAGATCATCGGCGCGGTTGGGGTCATTGGACCCACGCGCCTGAACTATGGACGGATTGTGCCGATCGTGGACTACACGGCACAACTGGTCGGGCGCATGATATCCGACCGGAAATAGAGGTGAGTTATGGCAGAGCCGAAGAAAGACGATTTCCTTGATGATATCGAAGCCGCCGAGGCCGAGGAATATGCCGAGGATTCGATCGAGTATAGCGACGAGGCAATCGAACTGGATACCCTGCGGGCAGAACGCGATGAGCTGAAAGACCGGTTCATGCGCGCCCTTGCGGATGCCGAGAATGCCCGCAAGCGTTCCGAAAAGGACCGTCGCGAAGCAGAACAGTATGGCGGATCCAAGCTGGCCCGGGATCTGTTGCCGGTGCACGACAACCTCAAGCGCGCCCTTGAAGTTGCCACGGACGAACAGCGCGCGAGCTTTGGTCCCTTGCTGGAAGGCGTGGAGCTGACGCTGCGCGAACTTCTGAGCGTGTTTGGAAAGCACGGCATCAAGGTCATCAGCCCGCAGGTCGGCGACCGTTTCGATCCGCAGATGCATCAAGCGATGTTCGAGGCGCCTGTGCCGGGCACCAAGGCCGGTGACATCATCCAGGTATCGGGCGACGGGTTCATGTTGCATGACCGTTTGTTGCGCCCGGCCCAGGTCGGTGTTTCTTCGATGCCCGCAAGCTGACGAAAAGCCACCTACAAGATCAGGAAAAGGGGCGTCGCGATCAGGTCTGCGACGCCTCTTTCAATTCATAGATCAGTTGAAGCGCTTCTCGCGGGGTCAGCTCATCTGGATGAATCGCCTGCATGCGGTCCTCCAGCGCCGAAGACTTTTGCGGTGGTGGTGCCGGGGGCGGCGCCGCCATCGAGAAAAGCGGCAGATCGTCTATGATGGCCTTTTGCTTACCCGCGCCTTCGCGTTCGCCCTTTTCAAGCGCATCCAGAACGACACGTGCGCGGCTGACCACGGCGTCGGGAAGCCCTGCCAGTTTCGCGACCTGAACACCGTACGACCTGTCAGCGGCGCCTTTTCGCACTTCGTGCAGGAAGATGACGTCGCCCTCAAATTCCTTGACGGTGACGGTCGCGTTGTCCACACGTTCAAGCTTTCCGGCCAGGGCTGTCAGCTCGTGGTAATGGGTCGCAAACAGGGCGCGACATCTGTTCACGTCATGAAGATGTTCCAGTGTTGCCCATGCAATCGACAGACCGTCATAGGTGGCCGTGCCGCGCCCGATTTCATCCAGGATCACAAGCGCATGATCGTCAGCCTGATTGAGGATGGCTGCCGTTTCCACCATCTCCACCATGAAGGTCGACCGCCCGCGGGCCAGATCGTCCGACGCGCCCACACGGCTGAAAAGCTGGCTCACCAGCCCGATTTCGGCGCGGGAAGCAGGTACGAAACTGCCGATTTGAGCCAGTAGCGCGATCAAAGCTGTTTGCCGCAGGAATGTTGATTTCCCCGCCATGTTCGGACCCGTCAGAAGCCAGATATCCGTGCCATCGCCCAGGTCGCAATCATTTGCAACGAAAGGCGCGCCGCCCTGCTTGCGAAGCGACTGTTCGACAACCGGATGCCGCCCGCCTTCGATCAGCAGGCGGCGCGATTTGTCCACAAGCGGCCTGGTCCAGTTTTCACCGCGTGCGAGATCGGCAAGCGCGCTGGATAGATCAAGTTCTGCAAGGGCCCGTGCTGTGCCGCCGATGCGGGCAGCGCTATCCAGAATTGCATCTTTCAAGGCGGAATAGAGCCGCTTTTCGATCTCCAGCGCCTGGCCGCCAGCGTTCAGGATGCGGGTTTCCATTTCGGTCAGATCAGGCGTGGTGAAGCGAAGCTGGTTTGCCGTTGTCTGCCGGTGCCGAAATATATCGGACAGCGGTTCGGACAGCATTCGCTCGGCATGTGTTGCCGTCACTTCGATGAAGTAGCCCAGAACATTGTTATGCTTGATCTTGAGGGACTGGATGCCTGTCTGGCTGGCATATTCGGTCTGCATTCTTGCGATAACCGAGCGCCCCTCGTCCCGCAGGGCGCGCATTTCGTCCAGTTCGCTGTCGTGACCCGCAGCAATGAACCCACCATCCCTTGCCAGAAGCGGCGGTTCGGCGACAAGCGCCTGGCCAAGCAGGTCGATCAGCACATCGTGACCCCCAAGCGCGCGTGCGGCGCCTGAAAAAAGTGCAGGCAGGTCGTGGCCCTGCAGCAATGTGGCGATCCTGTCGGCCTGTTCCAGGCCGTTGCGGATCGCCGCAAGGTCACGTGGACCACCGCGATCCAGTGCAAGGCGTGACAACGCACGGTCCAGGTCCGGCACCTTGCGAAGCGCCTCGCGCAGATCATCCCCAAGCCGTCTGTTGTCATGGATAAACGCCACGGAATCGAGCCTGTTATTCACCGTTTCCAGATCGCGGGCCGGGCTGGACAACCGCCGCTCAAGCAGCCGCGCACCGCCAGCCGTTACCGTGCGATCTATCGCAGACAGAAGCGCACCCGCCCGTCCACCGCCAAGCGCATGGGTCAGTTCCAGATTGCGCCGCGTCGCGGCGTCGATCTGCATGACCCCGGCTTCGGCTTCCCGCACGGGCGGGCGCAGCAGCGGCAGCTTCCCCTTCTGGGTGATGTCCAGGTATTCGACCAAGGCGCCCAGGGCCGACACCTCTGCGCGGGAAAACGTGCCATAAGCATCAAGCGAACCTATCCCGTACAGCGTACACAGGCGTTTTTCCGCCGCGGTGCTGTCAAACGCCGCGCGGCCCAGCGGCGTCAGGGATGCGCCCGATTCAGTCACGATTCCGGCCAGATCTGCCTCTGCCGCTTCCGAGATGACAACCTCTGACGGCATCAGCCGCGCCAGTTCCGGCCCCAGCCTGACGGGTGCAATCTGCATCACATGGCATTCACCCGTGGAAATATCGACCCAAGCCAGCGCCGCATCGTCCCGCACAACGGAAAAGGCGCAAAGGTAATTGTTGCGCCGCGCTTCCAGCAGGGATTCCTCGGTCAGCGTTCCGGGGGTCACCAACCGAACCACATCGCGCTTGACCACGGATTTCGATCCGCGCTTCTTGGCCTCTGCCGGATCCTCAAGCTGCTCGCAAACCGCGACGCGGAAGCCCTTGCGGATCAGGGTCAACAGGTAACCTTCTGCGGAATGGACGGGCACCCCGCACATCGGGATGTCCTGCCCGTCATGCTGACCGCGTTTTGTCAGCGCAATATCCAGCGCCTGAGAGGCGGCAACGGCATCCTCAAAGAACATCTCGTAGAAGTCGCCCATCCGGTAGAACAGAAGCGCTCCCGGATATTGCGTCTTGATCCCCAGATATTGTGCCATCATCGGCGTGGTGGCGGCTTGGTCTGCTGTCACGGCGTCCCCTCGTTTTCTTGGCAGACCTTACAAATCTCGTATCTTTGGTAAAAGGCAAAAACGCAAAAGCGTTGAGGCGCGGCTTCGGGCAGGCTAAGACGCTTGAACCCTCAGAAAGAACAGGCCGTAGCGTATGACAAAGACCAGACTGACCCGCGAAGAGGCTCTTGCCTTTCACATGGAGCCGACGCCCGGCAAGTTCGAAATCACCGCGACCGTGCCGATGGCCACGCAGCGCGACCTTAGCCTGGCCTATTCGCCGGGCGTAGCCGTCCCCTGCGAGGAAATCGCCGCGGCGCCTGAAACGGCCTATGATTATACAAACAAGGGTAATCTTGTGGCCGTGATTTCCAACGGAACGGCGGTTCTGGGTCTGGGCAATCTTGGCGCGCTGGCATCCAAGCCGGTGATGGAGGGCAAATCTGTTCTGTTCAAGCGCTTTGCCGATGTGAACAGCATCGACATCGAACTGGATACTGAAGACCCTGAGGCCTTCATCAACGCGGTTCGCCTGATGGGGCCGACCTTCGGCGGCATCAACCTGGAGGACATCAAGGCGCCCGAGTGCTTCATCATCGAGCAACGTCTGAAAGAAGTGATGGATATCCCTGTCTTTCATGACGACCAGCACGGAACGGCAGTGATCTGCGCCGCCGGCCTCATCAACGCCCTGCATCTGTCAGGCAAGAAGATCGAAGATGTGCGGATCGTGTTGAACGGGGCGGGTGCGGCAGGGATCGCCTGCCTGGAACTGCTCAAGTCGATGGGCGCCAAGCACGACAACTGCATCATGTGCGATACCAAGGGCGTGATCTATCAGGGCCGTACCGATGGCATGAACCAATGGAAATCGGCCCATGCGGCGCGCACCGATCTGCGTACGCTGGAAGAGGCGATGAAAGATGCAGATGTGTTCCTTGGCGTATCGGCCAAAGGCGCCGTCACGCAGGCCATGGTCGAATCCATGGCGCCTGATCCGGTCATCTTTGCCATGGCCAACCCGGATCCCGAAATCACACCGGAAGAGGCACATGCCGTGCGCCCCGATGCGATCGTGGCGACAGGACGTTCGGATTACCCGAACCAGGTGAACAACGTGTTGGGCTTTCCTTACCTGTTTCGCGGGGCCCTCGACATTCACGCCCGCGCCATCAATGACGAGATGAAGATCGCCTGCGCCGAAGCGCTGGCCGAACTCGCGCGCGAGGATGTACCCGACGAGGTTGCGATGGCCTATGGCCGTAACCTGAGCTTCGGGCGCGATTACATCATTCCCACGCCTTTCGACCCGCGACTGATCTATCGTATCCCGCCTGCCGTGGCGCGTGCCGGGATGAAGACCGGCGCCGCGCGCCGTCCGATCATCGACATGGACGCCTATGAGGTCAGCCTGAAAGGCCGGATGGACCCGACCGCCAATATCCTGCGTGGTATCCACGCACGTGCGCGGGCGAACCAGGCGCGGATGATCTTTGCCGAAGGGGACGATCCGCGCATTCTGCGTGCAGCGGTGATCTATCAGCGGTCCGGGTTGGGCAAGGCCCTTGTGGTAGGCCGTGATTACGATGTGAAGGCCAAGCTGGAGGCCGCAGGCATGGCCGATGCCGTGGCTGAACTGGAAGTCGTGAATGCGGCAAACACCCCGCATCTGGAAATGTACAAGGATTTTCTTTACCAACGCCTGCAGCGCAAGGGCTTTGACCGGCACGATATTCATCGGCTGGCGGCGCGCGACCGGCATGTGTTTTCGGCTCTGATGCTGGCCCATGGGCATGGCGATGGCCTTGTGACCGGCGCCACCCGCAAGGCGGCGCATGTGATGGAGCTGATCAATCACGTCTTCGATGCGGACGCGGCACATGGTGCGGTTGGGGTGACGGCGCTGCTGCACAAGGGTCGGATCGTGCTGATCGCGGATACGCTGGTGCATGAATGGCCCGATGAGAACGACCTTGCCACCATCGCCCAGCGTGCCGCCGATGTTGCGCGGGATCTGGGGCTGGAGCCCCGCGTTGCCTTTGTCAGCTTCTCGACCTTCGGGTATCCCCGATCGGAAAGGGCCGAAAAAATGCATCGTGCCCCCCGTGTCCTTGAAACGCGCGGTGTGGATTTCGAATTCGAAGGCGAGATGACCGTTGATGTGGCGCTGAACCCAAAGGCGCAGGCGACCTATCCTTTCCAGCGCTTGACGGGACCTGCGAACATCCTTGTGGTGCCGGCGCGACATTCCGCTTCGATCTCTGTCAAGCTGATGCAGGAAATGGCCGGGGCAACTGTCATCGGCCCGATTCTGTCTGGCGTCGATCAGTCCATCCAGATCTGTTCGACCAGCTCGACAGCCAATGACATTCTGAACATGGCGATGCTGGCGGCCTGCAAAGTGGGCTGATTGCAACAGCGGGGGGCGGAATGGCGATCTACAATCTCGGGTCTATCAACGCCGATCTTCTCTATTCCGTCCCGCATTTACCGCGGCCGGGTGAAACGCTGGCTGCAACTGGGTTTCGTCGCGGATTGGGCGGCAAGGGGGCCAACATGTCCGTTGCTGCGGCGCGCGGCGCGGCGCATGTGGTGCATATTGGCGCTGTCGGGCCCGACGGGCGTTGGGCGCGGGATCTTCTGACTGAATACGGTGTCGATACGCGCCATATCAGCGTCGTGGATGACGTCACGGGGCATGCCATCATCCTGCTTGATCCGGCGGGCGAGAATACGATCGTGATCAATCCGGGCGCAAACCATGCCATGACAGAAGACCAGATCGGTCTGGCGCTGTCAGAGGCGTCCCCCGGTGACATCCTCTTGATGCAGAACGAAACGACCCATCAGGCATTTTGCGCCAAAACAGGGTCTGATCTTGGGCTGCGCGTCATTTATGCGGCCGCGCCATTCGACGCGGAAGCAGTCAGGGCTCTTCTGCCTGTCATGGATATGCTGGTCCTGAACGCGGTCGAGGCGGATCAGCTTCAGCAGGCACTTGGCATGGCGCCCGATGCGCTGGGCGTCTCTGATGTCATCGTGACGCTCGGGGCTGATGGGTGTCGATGGTTTCACGCTGAAACAGGGCAGGTCAGGGACTTTCCCGCCCTTCCCGTGACACCCGTGGATACCACCGGGGCAGGGGATACCTTTACCGGCTACCTGCTGGCGGGTCTTGATCGCGGGCAACCCATGGAGCAGGCCATCGGCCTGGCAACCAAGGCGGCGGCCTTGATGGTGACCCGCATCGGCACCGCCGATGTGATCCCCGATCTGCTTGAGATCCAGCAGATGACCCAGCCCCGGTAAAGCCGCTTTTCGCGGTCGATGTTCCGGTCTAGCCTGCCGTTGAAACCAGGAGGCCCATATGACGGATCATGTGACAACGCATCAGGCGGCGGAAGATGCCCGGAACGAGACGATCAGGATCTGGCTGAACGGACAGATTGTTCCCAAGGCCCAGGCCATGGTCAGCGTTTATGACAGCGGCTTCATGCTTGGCGATGGCGTATGGGAGGGAATCAGGCTCTATAACGGGAAATGGGCGTTTCTCGACGAACATATGGACCGCCTTTTCGAAGCAGCAAAAGCGATTGATCTTGATATAGGTCTCAGCCGGGATCAGGTCATTCAGGCTGTGTTAGACACGCAAGCCGCCAATGAGATGACCGAAGATGCCCATGCAAGGCTGATGGTGACCCGAGGGGTCAAGACACGGCCCTTCCAGCATCCGTCACTGTCCCGGCAGGGTCCGACAATCGCGATCATCATGGAACATTCCAAGCCCAGCATTCCGCGGCCGATCCGCCTTGCGACAGTGCCGCATCTGCGCGGCCTTCCCATGACTCAGGATCCCAAGCTGAACAGCCATTCGAAACTGAACTGCATTCTGGCCTGTATCGCCGCCGAAAAGGCAGGCGCTGACGAGGCCCTGATGCTTGACCTGCATGGCTTTGTGAACACCACCAACGCCTGCAACTTCTTTATCGTGCGAAAGGGTCAGGTCTGGACCAGCACCGGGGACTATTGCATGAACGGCATCACCCGCCAGAAAGTGATCGACCTGTGTCGCGAAAACGGGATTCCGGTTTTTGAGCGGAACTATTCCCTGGTCGATACCTACGGTGCGGATGAGGCGTTTCTGACCGGGACATTCGGCGCGCAGACCCCAGTCGGGAATATCGACGGGCGACAGATCGGAGAGGGCCAGATGGGGCCCGTCACCAAACATATCAGGATGCTGTATCAGGCTCTGATTCAGCGGGAAACAGCCTGATCATGCGGATTGCGATGTGGTCAGGGCCGCGTAATCTTTCGACGGCGATGATGTATTCCTTCGGGGCGCGGTCTGATTTTGCCGTCGTGGATGAACCCTTTTACGCGGCCTACCTTGCGCGCACCGGTCTTGAACATCCGATGCGCGAACAGATACTTCGGTCGCAATCACGGGATCCCGATGAGGTGGCCGCGTTGCTGACCGGGCCGATCCCCGAGGGAAAGCCGCATTTCTATCAAAAGCACATGACGCAGCACATGATCGCAGACATGCCGCGGGACTGGATGAACCAGATGCGCCATGTATTCCTGATCCGTCACCCGGCCCGTGTTGTGGCCAGTTTCGGGGCGAAATACGACAATCCCACCCTGGCCGACATCGGATTTACCCAGCAGACCGAGATTTACGAACAGCTTGTGGCGCAAGGACTGAACCCGCTGGTGATCGATTCCGCCGATATCCGGCGCGACCCGATGACCATGTTGACCCGTCTGTGCAATGCGCTTGGCCTGCCTTTCGATCCCGCGATGCTCTGTTGGCCGAAAGGCGGGCACCGGTCGGATGGCGTCTGGGCAAGCCACTGGTACGGCGCGGTGCACGATTCGACCGGATTTGCCCCGGCGGAAGGCCCGCTTCCGGTTCTGTCGGGCGATGCTGCCGAACTGGTGCGGCAGGCTTTGCCTCACTTCGAGGCGCTGAATGCGAAAAAACTCTAGAAAGCTGAACTGGCCTGAAACTTTCCCGGTCCTTGATGCGTGACTTCTTCACGAGGGGTGAAAACCCCCTGAGAACGCATAAAAGGAGAGGTTCCTATGATGAAATTTGTTTTGGCCGCAGCATTCACCGCAGCTTCAAGCATGGCGATGGCTGCCGGTGGCATGGCCCAGATGGTCGATGCCATGGATCAGGATGTGTCCGGCGGCACCGTTACGGCATCCAAGGTCATGGCTGACGTAAACGGATGGCTGGTTGTCCACCGCACCGATGCAGAGATGAAGCCGGGTCCGGTGGTTGGATACGCACCGCTTCGCAAGGGTGAAACCTCTGATGTGGCGGCTATCCTGACGGAAGAGGTCAAGCCGGGCGACATGCTGATGCTGATGATTCACGCAGAGGAAGGCGGCATGCAGACCGGCATCTTCGAATACACGCTTGGCGCCAAGGAAGACGGCCCCATTCGCGTGGATGGCAAGCTTGTGATGGCGATGATCACCGCAAAGTAAGGTCCATGGCCTGATCGCCGACGGCGGATCAAACATGAAAAGGGCGGCATCTTTACAGGTGCCGCCCGTTCGTTTTCCAGATCGCCGGAAAGATCAGCCTTTGATGCGGCGATTCCGGGTCGCGATCAGTTTCAGCCGCAGCGCGTTCAGGCGGATGAAGCCCTGCGCGTCTTTCTGGTCATATGCGCCGGCGTCATCCTCGAAGGTCACATGCGCTTCGGAATAGAGGCTGTGATCGGACCAGCGACCCACACAGGTTGCCAGACCCTTGTAGAGCTTCAGCCGCACCGTGCCGGTCACATGTTCCTGGCTCTTGTCGATCAAGGCTTGCAGCATCTCGCGTTCGGGGCTGAACCAGAAGCCGTTGTAGATCAGCTCGGCATAACGGGGCATGATGCTGTCTTTCAGGTGGCCTGCGCCCGCATCAAGCGTGATCTGCTCGATCCCGCGGTGTGCCTCAAGCAGAACGGTGCCGCCGGGTGTTTCATAGATGCCGCGCGACTTCATGCCGACAAAGCGGTTTTCCACGAAATCCAGACGCCCGATCCCGTGCTTTCCGCCCAGCTCGTTCAGTTTGGTCAGGATCGTGGCGGGGCTCATCGCCTCGCCATTGATTGCCACGGCATCACCGCGCTCGAAGCTCACTTCGATGTATTCCGGGGTATCGGGCGCGTCTTCCGGCGAAACGGTGCGCTGATAGACGTATTCGGGCGCCTGTTCGGCCGGGTTTTCCAGCGCCTTGCCCTCGGAAGATGTGTGCAGCAGGTTTGCATCCACACTGAAGGGCGCTTCGCCCCGTTTGTCCTTGGCGATCGGGATCTGGTTCTTTTCGGCAAACTCGATCAGCTTGGTGCGGCTGGTCAGGTCCCATATGCGCCAGGGGGCGATCACCTTGATTTCCGGGTTCAGCGCATAGGCGCTCAGTTCGAACCGTACCTGGTCATTGCCCTTGCCGGTCGCGCCATGCGCCACGGCATCGGCACCGGTTTCGGCGGCAATCTCGACCAGACGCTTGGAGATGAGCGGACGTGCGATAGAGGTGCCAAGCAGATAAAGCCCTTCGTAAAGGGCATTGGCGCGGAACATCGGAAAGACGAAATCGCGCACGAATTCTTCGCGGACATCTTCGATGAAGATATTTTCGGGCTTGATCCCCAGCAGCTCGGCCTTGGCGCGGGCGGGCTCCAGTTCCTCGCCCTGGCCCAGATCGGCGGTGAAGGTCACGACCTCGCAGCCATATTCGGTTTGCAGCCATTTCAGGATGATCGAAGTATCAAGGCCGCCTGAATAGGCCAGCACGACTTTCTTGGGCGCGGACATGTGGTTTTCCCCAGTGAATGCGTTTTGCGGCGATTACCGGGTTTTGTGACGCAGGGCAAGGAGGCCGCCATTCCGCAGCTTTGACTTGCGCGATGCGTCAAGCTGCGCCAGAGATCGGAAATGACCCAGTTTCAAGATCAGGCTCGCGCAGCCGAACGCGCCATGCGCGAGGTTTTTCCCGCGACCCCGCTGTTGCGCAACGCGCATCTGTCCGAAAGGTTCGAGGCCGACATCTGGCTGAAGCGTGAAGATCTGTCGCCCGTGCGGTCCTATAAACTGCGGGGCGCGTTCAACGCGATGCGAAAGGTTCTGGCCGCCGATCCCGGCCGGCGGCTGTTTGTCTGCGCCTCTGCGGGCAACCACGCGCAGGGTGTGGCCTTCATGTGCCGGCATTTCGGGGTCAAGGGCGTGATCTTCATGCCTGTCACCACCCCACAGCAGAAAATCCAGAAAACGGGAATGTTCGGTGGCGATGCGGTCGAGATCAAGCTGAAGGGCGACTATTTCGACGATACGCTTGCATCGGCACAGGCCTATTGCGCCAAGGAAGGCGGGCATTTCCTGTCGCCATTCGATGATGCCGACGTGATCGAGGGGCAGGCTTCCGTCGCGGTCGAGATCCTGGACGAGATGGGACAGGTGCCCGATCACATCCTGTTGCCTGTTGGCGGTGGAGGACTGTCCGCAGGGGTGCGAAGCTTTTTCGGCACTGATCCCGCCTATACCTTCGTTGAACCGCTGGGTGGCGCAAGCCTGCAGGCGGCCCTTTCAGTGGGGCGCCCCGTGATGCTGGACAAGGTGAATACCTTCGTCGATGGCGCGGCGGTCGCCTGCATCGGCACGCAGACTTTCGCGCGGCTCAAGGATGTATCGCTGCATGATGTCGTCACCGCGCCCGAGGACCGGATCTGCACAACCATCCTTGAAATGCTGAACGTCGAGGGTATCGTGCTTGAACCAGCAGGCGCGCTGGCAGTTGATGCGCTGGTGGATGTCGCCGACCGGATCAAGGGCAAGACCGTGGTTTGCATCACATCGGGCGGGAACTTCGATTTTGAACGCCTGCCCGAGGTGAAGGAGCGTGCACAGCGCTATTCGGGTGTGAAGAAATACTTCATTCTGCGGATGCCGCAGCGCCCTGGTGCGCTGAAGGAATTTCTGAACATCCTTGGCCCGGATGACGATATTGCCCGCTTCGAATACCTCAAGAAGTCGGCGCGCAATTTCGGCTCGGTCCTGATCGGGATCGAAACGACGCGGCCCGAGAATTTTACCTCCTTGCTGTTCAAGCTGAACAAGGCGGGCTTCACCTATCGCGACATCACCAATGATGAAACGCTGGCCGAATTCCTGATCTGATTGCCTCTGGGCGGTGTCATCATCCGATCTGCGCCAGAAGCGTGTGATGGCGTGCGGTAAAGTCTGCGCGCACCGCGACAGGCGGGCGCAGCTGGATGGAAAGGCCCCGGATCAGAGTCTGATCCGGCTTGCCGAACAGCTTATCGGCTTCGGTCATGCTGAAGCCTGCTATCTCGATCGCTTCCATCCACGCGCTGACCCGATCCGCTTGCTTGATCTGCTTCTTTATTTCGGCGGGAATGGTCGCTGGCAGCCCGAAACGGATATGGATCGCGGCGGTCAATCTTGTATCCAGGTCCTCGTATCCGGGTCCGACGGCGGATTTGACCGGGCTGATCATGTCGCCGATCACATATTCCGGGGCATCGTGCAGCAAGGCCGCTAGCTGCCATTTGGGCGCGATGCCCGGCGCCATCCGGCTGAACAGTGTTTCCACAAGAAGCGAATGCTCGGCCACCGAATAGGCATGATCACCACGCGTCTGCCCGTTCCAGCGCGCGACGAAGGCAAGGCCGTGGGCAATATCCTCGATCTCGATATCGACCGGGGTTGGATCCAGCAGGTCAAGACGGCGGCCTGACAACATTCTCTGCCAGGCACGGGGCGGTTTTGACATGACTCCTCCGACGTTCAATCAGGCTCTTTTGACCAGCTTGAACCGTTTGGCGCAAGCCCGCCACGACAGGCATGACATTTTCCGCAGACGGGCTAGTTTGGTGCAGCGTTGTGGCGAAGATGAAAGAATGATACGCGCTGCGCGAAATGAGTTTGCATGAAGGGTGCCCAGATGGCCAATGATTACATCGTCAAGGATATTGCGCTTGCCGCCTATGGCCGGAAAGAGCTGGATATCGCAGAAACCGAAATGCCGGGCCTGATGGCCTGCCGCGCTGAATACGGTGAAACCAAGCCGCTCAAAGGTGCGCGCATTGTCGGATCGCTGCACATGACGATCCAGACCGCCGTGTTGATCGAAACACTGGTGGCGCTGGGCGCCGATGTGCGCTGGGCGTCCTGCAACATCTTTTCCACGCAGGATCACGCGGCCGCGGCCATCGCCGCAGGCGGAACACCCGTTTTCGCGATCAAGGGTCAGACGCTGGAAGAGCATTGGGATTACCTCGACAAGTCCTTCATGTTCCCCGAAGGCGCCAACATGATCCTTGATGATGGTGGTGATGCCACGCTTTACGTGCTGCTGGGCGCGCGCGCGGAAGCCGGCGAAGAGATCATTCCCGTGCCGCAGTCCGAAGAAGAAGAAGTGATCAAGGCCCAGATCAAGAAGCGTATGGCGGCCAGCCCCGGTTGGTTCACAAAGACCCGCGACGCGATCAAGGGCGTGTCCGAGGAAACCACCACGGGCGTGCACCGTCTTTATGACCTGCACAAGAAGGGCCTTCTGCCGTTCCCCGCGATCAACGTGAACGACTCGGTCACCAAGTCGAAGTTCGACAACAAATATGGCTGCAAGGAATCTCTGGTTGACGGCATCCGCCGCGCGACCGACACGATGATGGCCGGCAAGGTCGCCGTCGTTTGCGGTTATGGCGATGTTGGCAAAGGATCGGCCGCGTCTCTGCGTGGTGCGGGCGCCCGTGTGAAAGTAACCGAAGTTGATCCGATCTGCGCGCTTCAGGCCGCCATGGACGGGTTCGAGGTTGTGCTGCTGGAAGATGTTGTCGGCAGTGCCGATATCTTCATTACCACGACCGGCAACAAGGACGTGATCCGCATCGACCACATGCGAGCGATGAAGGACATGGCAATCGTTGGCAACATTGGCCACTTCGATAACGAGATTCAGGTCGCCGCCCTGAAAAACCACAAGTGGACCAACATCAAGGACCAGGTCGACATGATCGAGATGCCTTCGGGCAACCGCATCATCCTTCTGTCCGAAGGGCGTCTGTTGAACCTTGGCAACGCAACCGGCCATCCGTCTTTCGTGATGTCGGCCAGCTTCACCAACCAGGTGCTGGCCCAGATCGAGCTGTGGACAAAGGGCGACGAGTACAAGCCGGGCGTCTACATCCTGCCGAAGGCGCTGGATGAAAAGGTGGCCCGCCTGCATCTGGACCGTATTGGCGTGAAGTTGACCAAGCTTGATCCCGATCAGGCCGCCTATATCGGCGTCACGCCCGAAGGCCCCTTCAAGCCGGAACACTATCGTTACTGACCGAAAACAGACGTTCAAATGCAACGGCCCGCTTCCTGGCGGGCCGTTTTGCATTCAGATTTCGGAAAAAACATTGAGTGTTGTTGAAGACTCGCTAACCTTTCGCTTGGACCGATGGGATGCATTGGCCGTGGTACCAAAAAATTTGACTGGTAAGGGAGCTAGGAATGGGAAAGCGTGACGATCTGATTGCGAAATACGCAAGCGATCTGAAGAACAAGTGCGGCATGGAGCCTGATATGGTCCTGCTGACAAAAGTCACGATCGGCTGCGGCCCGGCAATCTACAACGCTGATGCCGAAACGGTGGCCTCCTCGCAGGAGAGCGAACTGGAAACCGTGAAGAACAATTTCCTCATCAAGAAGCTTGGACTGCCCGACAGCCCCAAGCTGATGGAGGCGATCAATTCTGTCGTGGAAACCTACGGCAAGTCAGAGCGGAACAAGTACCGCGTCGTGGTTTATTACATGCTGACCAAGCATTTCGGCAAGGAAGCTGTCTACAAGTAAGCGGCGGAAAATACGTGAGAAGCCCGCCAGGTGTGTGGGCCTCTCACTGTTCAGAAAATTTTCGGCACTTGGCGTTTGCACAGTCGTTGGACTGTGGCTAACTGTTTGATGTCGGGCCAGTATGGCCGGAACCTAATCCAGTGATCACGTGTGGTGTGTAGGGAGCACGTGGGGTGACGGGGGGTTCTGGCCTTGGCCTTTGCCCCCCGTTTATATCGGTGTCACACGCCCAAACCGGCAAGGCCACAGACGATGGCCCACTCCTCTGCCGTGACGGGCTGCACGGAAAGTCGCGAATTTCGCACCAGGACCATTTCTGCCAGCCGCGGGTCGCCCTTGATCTGTTCAAGCGTCACCGGTGTCTTCACTGGTTTGACGGCCTTGATATCCACGCATTCCCAGCGAGGGTCATCTGTCGTGCTGTCGGGATGTGCGGGGTTGATCACCTCGACGATGCCGACCACGGCTTTTTCATCCTGCGAATGGTAGAAAAACCCAAGGTCGCCCACTTCCATCTCGCGCATGAAGTTCCGCGCCTGATAGTTTCGCACCCCGTTCCATTCCTCGCCGCTTTCGCCCTTGGCCAGCTGATCGTCCCAGCCCCAGGTCGAAGGTTCCGACTTGAACAGCCAATAGCGCATCAGCCGATGACCTTTTTCCAGGCAATCAGCTCGACATCCTGAAAAAGACCAGCCTTGGAATAGGGATCGCCCGCGGCCCAGCGCCTTGCGGCCTCCATATCCTCGACCTCGAGGATCAGCAGAGATCCGATCATCTGTTCATCCTTGTCCAGTAGGGGTCCGGCCTGCCGCACCACGCCGGTCTGTGTGACGTAATCCAGATGTGCAGCGCGATTGGCCAGCCGTGTTTCAAGGGCGCCGGGTTTGTCCCGCGCGATAAGGGCGATGTACATTCATTCCTCCTTCAATGGACGTGACAATAGCATGTCCATGGCTTGGCGTAGCTGGATCTTGCCGTCAAGCAGCGCCACGACGGCGGCGGTGATCGGCATTTCCAGCCCTTCTTCGGCGGCCCGCTGCAAGGTGGCACGCGCCGTGGCGGCGCCTTCAACTGTAATGGTGGGGTCGAAGGCCTCGTTTTTGCCCAGTGCCATGCCAAACCGCATGTTACGGCTTTGCGGACTTGTGCAGGTCAACACAAGATCACCGAAGCCTGACAGCCCGGACAGGGTATCTGGGCGGGCCCCGAGGGACAGCGCCAACCGCTGCATTTCGGCGTACCCCCGCGTCATCAGCGCAGCACGCGCGCTGTCACCCAGCCCGGCACCTGTCACAGCGCCTGCGGCAATGGCGATCACATTCTTCAAGGCGCCGCCAAGTTCGGCGCCGATCGTGTCTGTTGTGCGATAAATTCGCAAATTCCGCGTCGTCAGAGACTGCTGAAGGACGATCCCCTTTTCAGGATCCGCACAGGCCAGGGTCAACGCGGTAGGCAAACCCCTGGCAATATCGCGCGCGAAACTGGGTCCGGTCAGTATCGCGGCCGCGCTGTCTGGAATCATTTGCCGCAGGATTGCGACAGGACCCATTGTCGTGCTCAGTTCGATCCCTTTACAGCATGCGACCAGGTCGCGCCCCTCGAGGGTTGCACGATGCTGCTTGATCACATCGCGCATCTGCTGCATCGGCACCGCCAGAAGCACCGGGCCGGTGCCTGCCGGAATGGTGGTATCAATGGCAAGGAACTGCGGAAGAGGAATACCAGGCAGGCGATGTGCGTTTTCGCGGGCAAGCCGCATCGCGGATACCTGTTCATGGTCTCTTGACCACAGGGTCACCGGATGACCCGCCTCGGCGAGTGAAATCGCAAGTGCCGTGCCGAATGCGCCCGCGCCCATCACCGTGATCATGCCTTGGCTCCCTTTTTTCCACTGCCCAGAAGCGCAGGGCTTGATCTGTCGAGGGGCCAGCGTGGCCTTGCGGCCAATGTCAGGTCATCGCACAGGCCCGCACGATACTTTTCCATTCCGGCATAGGCGATCATCGCCGCGTTGTCGGTACAGAGTGACAGGGGCGGCGCGATGAAAAGAGCGCCCATTTCAGCTGCAACAGACTCTAGTTTGCTACGGATCAGGCTGTTGGCTGCCACCCCGCCAGCGACAGAAAGAACAGCAACGGCCGGAGCGTCAGCCAGATAGAGGCGAAGTGCCCTGCGCGTTTTTTCGGCCAGCACATCGGCAACGGCCATCTGGAAGCCTGCACAAAGATCCGCCCTGTCGACCGAAGTCAGCCCGCCCTTTTCATCCACGATGCGGTCACGCGTCCGCAACAGGGCGGTCTTCAGCCCGGAAAAGGACATGTCGCATCCTTCGCGGTCCAGCAGTGGCCGAGGAAAGGCGTAGCGCGCCGGATCGCCGTTGCGCGCCTCTGCTTCGACCGAAGGTCCGCCGGGTTGCGGCAGGCCAAGAAGGCGGGCGGTCTTGTCGAATGCCTCACCGGGCGCATCGTCGATGGTGCCGCCCAACCGGGTGAAATCATCGACGCCTCGGACCAGAAGAAACTGACAATGTCCGCCTGACACCAGCAGCATAAGGTAGGGATAGTCGATCCGCTCAGTCAGCCGTGGCGTCAGGGCGTGCCCCGCAAGATGGTTCACCCCGATCAGTGGCAGGCCCGCGCCCACAGATAGGCCCTTGGCGCACATGACGCCTGCCAGGACACCGCCGATCAGGCCGGGCCCTGCGGTAACCGCGATGGCATCCATGTCGGAAAGGCTCAGGCCCGCTTGTGACAGAGCCTGTTTCACGCAGATATCGATTTTTTCGGCATGAGCGCGCGCGGCGATTTCAGGGACGACGCCACCGAATGCCGCATGAAGTTCAGTCTGCCCCAGCACGATGGAAGACATGATTTCCGCCGGTTGCGTGCCGCGCTGCCTGACCACCGCCGCGGCGGTATCATCGCAGCTGCTTTCCAGACCCAGTATCGTCAGCGTCTTGGCCATTGGTCGTTCAATCCTGCCAGAACCGGCCCTGAACATTGCAAGACCACCGGTTGCGAGGTAACACCAGACAAGGATGCAAACAATCCCGGCGCAATCATGACACGGCCTGTCATCTTGTTGACCCGTCCCGAAGCGTCATCGCACCGGATGGCGATGCTGCTGTCTGCTGCATTCGGTGACCGCCTTGAGATTTGCATCTCTCCCCTGATGGAGATCGTTCTTGATCCGCGATTGCCAAGCCTTGAGGGTATCAAGACGCTGATCTTCACCTCTGCCAATGGCGTTGCGGCCTATGTCGCCGCCAATGGTCCCAAGGCGCTGCCCTGTTACACGGTTGGCGATGCCACCGCACGTGCCGCGACCGCTGCCGGCCTTCACGCGATATCGGCGGGTGGCGATGCCGATGCCCTGATCGACCGGATAAAACAGGACAATGCGCCCGCTCCGCTGCTTCATGTCCGGGGCGCGCATGCTCGTGGCGACATCTCGGAACGGCTTGGCGCGGCTGGCTTTCCCGTGTCCCAGGCGATCGTCTATCATCAGAATGCCCTGACCCTGACGGAGGAGGCTAAATCGCTTCTGGATGGGTATCGACCCGTGATCCTGCCGCTGTTCTCACCCAGAAGTGCCGCATTGCTGGGCTCGGCCCCCGTCAGCGCAAAGGTTTATGCCGTTGCGATGAGCGAAGCGACAGCCGATTCCCTTCGGTTTGACGTTGAAGACATGCGTGTTGCGGCTCATCCGGATTTCGAAAGCATGGCGAGCGTGATCGCCGATCTGCTTCAGTCCGCGCCATGGGACAAAGAGAAACCACTGTAAAAGGATCAATGACTTGAGACAGTCAGCCCGTCACAGTAGGCTTTCGGGTGACGTAAATGTTTGCGAGACCAGATTCGAAAGGGTTGCTGCCGGTGCCGGACAAGAAAAAGAACTCCCCGAACCAGGAACTGCCCAGTGATCCGATCGAGGATGCGGTCATTGTGAATGATCCGATCTACGATGGCGAATCCCCCTCCAAGACGCAGACCGACGATGCCGAGACGGCTGAAAGCGCTGCTGCACCGCAAGACGCGGACACCTTGCAGGCGGAGGCGGATAAGGTTGGCACCGCCAGCGACGAGTCCGAACCAGAAACCGAGGCAGTCGTTGCAGACAGCACCTCCACTGAGCCAGATCCGCAAGACGCGGAGGGTGGCAAGCCTGATGTGGACAAGCCCGAAAAGCCGGTTGCTTCCGAAAAGGTTGTGATCAGGAAAGGCGGGTTCTTTCCGATGCTGCTGGGCGGTGTCGCGGCCGCGGCTATCGGCTTTGGTCTGGCACGAAGCGGTGTTCTTGAAGGAATGCCGCTGCCTGGGCTGGACACGGGTCAGGGCCTTCTGACGGAAGTCGAGCAGAGGACCGTCGCGCAACAGACCGCATTGTCGGATCTCCAGGCACGGCTTGCCGCGCTTGAGGCCGCCCCCGCGCCCGAGGTCCCACCAGCCGGGCCTGATCTTGGCCCGACGATCGAGGATCTTGCAACGCAGATCGGGGTTCTGGCCGGCCGGATCGACGCCCTGGAAGCCAGGCCGGTTTCCCAAGGCGGTGGTGTCGATACGCAGGCCCAGGCCGCCTTGGCCGATGCGCGTGCGGAGCTTGATCAGATCCGCGCCGCTCTTGAGACGCAACAGGCACAGATTGCAGCGATTTCCGACGAAGCCGCGCAGGCAGAAGCGCAGGCGCAGTTGACGGCAGAGACAACGATGAAGCGCGCCGCCGTCACCCGGATCGTGACCGCGCTTGACGCTGGCACGGGATATGCCGAAGCGGTGAACGATCTGACTGCCACGGGCGCAGAAATCCCGACGGTCCTGCTGGAACAGGCGGAAACCGGTGTGCCGACCCTGGCCGCCCTGCAAGCCGCCTTTCCCGATCTGGCCCGCGATGCTTTGCGGGCCGCGCGGCAATCAAACGGTGCGGGTGGCATTGGCGGATTTTTCGAGACGCAGCTTGGTCTGAGGTCTTTGCAGCCCAGAGATGGGGATGATCCCGATGCAATCCTGTCGCGCGCCGAAGCGGCGCTGCGGGACGGGCGGCTGTCGGATACGCTGGCCGAGATTGAAGGGTTGCCGGACGAGGCGGCAACACTATTGGCAGAGTGGCGCAGCCAGGCTCTGATGCGCGTGACCTTGATGGATGCGGCGCAGAACCTTGCCCAATCCCTGAACACGAACTGAAGGATAACTGAATGCTCTGGTCGCTTATCAAGATTATCCTGTTTGTTGTTCTCGTTGCCGCTGCTGCGATGGGGGCGGTCTACCTGATGGAGCTGGATGGCGGCGTTCGCATTGCCGCCGCAGGATACGAGATCAACCTGACGCCGCTTTACGCCGTGATCCTGCTGATCGCCCTTGTTTTCCTGGTCTGGCTGACGCTGCGTCTGCTGGCCTTGCTGGTGGCGGTGCTGAAATTCATCAATGGGGATGAAACGGCGCTCAGCCGCTATTTCAACCGTAACCGGGAACGCAAGGGGTACCAGGCCCTGTCCGAGGGCATGCTTGCGCTGGCTGCCGGTGAAGGGCGACTGGCCATGGCCAAGGCCAGCAAGGCCGAACGCTATCTGAACAAGCCGGAACTGACGAACCTTTTGACGGCGCAGGCAGCAGAGATGTCCGGCGATCGGCGCAAGGCGGAAGAAGTTTACAAACGCCTGCTGAAAAACGACTCCACCCGTTTTGTGGCCGTACGCGGGATCATGAAACAGAAACTTGCGGATGGCGATACGGCGACTGCCCTCAAGCTGGCCGAAAAGGCGCTGGATCTGCACCCCAAGCATGAAGAGACACAGGATGTTCTTCTGCGGCTTCAGGCCAGTGCCCATGACTGGGCTGGCGCGCGCCGGACCCTTGGTGCGAAACTCAAGTATGGAAGCCTTCCGAAGGATGTGCACAAACGCCGTGATGCCGTGCTGGCCTTGTCCGAGGCAAAGGAAGTCCTGACCGAGGGCAATGACATCACAGCCCGCGAAGCCGCGATCGAGGCCAACAAGCTGTCACCAGACCTGATCCCGGCCGCGGCCTTTGCCGCCCGTGGTTACATAGAACAGGGCAATGCGAAATATGCGACGCGGGTTATCAAAAAGGCCTGGGCTGCCCAGCCGCACCCGGATCTTGCTGCTGCTTTTGCCGCGATCGTGCCGGATGAAACACCGGCGGCGCGGTTGAAACGGTTCAAGCCGCTGATCGCCCAGCATCCCGATCATGTGGAATCGCGTCTTTTGCTGGCCGAATTGAATATCGCGAACGAGGATTTTCCCGAGGCGCGCCGCGCGCTGGGCGATCTGGTGGACACCGCACCTGATGCCCGCGTGATGACAGACATGGCCGCCATTGCCCGCGGCGAAGGCGCATCGGATGTCGTGGTCAAGGGGTGGTTGGCCAGGGCCCTGACCGCGCCGCGCGGTCCGCAATGGGTCTGCGAGAAGTGTCACAACATACATGCTGAATGGGTTCCGATCTGCGACAATTGCAAATCCTTCGATACGCTGGCGTGGATCTCGCCTCCGGCCGGGGCAGCTTCTGCTTCGACAGGGTCGGAAATGCTTCCGATGATTGTCGGCTCAACCCAGGACCATGGCTCGACATCGGATGACGATGTGCCGGATGCAGAGATTCTTCCCGATGAAGAAACGCTGCATCGTCCGATAGATGCGCCTGTAGAACCCGGGGACCTGGCCCGAAAATAGGTCTTTTCGATCCAGGGGCGGGGTGCTATAGCCCCGCCTCAAAGGCCGCTGTAGCTCAGCTGGTAGAGCACGTCATTCGTAATGATGGGGTCGGGGGTTCGAGTCCCTTCAGCGGCACCAAAAAATCCCAAACTATCAACTTGAAACAATCTCTTGCGCCCACGGGCCGCTTTTGGTTGGCCGTTCACATGCATGGAGCAGCCACCATGGCAGGGGGGCCTTGCCTCAGGGGGATGTGCCAGTAGAGTGATTGTAGTGTCGCATGTTTGGCCCGTCAGCCGTGATTGGAACCGTTCTTCCGATCCTGACGCCAAACCGGCCAAGTACCTTGCCAGGTAATGCAGAGGTTGTTGTTGAATGAGTTGGTTTGTCGAATACCTGAAGCGTACCGATCAGCGGATGCTGACAAAATGGATGCATTACTTTGAAATTTACGAAAGAGAGCTGACGCGGTTTCGGGCCCGGCCGATCACATTCCTTGAGGTCGGCATTTTCAAAGGCGGCTCGATCCCGATGTGGAAGAGTTACTTTTGTGAAGGCTCAACGCTGGTTTTCATAGACATTGACCCGAATTGCGCTGCCCATTCCGACCCTGGCACGCATGTCGAGATCGGCAATCAGGCCGACCCGGCGTTCCTCAAGGCGCTGGCACAGAAATACGGCCCCTTTGACGTCGTGCTGGACGATGGCAGTCATGTCTGTTCGCATCAGATCGCAACGCTCGAAGGGCTCTGGCCGCATATGCGAGACCAATCGCTCTATATGGTGGAAGATTGCCACACCTCTTACTGGCCCGGTTTTGGTGGCGGCTATCGAAACGAGGCAAGTTTCATCGAATTCGCCAAACGCAAGATCGATGCCATGCACTCCTGGTATACGGATCAGGACGAGCTGTTTCCCTTTGATCCGATTGCCAAGGAACTTGCGGGGGTGCGGTTCTATGATTCCATTGTGGCATTCGAAAAGTCCGTGACGGTCGAGCCGCCGATGTCAATTGCCGCCCAGAACGGGAAATTCAATGGCTCGCGCAAGGCGTTGCAGTTGCGCGGACGCACTTCGGTGTTCAAGGGCAAGGACGGCACATAGACATCGCCAGAAGACCAGGGCTGCATTTGAAACGTGCATGAAAAAGGTGTGATTGCTCACTCAAGCACCCCAGCTCCTGATCGCGGCCAACTGCGCGAAGGTCTGACCGTGGGGCAGGTTTCGTGCGCGAAACCTGCGTCTTGTTGCATCGGATACACCATGCTTTCTTGTCTCATGGGTCTTTGCGGATGCGGTCCTTAAGGTACTCAAAAACATCATAAAATTCCAAAACGAACATTTACGAACATAAATTGCTTTCCTTTTTCGGCATGTCGCGCCATATAACACCTATGATTCAGGCGTTCCGGAGTGATGCGCGTGACGACCCAACAGCCAGACAAGACGCTTGACCTCATCATCATCGGTGGCGGGATCAACGGGTGCGGGATCGCGCGCGATGCGGCGGGGCGGGGGCTTTCGGTGCGGCTGGTCGAGATGAACGATCTGGCCTCGGCCACGTCATCGGCCTCGACCAAGCTGTTTCATGGCGGCCTGCGCTATCTTGAGTATTTTGAATTCCGCCTGGTGCGCGAGGCGCTGCTGGAACGCGAGGTGCTGCTGAAAGCCATGCCGCATATCAGCTGGCCCATGCGGTTCGTGCTGCCCTATCACAAGGACATGCGGTTCGAGGCGGAAACCCCCGCATCGCGCCTGCTGTCCCGGATCATGCCCTGGATGAAGGGGCGGCGCCCCGGCTGGATGATCCGCTTGGGTCTTTTTCTCTATGACAGCCTTGGCGGGCGGCAGATCCTGCCGGGTGCGACAACCCTGGACCTGCGCGGCACCGCCGAGGGTGCGCCGCTTCAGGACCGGTTCGAGACCGCGTTCGAATATTCCGATTGCTGGGTCGAGGATTCGCGGCTGGTTGTGCTGAACGCGCGCGATGCCGCCGCGCGGGGTGCCGATATCATGCTCGGCACAAGGTTGGTGCGGGCCGAACAAGCCGATGGGTTGTGGCGTGTCACCACCGAAGATCGCGAGACAGGCGAGACCCGCACCCATCAGGCGCGGATGCTTATCAATGCGGCAGGTCCCTGGGTGGGTGATATCATCACCGGCAAGCTGCGGTCGAACATGCCCGATCGCGTGAGACTGGTGCGCGGCTCGCATATCGTGACCCCGCGTCTTTACGATCATGACAAGTGCTATTTCTTTCAGGGCGAGGATGGGCGGATCATTTTCGCCATTCCCTATGAGACAGATTTCACCCTGATCGGAACCACCGATGCCGACCATGATGACCCCTCGGTTGCGCCGGTCTGCACGCCGGCCGAACAGACCTATCTGCTGGACTTCGCCAATCGCTATTTCAAGCGGCAGCTGACCGATGCCGATGTGGTCTGGACCTATTCGGGGGTCAGGCAGCTGCATGACGACGGTGCCAAAAGCGCCACGGCGGCAACGCGCGATTACACGCTGAAGGTCGATGCGACCGCGGGTGCGCCGGTGCTGCATGTCTTTGGCGGCAAGATCACCACCTATCGGCGGCTGGCGGAATCGGCGATGGACAAGGTGGGCACGGTTTTTGACGGGTTGCCGGGACCATGGACGGCGGGCGTGGCCCTGCCGGGTGGGGATTTCCCGGTGGACGGGTTCGATGCACTGGTGGCGCGGTTGCAGCAGGCGGCCCCTTTTCTGGCGCCGCGTCAGGCGCGCCGCCTGGTGCGCGCCTATGGGACGGATGCCTTCGATGTGGTGGGCGATGCGACCTCGCTGGCCGACATGGGGCAGGATTTCGGCGCCGGTCTGACCGCGCGCGAGGTGGCGTGGCTGATGCGCCACGAATTCGCACGGCGGGCCGATGATATCGTGTGGCGGCGCAGCAAGCTGGGTCTGCGGATGGGGCCGGACCAGATTGCGGCGCTGCAGGACTGGATACGCGCGCAGGACACCGCGATGCCGGCAGCGGCGGAATAGCTGCACCCTTGTCGTCATCGCGCGACCGGATAGGGTGGGCCAGGGGCTTGCGCCCTGTCGGGGAACAAGGGGGAACAGATGCGCTATATCCTGGCCATTGATCAGGGCACCACATCCAGCCGCGCGATACTGTTCGACGGCCATATGAAGGTGGCGGCCATCGCCCAGCAGGAATTCGCGCAGCATTACCCCGCCTCGGGGTGGGTGGAGCATGATCCCTCCGATCTATGGACAAGCACCGCGGCGACATGTCGTTCGGTACTGGAAAAGGCGGGCATCAAGGCCGGGGATATCGCGGGGATAGGGATCACCAACCAGCGCGAGACAACGCTGATCTGGGACCGCAAGACCGGCAAGCCCATTCACACTGCGATCGTCTGGCAGGACCGGCGCACGGCCCCCCTGTGCCAGCGGCTGAAGGCCGAGGGGCATGAGGCAGCGGTGACCGAACGCACGGGGCTGTTGCTTGATCCCTATTTCAGCGGCACCAAGGTGGCGTGGATCCTGGACAATGTGCCCGGCGCCCGTGCGCGGGCGGCAGCGGGAGAGCTGGCTTTCGGCACCGTGGACAGCTGGCTGATCTGGAACCTGACCGGCGGGGCGGTGCATGCGACGGATGCGACCAACGCCGCCCGGACCCTGCTTTATGACATCCGCAAGGGGCGCTGGTCGCGCACCATGTGCGAGATGCTGGACATTCCCGAAAGCCTGCTGCCCGAGGTGCATGATTGCGCCGCCGATTTCGGCATGACGCGCGCCGATCTGTTCGGGGGCGAGATTCCGATCCTGGGCGTGGCGGGCGATCAGCAGGCGGCCACGATAGGACAGGCCTGTTTTCAGCCCGGAATGATGAAATCCACCTATGGCACGGGATGTTTCGCCTTGCTGAACACGGGCGATACGCCGGTGGTGTCGCATAACCGTCTGCTGACCACGATCGCCTACCAGCTGGACGGCACGCCAACCTATGCGCTGGAAGGGTCGATCTTTATTGCGGGGGCGGTGGTGCAATGGTTGCGGGACGGGTTGAAGATCATCCGCACCGCAAGCGAGACTCAGCCGCTTGCCGAACAGGCGGACCCGGTACAGAACGTGATCCTTGTGCCGGCCTTCACGGGTTTGGGCGCGCCCTATTGGAACCCAGATTGCCGTGGCGCGGTTTTTGGACTGACGCGCAATTCGGGACCTGCCGAGATGGCCAAGGCGGCCCTGCAAAGCGTGGGCTTCCAGACCCGCGACCTGCTTGAGGCGATGCAGGCCGACTGGCAGCCGCAGGGGGCGGGGCGGGTGTTGCGCGTGGACGGGGGCATGAGCGCGTCCGGCTGGGCGATGCAATTTCTGTCCGACATCATCGGCGCGCCGGTGGACCGGCCCGCAGTGCTTGAGACAACGGCCATGGGGGCTGCCTGGCTGGCGGGGATGCGCGCCGGTCTTTATCCGGGTCAGGAGGAGTTCGCCCGGACCTGGGCGCTGGAGCGGCAATTCACGCCCGCCATGTCAGAGGCGGCGCGGGCGGCGGCCTATGCGGCATGGCAACGCGCGGTCGCGGCCACGCTGTCTGTCTGACCCGATCGTCGGCGGTGCGGGATCGCGCGCAACGGATCTCGAATCAAAATCAACCTGAAGGCTTACAACCCGCATAGCGGTCTCACTTGATTTGGCCCGCAATGCGGAAACAAAGTTCGACGTGGCGGTCCATTGTTTGTATTAAAGATCGTGCTAAGGTAGAAAGTGGTCAAAAACTGGGCGGGCCACGCATAAGATCTACGCGACCCGACGCGACGGATTGCCGCCATTTTTTTGCCACAAATGTGCCATTTTTGCGCCACTGCCATCCTGTTCCCGGTGCAGGCCAGCGGCATGGACCGGTTTCCGCAGGGTCATCTATGGCCCCTCGATTGTTGCAGTAACGGAAACGACGGGCACCATTAAGACGCGTTGTTTCCAATAAGTTGAAGAATAAGCCCTAGATTGACCTGTTTTGAGAAAAACTACACAGGTTTCGCACCGCCCAGCATGCCCTAAATCACTCAACCGCTCTCCCTTGCAGGGGCGCGCGCAGTGCATTTCCCGATGTCGGTACACCTTGTCTCGAATGAGACTCCGTATGCTCTTTTGCAGGAATTAGACTCGCCTCCCGATTGACCTCAAGGCAAAAAAAGGGCTTAAATGAGGCATAGCCCAGTTAGGTGCAGAGTGGCCTTGGTTTATTGCAAGTAAGAACGTTTGCGGCCTTCCGGGGTCAAAGATGTGAGTGCAACTGCTGAACGAGCCACCTTCGCCATGTGCTGCCAGATAGGGCGAGGGTTACAGGGGAAAGATACAACTGTATCAAAGACTTGATGACGCGGACCATGAGTCCGTGAACAGCGGTCTTATGCCGTTACCCCAAGGCCCGGCACTCCGCTTCCCGATGATCGCAGATGGCTTGGTTCAGCTGCTCAAGACGCATTTTCGCGTCTGCTCATTTGGGGGAATGAGACTATGGCCTATGATTTGGGCGCATACCCGGACTCTGCCCGGGAACGTGCCGCAAGAAATGTCCTTATATCCGCGTCTCCAGTGCTGTCGTCGGAGCGTCTTGTTCTCTACGATGGAGTGGGCAAGCGCATTTTTGATCTCGTGTTTGTCGCCCTGATCGCCCTGCCCGTGACTCTGGTGCTGGCGGTACTGTCTGTCCTCATCGCAATGGACGGACATTCACCCTTTTACGTGCAGAAGCGCCTTGGCATGCATGGCAAGGTATTCCGCATGTACAAGCTGCGGTCGATGGTGCCGCATGCCGACAAGGTGTTGAGCGCCTACCTGGACAGCAACCCCGAGGCCCGCGCCGAATGGGACCACAACCAAAAGCTGAAAGACGATCCGCGCGTGACGCGGCTGGGTCGCCTGATCCGCAAGACATCCCTGGATGAGCTGCCGCAATTCCTGAACGTGCTGAAAGGCGATATGTCGGTGGTCGGGCCGCGCCCGATGATGACCGATCAGAAGGATCTTTATCCCGGCACCGAGTATTACGAGATGCGCCCCGGCATCACAGGCGCATGGCAGACCTCGGTTCGCAACGAGAGCAGCTTTGCACAGCGCGCCGAATATGATCGCGACTATTTCTATCATCTGTCCCTTATGACCGACCTGAAAATCGTGCTGCGCACCTTTGGTGTCGTGATGCGGGCCACGGGTCACTGACACTGCTGCAATCCCGCTGCGCCCCGGTGCTTGCCGCCGGGGTGCGGTCATTTTTATCTCAGGCGCGGGGGATAAGGGTCGCAAGCAAGTGGCAAATGCGGCAATCTGGCGGAACACCGGGCCGCGTGCGTGGGCTGATGTTGTCGTTACCCTGCAAAGAGAGTTGAGGAACGGGACACCACGATGCCGAACGGGTTTGCCTATCTGATGCTGGCGCTTTGGCCAATCGTCACAATTGTGATCTTTCAGAGGTTTCCGCCAGGCAAGGCCATCGTGATCTGCTTGCTTTCTGGCTATCTTCTGTTGCCGCCGCCCCCTGCGCAATTCGATCTTGCGCTGATTCCGGTGCTGAACAAGGAAACCATTCCCAATTTATCTGCGCTTGTTGTGTGTTTTTTCATGTACGGAGCACGGATGCGTCTGCTGCCGCAGAATAGGCTGGGCAAGTTGCTTTTGCTGATGTTCGTGCTCAGTCCGCTGGCAACGGCGATGAACAACGGCGAGCCGATTGTGAACGGCGCTTTCTTCATTCAGGGCCTCGGGATCAAGGAAGGACTGTCCATGGCCCTGGGCAACGCGCTGAGTGTGGTTCCGTTCGTGCTTGCCATGAACTTCCTGACGACTGACAAGGACCTGCGGTATGTTCTGGTGGCACTGTTGGTCGCGGGCCTTGCCTATTCTCTTCCGATGCTGCTGGAGGTTCGGTTGAGCCCTCAGATCAACATCTGGGTCTATGGGTATTTTCAGCACAGTTTCGAACAGATGATGCGTGGTGACGGGTTCCGCCCCATTGTTTTCCTTCAGCACGGCTTGTGGGTGGCTTTCTTTGCGCTGATGGCAACGCTTGCGGCCTTTACTCTTTTCAAAAGCGACAGATCGCGCGATCCGAAGGTCTATCTGATGGCGGGCGTTTACCTTGCCGTCGTTCTGGTCCTGTGCAAGTCGCTTGGCAGCATATTGTTCGCGATCTTACTTTTGCCGATGGTCATTTTTCTGGGGCTTCGCATGCAGGTGCGGATTGCGCTTTTGATGATGATTGTCGCACTGGTCTATCCCGTGATGAAAGGGAACAATCTGATACCGCAGAGGGCGATCCTGCTGAAGGTGGCCGACATCAGCTATGAGCGGGCCTATTCGCTTCAGTTCCGCATGATCCATGAGGCTGTTTTGCTGGAGCGGGCGCAGGTCAAGCCGTTGCTTGGGTGGGGAACCTTCGGCCGTGGTCTGGTGCATGATCAGAACGGCCGGTTGCTGTCCATTCCGGACGGGCGTTGGGTGATCGTATTGGGCGCGTTCGGCTGGGTCGGATATATCGCCGAGTTCGGTCTGTTGGCGTTGTCGGGCTTCATGATGTGGTGGAGAGTGGTGAAGCAGCGACCGATCAGGCAAGTGCCGCCCTGGATCGGGGGGTTGATGCTGATTTTGGGCGTCAACATGATCGACATGCTGCCGAACGCCACGCTGACGCCGTTAACATGGATGATTTCAGGTGCAGTGCTGGGATATGCAATGTCTGCACAGGTTGTGAAACGAAGACAGATGAGGGTGCAAAGCGTGATTTGATCGTCCAGCTATCACACCTGAGCGTCGGATTGCGGGGGATCCGAATGTAATTTGGAAGGCGGGGCGGTGGTCTGCGGACCCCGCTGATGGGTAACCCGGTTGAGACCTTTCCGCGTGTCCTGTCATGGCCGGATGAGGGTGAGGACCTTGCCACCCGGCGCCTGACCGACGAGATCCGCCTGGTCGCTATTCAGGAAATTCAGTTCTCAAACCCAGTTGAGACCCCAATTGCATTGACGCCTGAAGTTCACCCTTAAGTAGATTTTCAGCAGGAATCGAACATATTCTTGCGATTGTTGAGATTAATGGCAGCTGATCGTTTAAATTGTTCATGATTGCAGGCCAGTAGCTGCCATAATCTTGCCAAGATATTGCCCTTCATGGCACTCTGACATGGTAGATTTGGCATATTTGCCGAAATACCCGCCGCCTTGGGTCCTGACATTGGCCTTACGGGTGATTTAAACCAATTTCTTAGGATCTTACAGTGCTCAGCATCATCATTCCGGCGAATAATGAAGAGGCGTTTCTGGGTGCTTGCCTGTCTTCAATACTCGCCTCTGATTCTCCGGCCTGTCCCGTTGAGATCGTGGTGGTGGCCAATGGCTGCACCGACCGCACCGCGGAGGTGGCGCGCGGTTTCGAGAGCCGGGCACAGGCGCGGGGATGGCGGATGGAGGTGCTGGAACTGTGCCAAGGCGACAAGATGCGCGCGCTGAACGCGGGCGATGCCGCCGCGCACTGGCCGTGGCGGGCTTATCTGGATGCCGATGTCACCCTGTCGCCCGCATTGCTGGGGCAATTGTGCAAGGCGCTGGACGGACCCAAGGCCCGCTATGCCAGCGGCCGGTTGCGGATCACGGCGCAGGGCTGGGTCAGCCGGGCCTATGCGGCGACCTATCGCCGCGTGCCCTTCATGGCGCGGGGGGTGCCGGGCTGCGGGCTCTTCGCAGTCAATGCCGCGGGGCGCGCGCGCTGGGGCAAGTTTCCCGATATCATTTCGGACGACACCTATGTGCGGCTGCTGTTTCGCCCGGATGAGCGGATAAACGTGGCAGCGACTTATGACTGGCCGATCGTCGAAGGGTTCGCCGCCTTGGTGCGCGTGCGCCAGCGGCAGGATCGCGGGGTGCGGCAGGTGGCCGCGCTGTTCCCCGACCTGATGGCAAATGACGACAAGGCAAAGCTGGGCGTGCCGGGCATGCTGCTGCTGGCGGCGCGCAATCCGGTAGGCTTTGCCGTCTATTCCGCCGTGGCGCTGGCGGTGCGCTGGCGCGACAGGGGCCGCGCGGGGGCGGGCGCGGGCGCAGGTCTGCCTGACTGGAGCAGGGGGCGATGACCGACGGGGTTGTTTCCAGCGGCAGAATGCATGGGCTGCTGACGAGTGGCGGCCTGTCCGCTCGCCTGTTGCGGTCTTCATTCTTGACTGTTGCGGGGTTCGGGTTCTCGCAGGTGATGCGTCTGCTGAGCAATCTGGTGCTGACGCGGCTGCTGTTCCCCGAAGCCTTCGGCCTGATGGGGATTGTTGTCGTTTTCATGATCGGCTTGCAGATGTTCTCGGACGTGGGAATCGGGCCAGCGATTTCGCGCAGCACGCGCGGCGACGATCCGGTGTTTCTGGACACGACCTGGACGGTACAGATCCTGCGCGGCATCGTTTTGTTCATGGCCGGTTGTCTGCTTGCCTACCCGATTTCGGTTTTCTACGAGGAACCGCTGCTGTTCGGGATGCTTTTGCTGGCTTCGGTCCAGTTTCTGGTGGCGGGCGTAATGCCGACCCGGCGCGAGACAGCAAACCGGCATCTGGCACTGGGACGGGTGACACTTCTTGAGATGGCGGCACAGGTCGTCGGGCTGATCATCATGGTCGGGCTGGCGTTCTGGCTGCAATCAGTCTGGGCGCTGGTTATCGGCACGGTCATCGGCAGTCTGGTTCAGGTGACGCTCATGACCCTGTATCTGCCCGGATATCGCAACCGCCTGCGTCTGGAATCCGAAGCGCTGCGCGAGGTGATCCAGTTCGGGAAATGGATTTTCCTCAGCACGATCTTCGGTTTTCTGCTGGTGCAGGGCGACAAGCTGATTTTGGGCAAGTTTCTGGCGCTGGATCTGTTCGGGATCTACAATATCGGCTTTTTCCTTGGCAGCTTTCCTATGATGCTTGGCATGATGGTTGTCGCCCGCGTGCTGATTCCGGTCTATCGCGACTGCCCGCCGGCCGCTTCGCGTGAGAACTTCCTTAAGTTGCGCAAGATGCGGGTTCTGGTCACGACGGGTCTGTTGCTGCTGCTGGCCTGCTTGGCCTTCGTGGGTCCGTTGCTGGTCGATCTGATGTATGATGACCGTTACCTGTCGGCAGGTGCGGTTTCGGTTCTGATTGCCTGCATCAATATTCCGGTGGTTATCGGGCTGACCTATGATCAGGCGGCGCTTGCTGCGGGCGAGTCGCGCCGGTTCTTTTTTCTGACGTTGATAAAGGCCAGTCTGACCATTCTGGGTCTGTTGATCGGTGTCTCTGCGGGCGGTCTGATCGGCGCCCTGATCGGGCAGGGCATCGGCATCCTGGCGGCTTATCCCGCGCTGGTGTGGTTGTCGTCCAGACTGGGGGTCTGGGACCCGCTGCATGATCTTGGATTTGCCGTTCTGGGGCTCTTCGTGGCCTGCGGGGCGATCTGGTGGAACTGGGACGCGATCATGGTGTTGGCCGCGTAACGGCACGTAACAAGTTTGACAGTGTTTTGTCAGATTATGACCGTATTTGGCCGCTAACGCGGAACCGGTGTTTTGTAACGAGTGATGACGGACGGACAGAGGGGGCCATCGCTCGTGACTGCTGAAACCGATATCGCCATTGTGGGCATGGCCGCGCATCTTCCGGGTGCGGGGGATGTCGATACCTATTGGCGCAACCTGCGCGATGGTATCCGGTCCATTCGCAAGCTGTCCGAGGACGAACTGCTGGCGGCGGGCGAGGCGCGGCACATGCTGTCGCGGCCCGATTACGTGCCCTATGCCGCGCCCCTGGACGGGTTCGACCGGTTCGATGCGGAATTCTTCGGCTTCAGCCCCAAGGATGCGGCGATCATGGATCCGCAGCATCGCCAGTTCCTTGAGGTGGTCTGGGAGGCGTTGGAAAACGCCGGTCACATGCCCGAGGATTTCCCCGGCCCAGTGGGTGTTTTCGGCGGCTGCGGCATGGGCAGCTATTTCTATTTCAACATCTGCTCCAACCCCGATCTGGTGCAGGATGTGGGCATGTTCCTGTTGCGCCACACGGGCAATGACAAGGATTTTCTGACCACGCGCGCCAGCCATGTGTTCAACCTGACCGGGCCCAGCGTGAACGTGCAGACGGCCTGTTCCACATCGCTTGTCGCGGTGCATGGCGCGGTGCAATCGCTGCTGATCGGCGAATCCGACATGGCGATTGCGGGCGGGGTCACGATCGAGCTGCCGCAGAATCGGGGCTATCTCTATAAAGACGGCGAGATCCTGTCGCCCGATGGCGAATGCCATGCTTTCGATCATCGCGCCAAGGGCACGGTGTTCGGATCGGGCGCGGGGGCGGTGGTGCTGCGCCGCCTGTCGGATGCGATTGCGGATGGCGATCATATCTGGGGCGTGATCAAGGGCACGGCGATCAACAACGACGGCGCCGCCAAGGCGGGCTATCTGGCGCCCTCGGTCGATGGTCAATCCGCCGCGATCGTCGAGGCGCAGGCAGTGGCCGGCGTGGCACCCGATACGGTGGGCTATGTCGAATGCCATGGCACCGGCACCTATCTGGGCGATCCGATCGAGGTGGCGGCCCTGACCGAAGCGTTCCGCCAGGGTGGGGCCCAGGGCGAAGGCTTCTGCCGGATCGGATCGGTCAAGACCAACATCGGCCATCTGGACACCGCTGCCGGTGTGGCCAGCCTGATCAAGACAATGCTGGCGCTGCATCACGGGCAGATCCCGCCATCGCTGGGATACGAGGCCCCCAACCCCGTGATCGGGTTCGAGGGCAGCCCCTTCGTGGTCAATGACCGGCTGACTGACTGGCCGCGCGGGTCTGCTCCCCGTCGCGCCGGGGTCAATTCGCTGGGCGTCGGCGGCACCAACGCGCATGTGGTGCTGGAGGAAGCGCCCATGCGCGCGCCATCCGGGGAAAGCGATTTCCCGTTTCAGCCGCTGGTGATCTCGGCCCGCAGCAAGGCGGCCTTGGATGAGGCGACGCAGCGTCTGGCCGATCATCTGGACGCACGGCCCGATCAGCCGCTGGCCGATGTCGCCTATACCCTGCGCCACGGGCGGCGCGCGTTTGAACAACGCCGCGTGATCGTGGCCGCCAGCCATGCCGAGGCGGCGGCGACCCTGCGCGCGAATGACCCGCGCCGCGTGTTCACCCACAAGGTTCTGGGCGATGCGCCGGATGTGGTCTTCATGTTCCCCGGCGGCGGCGCGCAATACGCGGGTATGGCGCGGGATCTTTATGACACCGAGCCGGTTTTCCGCGACTGGATGGATCGCGGCCTTGCGGTGCTGCAAGGCAAGCTGGATTACGACATTCGCGCCGTCTGGCTACCCGAACGCGGGCAAGAGGCGCAGGCGGACGAACGGCTGAAACAGCCATCGGTGCAGCTGCCGCTGATCATGATCGTCGAATATGCGCTGGCGCAGCTCTGGATCAGCTGGGGGGTCAAGCCCGCCGCTCTGGTCGGTCATTCCATGGGCGAGAATACCGCCGCTTGCGTGGCCGGCATCATCGGGTTCGAGGATTGCATCGGCCTGGTCCATCTGCGCGGCACGCTGTTCGATACGGTGCCGGCCGGTGGGCTTCTGTCGGTCGGACTGCCTGCGGATGAATTGCGCCCGCTGCTGGGTGACGATCTGGACCTGGGCGCGGTCAATGGCCCGGCGCTGAGCGTGGCATCAGGCCCGCAGGCCGCACTTGACCGTCTGCAAGCAGAGCTGACCGCGCGCGAGGTCGAGTTCCAGCGCATTCCCATTGATGTGGCCGCCCATTCGCGGATGTTGGAGCCGATCCTGCAACGCTTTGGCGATTACCTGCGGTCGATCACGCTGAACCCGCCCGCGATCCCGGTGATGTCCAACCGGACCGGGCAGCGCATGACCGACGCGCAGGCCACAGACCCCGAATACTGGGTGGGCCATCTGCGCCATACGGTACATTTCGCCGATTGTATCGCCAGCCTGGCGGCCGCTGCGCCGAAAGGGCAAGGGCGCGTTTTCCTTGAGGTCGGGCCCGGCAAGGGGCTGGCCTCGCTGGCGGGGCAACATGCCACGGTCACGCCCAATGCGGTGATCGGGTCGTTGCGCCATCCGCAGGACAGCGTAGCCGATGACGCCTATTTCATGGCGATGCTGGCGCGGATGTGGGCGGTGGGGGTTGCCATCGACTGGGATCAGGTCTGGGGCGGGGTGCCGCGCAACCGCGTGCCGTTGCCGGGCTATGCCTTCCAGCGCAGCCGCTATTTCATTGAGCCCGGCAAAGGCGCGCAATCGCAGGCCGAGGCCGATCTGTGGCCCTTGCGCCGCGATGACCTGGACAGCTGGGGCTATCGCCCCGCCTGGGTGCCGCGCCTGGCCGCATGTGATCTGGATATGGACGATCTGTCGGATCTGCCGCCGCAGGACTGGCTGGTGTTCGAGGATGACGCGGGTCTCGGTGCGGTCTTGACGGCGAAGCTGCGCGCCGCCGGTCAGCGGGTGATTACCGTGCGCCCCGCCGATGCCTTTGCCCGCGTGGGCGACGATGGCTATCTGCTGGCCCCCGAACAGGGGCGGGCGGGATATGACCTGCTGATCCGTGACCTGATGGACCGGGGCCGGATGCCCGCGCGCATCGCCCATCTGTGGCAGGTCACGCGAGATCATGGCTTCCGCCCCGGTAGCAGTTTCTTCCACCGCACGCAGGAACAGGGCTTTTACAGCCTGCTGTTCCTGGCGCAGGCCATGGCCGAGGAAAACGCCACCGCCCATGTCAGCGTGATCACATCCGACGCGGCGCAGGTGCGTGGCGAGGCTTTGGGTGATCCTGACAAGGCCACCGTGATGGGACCGGCGCGGGTGATCCCGCGCGAAGTGCCGGGCATGACCTGCGCGGTGCTGGACATCCGCCTGCCCGAAGGGCGCAAGCGCGGCGAGGCGCTGGATGATCTGGCCGCCCGCGTGCTGGAAGATCTGCTGGCCGCACCTGACAATACCGTGGCCGCCCTGCGCGGTGAGAAACGCTTTGCGCTGGAGTTCAAGCCCGCGCCGCTGGCCCCGGTAGCCGCTGACAGGCTGCCGCTGCGCGCCGATGGCGTGACCCTGATCACGGGTGGTTTCGGCGGTATCGGCCTGAGCATCGCGGCGGCGCTGATCGCGCGCGGGCAACGCCGTGTCGTGCTGCTGGCGCGGTCCGCCCTGCCGCCGCGTGCCCGCTGGGACGGGCTGCTGCGGTCATCCGTGCAGGATACCGTGGTGCAGCGTATCCGCGCCGTGCAGGCGCTTGAGGCCCAGGGCGGCGAGGTTCTGGTGATCCAGGCCGATGTCAGCAATATCGAGGATATGCGCGCAGCGGTCAAACAGGCCGAGGCCAAGATGGGTCCGGTGACGGCCGTGATCCATGCGGCCGGCGTGATCCAAGACGCGCCCCTGCTGACCAAATCCCTGACCGAGATCGAGGATGTGTTCACCCCCAAGATCCACGGCACCAAGGTGCTGGAAGAGTTGTTCCCCGATGGGGCGCTGGATTGGCTGGTGCTGTTCTCATCCTCGTCGACGGTGACCGCGCCGGTGGGGCAGGTCGATTACGTGGCCGCCAACGAATATCTGAACGCCTATGCCAAAGCGCGCGCGGGCGGCAAGACGCGGGTGCTGGCGATCGACTGGGGCATCTGGTCGGGTGTGGGTATGGCCGCCGATGCGATGGCGGCACGGCTGGCGGGCGATGCGCCCCCCGAACGGCGCGCGGCGCCCAAGGATACGCCGTTGCTGGATCAGGTCGCGCTGGACGCGGGCGGGCACCGGATGTTCCTCAAGACGCTGGATGCGCGTGCCGACTGGGTGCTGAACGAGCATCGCACGGCGGCGGGTGACGCTGTCATGCCGGGTACCGGCTATCTGCAACTGGCGGCGCAGGCCCTGCGCGCGCAGGGCGAGACCGGCGGGTTCGAGATCCGCGATCTTTACTTCCTGTCGCCCTTGCAGGTGGCCGATGCCGCACCGCTGGAAATGCGGGTGCGCCTGCCCCGGTCCGAGGCCGGTTATGCCTTCGAGGTGCAAAGCGCGCAGGCTGGGGGCATCGTGACACATGCCGAGGCCGAGTTGTCGCTTTTGCCGCTGACACCGCCGGCAGCACTTGATCTGTCCGCCATCGCCGCGCGCTGCGCCCATCCGCACGAGGCCGGACCGCAAGGTTTCATCCCCTCCCCGCAAGAGGCGCATCTGGCCTTCGGGCCGCGCTGGCGGGTGATCCGGTCCATGGCCTTTGGTCAGGGCGAAGGGCTGGCCTGGCTGGCGCTGCCCGATGACAAGACGGCCGATCTGGGCGCGGGCTGGGGCCTGCATCCCGGCCTGATGGATCTGGCGACCGGCTGGGCCATGGGGCTGATCGCCGGCTACAAGCCCGATCATTTGTGGGTGCCGGTGTCCTATGGCACGGTGCGCGTTCATCGCCCGCTGCCGGCGCGCGTTGCAAGCTGGGTACGCAGCCGCACGGGCAACAGCGCCGATGGACCTTCGGCCACTTTCGACGTGGTGATCGCGGCCCCCGACGGGACCGTCTGCATCGAGGTCGAAGGCTTCAGCATCCGCCGTCTGGACGACACCGCCGCCTTTGGCCGCGCCGCCGCCCCTGCCACGGCCGCCCTATCCGAAAGCACCGGGCCGCGCCCGCTGTCGCCCGCCGAGGAACGGCTGCGCCACATGCTGACGCAGGGCATCAGACCCGAGGAAGGCGCCGATGCGTTTCTGCGCGCGCTGGCGGGCAAGGGATCGCAGGTCGTCATCTCATCGATGGATCTGGCCGCACTGATCCGGCAGGCCGATGCGGTCGATACCGGCGCCGACACGGGCGGGCAGAGTTTCGAGCGCCCCAGTCTGGACAGCGATTTCGTGGCACCCGAGACCGAGGTCGAAAAGCGTCTGGCCGCCTTCTGGCAGGAATTGCTGGGGCTGGACAGCGTGGGTGTCGAGGACAGTTTCTTCGATCTGGGCGGGCATTCGCTGATCGCGGTGCGCCTGTTCGCCAAGGTACGCAAGGCGTTCAACGTGGATTTCCCGATCTCGATCCTGTTCGAGGCGCCGACGATCCGCAAATGCGCCGCCCTGATCGCGGAACGTGGCGGCGTGGTGGCGGGGGCCGAGGGGGCCACCGACACCGCCAAGCCTGCAGCGCCGCAGCGCCGCTTTACCCATGTGGTGCCGATGCACACAGGCGAGGGCGGGCCGAGAACGCCGTTCTTCCTGGTGGCGGGTATGTTCGGCAATATCCTGAACCTGCGGCATCTGGCGCATCTGCTGGGCACCGACCGGCCCTTCTACGGGTTGCAGGCGCGCGGGCTTTACGGCGATCAGGAACCCCATCGCGATCTGGTGCAGGCGGCGCGCGACTATATCGCCGAGATCCGTCAGGTGCAGCCGCGGGGCCCCTATATGCTGGGCGGTTTTTCCGGTGGCGGGATCACCGCGCTGGAAATCGCGCGGCAGTTGACGGCGGCAGGCGAAGAGGTGGCAGCCCTGGTCATGCTGGACACGCCCTTGCCGGTGCCCCGTCCGCTGTCCTTGCGGGACCGGCTGGTGATCCAGTTGCAGGAATTGCGCGCGGGCGGCATCGCCTATCCGGCGCGTTGGCTGACGCGCCGTATCGCGTGGGAGTTCGAGAAACGTCGCATCAAGACCGACGACGCCGAGGAACCGGCGGCGCAGTTCCACAATGTCGCGATCGAGGCGGCCTTCATGGAAAGCGTCACCTCGTACAAGCTGCAGCGCTGGGACGGGCCGTTGATGCTGTTCCGTCCGCCGCTGGTGGGCAAGTGGCAGGTGGCGCCGGACCGTCTGGTCAATTCAGAACGCGCCTATGTGCTGCATGACAATGACTGGACCGCATGGGCGCCAAAAGTCGAGGTGCAGGAAGTGCCGGGGGATCACGATTCCATGGTGCTGGAACCCAATGTGCGGGTGCTGGCCGCGCGGATGCGCCGGGTGATCGAGGCCGCCGAACGGCGCGCATCACGTCCCGCGCTGCGGGCAGTCGCGGGCCGTGACGTGCCGATGGAAGCGGCGGAATGACCATGACGAGCAAACCGCCACGCCTGTTGACCGTGCTGCTGAACTGGCGCACCGCGCCCATGACCCTGCGCGCCGCAAAGGCCGGGCTGGCCGCGATGGCCGAGGTGCAACGCGCCTTTCCCGGCGCGCGCACCGACATGGTGATCGTGGACAATGACAGCGGCGATGGCAGTTTCGAAATGCTGCGCGATGCGGCGCGGGACAATGGCTGGACCGAAGGCGGTGCCGTGCGGGTGATCCAGTCCGGCCATAACGGCGGCTTTGGCGCTGGCAATAACGTGGGCATCCGCGCCGGAATGGCCGATGGCGAAGCGCCCGATTACGTCTATCTGCTGAACTCTGACGCCTTTCCCGAGCCCGGCGCGCTGGTCGCGCTGCTGCGCGCGCTGGAGGCGGATCCGCAGGCGGGCATCGCGGGCAGTTTCATCTATGGCGATGATGATGTGCCGCATGAGACGGCGTTCCGTTTCCCGACATTGTTGTCGGAATTCGAGGAAAGCGCCAGCACAGGCCCGATAAGCCGGATCCTGTCGCGCTGGCGGGTGCCGCTGGATATTCCGCAGGTCACGACCCGCGTTGATTGGCTGGCCGGGGCCAGCATGATGATCCGGCGCGCGGTGCTGGACCGGATCGGCATTTTCGATGAGGCGTTTTTCCTGTATTATGAAGAAACGGATCTGTGCCACCGCGCCGCACGCGCAGGCTTCGGCACGGTCTATGTGCCCGAAAGTCGGGTAATGCATATCGGCTCGGTCTCTACCGGTATGAAGTCCTGGGATCAGGTGCCGGATTACTGGTTCGATTCCCGGCTTTACTATTTCACCAAGACCCATGGGGCGGTTTATGCGGCCCTCTGCTCGGTGGCTCTTGTGCTTGGCGCAGGGGTGCAGATGCTGCGGCGTCCCGCAAAGCGACGCAAGGACAAGGGCCAGTTGCGCCGCATCCTTGCCCATCATCGTCGGTCCCTTGGGTCCGGTCGCGGGCGCAAGCAAGGGGCGGGACGGGGTCCGGTCACCTTGCGTGACATGAAAGGTAAATCGTGATGTCTTCCTTCTCGGCTGTGCTGATCGGCAACGAATCCCTGACGCTGAACTGTGGGCAGGTCCTGCTGGATGCGGGCCATTCATTGCAGGCGGTTGTGACGCGTTGCCCGAATGTGCGCGCCTGGGCAGAGGCGGCGGATCTGCGGGTCGAGGCGCCGGGCAAGGATCTGGCGCAGCGATTGGCGGGTGTGGCGTGCGACTGGCTGCTGAGCATCGCCAATCTGGACATGCTGCCGGCGGATGTGTTGGCGCTGGCGGGCAAGGGCGCGGTCAATTTCCATGATGGCCCGCTGCCGCGCTATGCCGGGTTGAACGCGCCGGTCTGGGCACGCATCGCGGGCGAGGCGCGGCATGGCATCACCTGGCATCTGATCGGCGGCGGCGTCGATGAGGGCGATATCCTGTTGCAACGGATGTTCGACGTCGCGCCCGATGATACCGCCCTGACCCTGAACAGCCGCTGTTTTGCCGAGGCGATCGAAAGCTTTCCCGATCTGGTGGCGATGCTGGCGACAGGCGCGCCTGCGCGGCAGCCTCAGGATCTGACGCAGCGCAGCTATTTCGGCCTGCATGACCGCCCGCCGGTCGCCGCGCGGCTGGATTTCACCCGCGACGCAGACAGTCTGGCGCGGTTGGTTCTGGCGCTGGATCATGGCGATCACGCCAATCCGCTGTGCCTGCCCAAGGTGTTGACGCCCCATGGCTTGCTGGCCGTGACCGGGGCCGAGGCTGTGCCCGGTGGCGCGGGGGCTTTGCCCGGAACCGTATTGCAAGCCGATGGCGACAGCCTGACGGTGGTGACGGCGACAGGGCCGTTGAAGCTTTGGGGGTTCACCGATCTGAACGGACAACCCTTGGCCCATGGCGTGCAGGCGGGCCAGGTTCTGCCCGCGCTGGCGGATGGCGACGCCGCCGCGCTTGACGCAGGCTTTGCCCCGCGCATCCGGGCCGAGGCGTTCTGGCGCAAGCGGATCGAGACGCTTGCGCCCGCGCCGCTTGATCTGGTCCAGGAAACCGGCACCAACGGCGAGATCACCCGCGACCTGACCCTGTCCGAGGCGCCCGAGACGATCATGGCGGCACTGGCCTTGCTGGCGGCGCGGCTGTCGGACCGCGACCATGTGGATATCGCCTGGCGCGATGCCGGGCTGACCGATCCGACGCTGGCCGGATATGTCGCTGGATGGGCACCCCTGCGCGTGGCGCGCGGTGGCGCGGTGGCGCCAGCAGTTGCCGGTTTTGCCGCCGATCACGCGCGCGCGCGGGCCAGTGGCGGCTTCATGGCCGATCTGCCGGGGCGCATCCCGGGCTGCGGCGCGCTGGCCATGCCTGCCGTGGGCCTGGCCGAGGACGCGCTGGTGCGTATCCCCGGCACCGTTCTGACGCTGGCCTTGCACGACGGGCGCGCGCAGCTGATCGCGGATGCCGCGCGCCTGTCGCCGCTGGCGCTGGATCTGATCGCGGGCCGCCTGGCCGTGGTGGCGGCCACGCTGGCGCGTGGCGACAAGGGCGATATTGCGCTGTCCAGCCTGCCGGTGATGCCCGATGCCGAACTGGCGCTGGTCACGCAAGACTGGAACGACACCGCAACCGATCTGCCCGATACCGCCTGCCTGCATCACATGATCGAGGCGCAGGCCCAGGCCACCCCCGATGCCCCCGCGCTGGTCTTTGAAGGCACGCGGTTGAGCTATGCGGAACTGGATGCCGCCGCCAACCGTGTGGCCCATGTGCTGCAAGCCATGGGCGTGGGCGCGGGCACGCTGGTGGGGCTGAACTGCGCGCGTAGCCCGGACATGATCATCGGGGCGCTGGGGATCCTCAAGGCCGGGGGCGCCTATGTGCCGCTGGACCCGGCCTTTCCGCCCGATCGCATCGCGCTTTATATTGCGGATTCGGCCTGTCCGGTGATTGTGACGCAGGCGGGTCTTGCCCAGGCTTTGCCGCCGCATGACGCGCAGGTGCTGGTGATCGACACCGATCCGCGCCTGACGGATGCCCCCGCCACGCGGCCCGCGTGCAAGGCCACGGGCGCGGATATGGCCTATATGATCTACACCTCCGGTTCGACCGGGCGACCCAAGGGCGTGATGGTCGAACATCGCAACGTGGTGAATTTCTGCATCGGCATGGATGCGCGTATCCCGCACAAGCCTGGTGATACATGGCTGGCGGTGACCTCGCTGTCCTTCGACATTTCGGTGCTGGAGCTGTTCTGGACGCTGGCGCGCGGCTTCAAGCTGGTGCTGAGCAGCGACGAGACGCGCGCGCTGGTCTCCAGCGGGCCTGTCAACGTGACCGGCCGCGGCATGGAGTTCAGCCTGTATTACTGGGGCAATGACGACGGCGCCGGACGCGATAAATACAAGCTGCTGCTGGAAGGTGCGAAATTCGCCGATACCCACGGTTTCTGCGCGGTCTGGACGCCCGAGCGGCATTTCCACGCCTTTGGCGGCCCCTATCCGAACCCCTCTGTCACCGGCGCGGCGGTGGCGGCGGTCACGCATAACATCAGTGTGCGCGCGGGCAGTTGCGTCGCACCCCTCCACCATCCGGCGCGGATCGCCGAGGAATGGGCGGTGATCGACAACCTGACCAACGGGCGCGCCGGTCTGGCCATCGCCAGCGGCTGGCAGCCCGATGATTTCGTGCTGCGCCCGGAAAACGCGCCGCCCCACAACAAGCCCGCGATGATGCAGGCCATCGCCGATCTGCGCCGGCTCTGGGCCGGTGAGGCGGTGGAATATCCCACCGCGGCAGGGGGGATGCATGGCGTGGTGACGCAACCGCGCCCCGTGTCAAAGACGCTGCCGGTCTGGGTGACCACGGCGGGCAACCCCGACACATGGCGCGAGGCCGGCACGATCGGGGCCAATGTTCTGACGCATCTTCTGGGTCAGTCGGTCGATGAGGTGGGCGAGAAGATCCAGATCTATCATGCCGCCCTGCGCGCGGCGGGCCATGATCCCGATGACTTCAAGGTCACGCTGATGCTGCATACCTACCTGGGGCAGGATCGCGACACGGTGCGCGAGATCGCGCGGGAGCCGATGAAGGATTACCTGCGCTCGGCTGCCGGGCTGATCAAGCAATATGCCTGGGCTTTCCCGGCGTTCAAGCGGCCCAAGGGCGTGGCCAATCCGTTCCAGCTTGACCTGGGATCGCTTGAGGCCGACGAGCTGGAAGCGATCCTCGATTTCGCCTTCCTGCGCTATTTCGACGATTCAGGGCTGTTCGGCACGATTGACGATGCGATGGCCCGCGTCGAACAGGTGCGCCGGATCGGGGTGACGGAAGTGGCCTGCCTGATTGATTACGGTATTCCGGTGCAGCAGGTGCTTGACGGGTTGCTGCCGCTGGCCGAGGTGGTCAAGCGCGCCAATACCGGGCTGGAACCGGATGCGGATGACCATTCCATCGCGGCGCAGATCGTGCGCCACGGGGTCAGCCATCTGCAATGCACCCCCAGCATGGCACGGATGATCGCCATGAATGACGAGGCGCGCGGCGCCTTGTCGAAGGTGCGGCACATCATGCTGGGCGGCGAGGCGCTGCCCGGTGCGCTGGTCGCCGAATTCGCGGGTCTGACGCGGGCATCGGTGGAAAACATGTATGGGCCCACCGAAACCACGATCTGGTCCACAACGGAAAGCGCCCAACCGGAGCAGGGGGTGATCAACATCGGCACGCCGATTGCGAATACCCAGGTCTATGTCCTGGACGCCGAGAAGCAGCCCGTGCCCGTTGGGGTCGCCGGAGAGCTTTACATCGGCGGTCACGGTGTGACGCGCGGCTATTGGCAGCGCGACGATCTTACGGCGGAACGGTTCCTGCCGGATCCTTTCGTGACGCCTGACCGCGCCGCCCCTTGGGGCGCGCGCATGTATCGCACGGGCGATCTGGTGCGCTGGCGCGCGGATGGAAAGCTGGATTTCCTGGGGCGGTCCGATCACCAGATCAAGCTGCGCGGCTACCGGATCGAGCTGGGCGAGATCGAGGCGGCGATGGACGCCTTCGCCGGGGTGCGCCAGGCCGTCGTCATGGCGCGCGAGGATGTGCCAGGGCTGGTGCGCCTGGTGGGCTATTACACCGCCAGCGGTTCGGTGGACGAGGCCGCGATGAAGGCGCATCTGGCCGCGATCATGCCGGATTACATGGTCCCCACGGCCTTTGTCGCGCTGGAGGCGTTTCCGCTGACACCGAACCGCAAGGTCGATCGCAAGGCACTGCCCGCACCGCAGGTGCGTACAAAGCCTGAACCGCAGGGGCGTACAAAGCCTGAATGGCAGGTCACGACGGTTGCGGCCCCCGTGGCGGCAGAGACGCCAAAAGCGGACACTCAGCCCACCCCTGCGACCACGGACACTACCTTTACCCAGGCCACCGCCGAGACGGCGATCGCCGCGATCTGGACGCGTATCCTGGGGGTGCAGGACATCGGCGCGCGGGACAATTTCTTTGACCTCGGCGGGCATTCCCTGCTGGCCGTGCAGGCGCATCGCGAGATCCGCGCCGATCTGGGCATCCGCAGCCTGAGCATCACCGACATCTTCCGCTTCCCCGTGCTGTCGGCGCTGGCGGTAAAACTGGTGGGCCAGCCCATGCCTGCCGGAACGGCGGCAGAGGTACCGATCCCGGTGCAGCAGCCCGCACTCGCAGCACCACCCGCACCCGCTGTGGCGGCACCTGCCGCCCCGGTTGCGCCTGCACCGCAGATCGCAGCACAACCGGAACCCGCAGCGCCGCTGATCGCCCATCCCTCAGAGGATCGCGCGGCCTACCGGACCGAGGCGATGCTACGCCGCCGCCAGTTGAGGGCCGAAAGGCTGACGCGGACTGGATGACCCGGCAGATCGAAGACAGCATCGCCGCCCTGTTCGGCGCGGATGTCGCGGTCGCGGTTCTGCTGGTAGAGGGGGATCACCCGCCGCTTCTGCCGGTCGAGGAACCCGCCATTGCAAGGGCCGTGCCGCGCCGTCGCGCGGAATTCACGGCAGGCCGCGCCGCGGCCCGGCTGGCCATGCAGCGCCTTGGCCAGATGCCGCAGGCCGTTCCTTCCGCCCCGGACCGCAGCCCGATCTGGCCCGCTGGTCTGACCGGGTCGATCAGCCATGCCGCCGGGTTCTGTGGTGCGGTCCTGACCCAGAAGAAGGGCCAGACACTGGGCCTGGACATCGAGGATTCCGCGCCGCTGGAGGCTGATCTGTGGCCCCTGGTCCTGACCCCTGACGAGATCGCCGCGCTGGGCAGGCTACCAGCCCCGGCGCGCGGCCTTGCCGCCAAACGCATCTTCGGCATCAAGGAGGCAGCCTATAAGGCTCAGTTTCCCTTGACCGGGGCAGTGATCGGGTTTCAGGCGCTTCAGGTCACGCTGGAGGCTGATCCACAGGCCCGGTTTGCCCGGGTGCACGCGACAAGGCTTGGAACAATGGTGCCGGAACTGGGTAAATTGTTTCCAGATCAGGGCATTATCTGTCGAACCGTCGGGCCAGCCGCCGCGACCTTTTCCCTCATGATTGCGGGCATAAGCCTGCCTGGTTGACGCAAACCGGACAAGCACGTCAGTCAAGAAACCGAAACGCTGTGTTTCGGTCTTGTTTCCTTTCCATCACAGGGGGAATGTGGCAATTCTGTGGCAGTATGAGTGCGTTCCGGTAAAGTTGTCCCATGTCTTCAGGCTTTTACCTGCAAACCTGATTACGGCGCTGCCCCCAAGGGCCAGATGCCGTCACAGGCTCCGCGTTCAAGGAACCCCTGCAATGGCGCAGATCGACACGGTTGGACAGGCGTTCAAGGCGCTCAAGCGGCGCGCCGGGCTGATCTTCCTGCTGATCGTGATGGGTGCTGCGGTCAGTCTTGCCTATGCCTATACGCGCGAAAGGGTCTATCAGGCCGTGGCCTCGGTGCAGATCGAGACCCCGCAGATCGCCCTTGGCAATGGCAGCATGGCGCGGGGCGACGCCTCGATCGACTATCGCATCAGCCTGATCGAGCAGCGTCTGAAATCACGCGACACGCTGGCAAAGATGATCGACGACCTGGATCTTTATGCGGATTTTCCCCAGCTGTCCGCCGCGCAGCGCGTTCTGTTGCTGCGTCAATCCGTAACGATCACGCGTATCGTCGACATGTCCCTGGGGTGGCGGCCGGATCAGCAGTCCACCGGTTTGCTGATCACGGTTCAGATGGATGATGGCCAGATTGCTGCTGATGTCGCGAATGCTTTTCTGGACTTGGTCATGTTGGCCGGACGCGCGCGGGCTACGGATCGGGCAGAAAGCACACTGACGTTTTTCGCCACCGAGGAGGAGCGGGTCACCGCCCTGATTGCGGCGGTAGAGGCCGAAATCGCCACGCTGAAATCGACCAATGTCGGCGCACTGCCCGAGAATGCCGCGACCCGGTCCCAGCAGTTACAACTGCTGCAAGAGGCGCAACTGACGCTGGAGCAGCAGAGGATCACCTTCGAGCAGGAACGCGAGCGTCTGCGCTTTGATGAAGCCGCGAGGCAAGAAACGATCTTCCGCGAGCAGGCCGAGCTTGTCGCCTCGCGCATATCCGAGCTTCGCAGGCTTGAGGATGCGGCCCCCGAGGTAGAGCGGCAACTGAACCTGCTGGAACGCGAACGCGCGCGCTTGCAGGAAGAATTCAGCGCGATTACCGCGCGCCGGGCGCAGGCGGCCATGACGCAAGAGCTGGAAAGCCGCGAACAGGCCGAACGCTTCGAGGTATTGGAACGGGCCGAGGCGCCGGTGCATCCCGTCTCTACTGAACGGCGCAAACTGGCGATCATGGGGGGGGTGTTAGCGGTTTTGTTCGCCTTTGGTGCGGCTTTGGTCCTGGAATGGATCAGCCCGCGTCTGCGTACCAGCGCGCAAATCGAACGGTCATTGGGTCTGCGACCGGTTGTCGTGATCCCCGATCTCAGGGTGCCGCGTGCGCGTCGCCTGACGTGACGGGTCCGATCCGCGGGGCCGGCGGCGCGCTATTCGCCGCGGTTCAGCACGACACCCAGCAGCGGTATCGTCTCGCCCATCTGGCGCATCACCTCGGACAGGTCATCTGCCGTGGTGATCCCGCCACCCGACACCAGCAACACCGCATCGAAATGCTGGCGGAAGGCCAGCAGATCGTCATGCGACAGTACGGACGGCATGTCATAGAGCACGACATCGGGCTTCAATTCGGCGGTCATACGCTCCAGCACGCGGGTCGTATCGGGGTGTTTGAGGATTTCTGACGCGTAGGATTCCACCCGGTCATTCAGTCCGATGGCCAGGTTCGGCCCGATCTTGAGCAGGTTCTGACCCATCCGCAGCAGATGCGATTCAACCGCGCGCCCGCCGCGCAGAAATTCGGCCATGCTGCCCGGTGCCTGTGCACCCAGCATCCGGGCCATATCGCCGGGGCGGCGCATGTCCATATCCAGAAGAACCGTGCGGCAACTGTCATAGCGCGACAGCGCAATGGCCAGATTGACCGCCGTAAAGGTCTTGCCGCAACCATCGGTGGGCGAGGTCACGGCGACGCGGGTCCAACCCTTCTCGGCCAGCGCCATCATCAGCCGGGTCCGCAACACCTCGAACGCGGAATGGGCGGGGTCGTTGCGGCTGGCGGTGATGACCAGATTGCGATCCAGGAGCGCCTCGTTGACCGAGATATGCGCCATGTCGTTCCACGCATCGACGATGCGCGGGACATTGACACCGCGCACGGCACGCCCCGCCACAGCCTGCTGCGCCACCACGGCCGGCAAGGGCGCATCCGGCGGCGCGACGTCAATGATCCGCGCCAGAATCCTGTCGCGGGCATTCTTGTCCAGCCTTGGAGTGTTGCGCCGTCTGGCGATGTACTGTTTCATTTTACCATGTAACACGTGTCTGGTCTTTTCCTTCAAGCCTTGCAAAGCCGGTCATGTGCAGATGCGATACGAGACCCGCGCCAGACTAGGATCAGAAAACGGCCAAACTTGGTCGAATTTTCGCTTTTTTTCTCGCAAATCGAGAGCTGATCATATCGCTGTTGTCCTGTGGGTCACCAACAGTGCGTTCACTTTCGCGGGACCGTGACGGGCAAGATTGAAAGGGGGATACCGCTGCCGGTTCGCATCTTATGGGAGGGGCGCCGCAGAGAGTGCACGGACCTGCTCCATCCTTTTCATGAATTCACTGGGAAAATCGTGTTGCCGCGCGAAATCCAGACCCCTCTGACAGTCCGATATCAGGGCTTCACGGTCCTTGTCCCAAGCCGCGATGGATCTGGCAAGCTGGGTGACATCGGCCAAGGGCGCCACGCGACCGGCGCCGCTTGTGGCCTGCAACCTTTGCCACATCTGGTTGGCATATCCGGCGACTGCAATTCCGCATCCCATCGCCTCGAGATAGGTGCAGGACGGGTCCTGCTGTCGGTGGCAACTGACAAATATGTCGGCGTGGTTGCGATTGATCGGAACAAGCTCTGTCTCGAAATCAACAGGCGCGTGCAGTCGGACCCGCTCTCCAAACGGCGCGAAAGCCTTTTGCAGGGTTTCGACCAGACGTCCCGCGCCATAGACGTCCAGTGTGGCATCGACGCGCAGATCACGCAGGGCCTGCATCAGGCCAGGCAGATCCTGCGACCCTTTCAGCGCCTCCAATCGCCCTGAATGGATCAGGCGCAGCGGAGCACCCGCGCGCAGGCGGCTTGCTCTTGTCTCCATCTCGGCATCATCGGCCAGCAACTTCGGTGTCATCCTGTTGTCGAGATAAAGCAGTGCATTCCCGGTCAGCGGCGCATAGCTGTCGTAAGCAGGATAGCCGTTGCACTGCACTCCATCGGCGCGGCTGATCGCTTTCCTGATCCCGCGCTCGTGGTTCATCAGCCAAATCCCTGATCGCAGCAAACGCAGGGGGTTTTGGCGTTTCTCCAGCCACAGGATCCTGAACCTGGTCGCCAGCGTGTATTCAATGGTGACCACGAAAGGCACGTTCGCAGCCTTCACGGTGTCGGCCATGTCGGAGATCCCCTGCATATCCGCAGAAAGCATCGCCGCCGCCACACCGTCCAGCGCCCGGGAAGACAGGGGCGCGCCCTTGTCAAGGATCACCAGTTCAAAGGGCAGGGTTGCGGGATCATGAACCTTGCCGAAGGGAATATCCGCATTGCTCCGCCATAGAACACATCGCACCGGACCGCCCCAGTCGCTTGCGTGCGTGTGCATCCCTTCCACGAATTTCGTATCTAGCTTCAACTCTCCCGATCCATCACTCACAGGAGCAGGGGCGCAGATCAGAAGGCGCAGGTCATGTTCTGTTCCGGTCAAGGCTTCAATGTCCTCGGTCAGGGGTTTACTTGTATTCGATCAGATGCATGTCGCGCCGTTGCAGCAGGCGCGCGTAATAGGTCAGCGCGCCGATCACGTTGGGAAATTTCGAGATGGTCAGTAGTAGGGCATGGCGCATGGCCTCGCGCGCGGGCAGACCGTCGCGCATCAGCCCTCGGGTTGTCCGCAACCAGCTGAGTTCATAGACCGTCAGCACCGCCACCGTCAGCAACAGCCCGGCCAGAACCGTTCCGGCCAAGGCCATGATGATACCGGCCAAAGCCACAAGCGGCAGGATCACCCCGTAGAACAGTACGCGCCGCCGTTCCGGCCGAAAATGCTGTGGATGTATCCGACCGATCTGGGCGAAGGCATGGCCCGCACGGACCGCGCGCTGCCACCATTGCGAAAACCGGGTCATGGCGGCGTCGTGGCGGGTCATGGGTTCTGGTAGACGTTCCAGACCCCATCCAGCCGCAGCAAGCCGCAGGCAGAATTCTTCATCCTCGCCGGCGATCAGGGCCGGGTTCAGGCCGTCCACAGCCTCGAACGCGGTCCGTCGCACCAGCATGTCACCCCCGCAGGCGATGATCGGCCCGGCCGGGCGGTGCCATTCCATGTCACACATGGCGTTGTAGATGCTGGCCTCGGGTCCGATCTCGGATCGCCATCCGGTCACCAGACCCAGTTCGGGATGCGCGTCAAGATGCGCGCGGGCGGTGTCGATCCAGCCATCGACCACGGCGCAGTCCCCATCGACGAACTGCACAAGGTCGGGCCGGGGGCTGTCCTGCATCAGCGCCGCGAACCCGGCATTGCGGGCGCGCGCGGCGGTAAAGGGCCGGGTCATGTCCAGCTCGACCACGTCAACCCCAATGCCTCTGGCAAAGGCCACGCTGTCATCGCTGGACCCGCTGTCCACATAGACGACGCGCCCGACCTGACCGACAAGCGAGGTCAGGCAGCGTTGCAGCCGCTCCCCCTCATTGCGGCCGATGGCGACGGCGGCGACGGTTGATGGCGGTGTCTGCGGCTCTGTCATTGGCAAAAATCAACCTTGAATAGCATTCTTCGATTCACCTGTTGACTGTTCCGGCAAGGAGGCGTGACAAACTCTTGAATATGGCGCGGCATATTAAAAAACTGACCGGTTTCAAACATCTCATCCTGTCAGTATTGTGTCACAGTTAAAACGGTCAAGTGGATAGAACCCCCTGAGGCGATGCCATTGAATCTGCCTGGGACAACCGTCTGCATTGCATTCAAAACCGGCAGCGCGGAAATTGCTGTAAATGTTGCGACTGGCAGTGCAGTTGATGCCGTACTGCCGACAAGACTTTCCCAAGGGGTGGTTTTGCACTGGTGTCGCTCGGTGCCCTGAAACGGCGCCAGGATGCAGATCCCTGAACCACCAAATGATGTATAGCGAAGCCTGGCCTGAGTTCAGCCGTCACCATGCTAGCGCAAACATAGCGTGCGGGCTGCAGGGCCCAGGCCGTTGAATTCAAGCCAAGGCGGTGTTACCTGTACCTCACGAGCAAAAAAAGAGGCCGATCCGATCCGAGGAACGTGATCGCGGCCTGCCCTGACGACGGGCCCTTCATCAACGTCAAAAAGACGTGGTGCCGGGCTGGGGCGGGCGCGGAAAAAAACAAAGGTGGTTCACGACCGACGGCCGGAAAGACAGGCCAAATTACTGAAATTGAACGATGATTTGATGGACAAACGCCAAGGCGCAGAGACGGGACGGGGTCAGGACCTCCCGGATAGACTGCCCTGAAGCTGTGCGCCGGGCTCGCGCCCGGACCGTCCGCAAGCCGCGTTCCTGCTGCTGTCCCGCTACAACCCTACAGGTTGTGGTGCGATACTCCATGTTTTGCGCCCAAAAGCTGTTTACTCTTTATCCGATAGCCTATTAAAGTTCTTCGCAAGAACTCGCTTTCCAAGGACTGTCTGCCGCCATTTGCGGCGTGTGTGTGTTTCTATATCTGGTGTTTATTGTGTCGACGGTCCCTTCGGAACAGCCTCGACAAAAAAGTCTGACGGCGGTGTCAGGCCTGCCAACCTGGGATGTGGAGAAAACCATGCGGAAATTGATCGGTTCACTGATGATATCAGCCTTTCTTGCGGGGTGTACGCAAGGCTATACCGAGTTCCCGATCGATGCGAACAAGCAGGCCGAATTGCCCGCGAACGTGATCGTGACCCGGCTTGACCCCACTAACGTAGCCAGCTTCTCTCAGCCGCGCCGTACGCCGGGATCGCAGGCTGTGCCAGACAGTCAGGTCTGGAACTACCAGATCGGGGTGGGCGACATCCTGAGCATCGACGTCTTTGACCATCCCGAACTGACCCTGCCCGCCGGCCCGATGCGGACCGCTGCTGAATCCGGCTTCCGGGTGCAGGCCGACGGCACCTTCTTCTATCCTTTCGTGGGTCAGGTGCAGGCCTCGGGCCGCGCACCCGAACAGATCCGCGAAGAGCTTCAGGTCAGCCTGGCCGAATTCATCCCCGATCCACAGCTTGAAGTCCGCGTTGCGGCCTTCAATTCTCAGGCGGTCGTGGTGACCGGCGAGGTGGACACCCCCAACCGTCAGCCGCTGACCACTGTGCCGCTGACCCTGCTTGAGGCAGTGAACGCGGCCGGGGGCCTGACAGAGGATGCGGATTCCGCACGTGTCACGCTGCAACGCCGTGGCAAGACCTATAACATCAACTTCGACACTTTCCTGCGCGGCGGGCGTCTGACCAACAACCCGATCCTGATCGACGGTGACACAATTTCGGTGCCGCGCCGCCGCCCCATGGATGCTTTCGTTCTGGGCGAAGTCGTGGCGCCTGCCACCGTGGATCTGTCCGAGGATGATATCTCGCTGACCCAGGCCGTGACACGTCAGGGCGGTCTGGCAGATGTGCGGGCTGATGCGCGCGGTGTCTTCGTGTTCCGCAACCACGGCAATGCGATCAACGTCTACCAGTTGGATACCAGCAGCCCGACCGGCTTTGTCCTGGGCACGAAGTTCATGCTGGCGCCCAATGACGTTGTCTTTGTGACACGCTCGCCGCTGGGCCGCTGGAACGACACCGTCAGCGCCATTCTGCCCACGATCACGGTTGCCGGCGGGTTGGATTCGCTGGCCACAGAGTGATGCGTGATGTTCAACTCGATCCTCGTGGTCTGCGTCGGCAACATCTGCCGCTCACCTGTCGGTGAGCGGCTGCTGCGCCAGGCCATGCCCGAGCTTGACGTGACATCGGCAGGCATCAACGCCCTTGTGGGCAAGCCTGCCGACAAGACCGCCAGCGAAGTGGCGGCGACACATGGCCTGTCGCTGCACGGGCATGCAGCGCGACAGTTCACCGCCGCACTTGGCGCCAGCCATGACCTGATCCTTGTGATGGAACGGGGCCACAAGCGAGAGATCGCCCGCATGGCGCCGCAACTGGCCGGGCGGGTGATGCTGTTCGACAAATGGACCGGAGAGACAGGCATCGCCGATCCCTATCTGCGCTCCGCCGAGTTTCACGAAAAGACATTTACGGCGCTGTCCGAAGCCGCCGATGCCTGGGCGCGGCGTCTAGCGCCGAAGGAGTAGACGATGAACGCACCTGTTGCGGAAGAATATCCGGCGTCACCTGACGCCGATATCGGGCAAATGCTGCGGCAGGTCTGGTCTGGCAAATACTGGATCATCGCCTTTACGCTGATTTTCGGGCTGGCCGGCTTCATTGTCGCCAAAAGCACTCCGCCGACATTTCGCGCAGATGCCTTGATGCAGCTTGAGGATAACAGCGCCCAGATGTCCTTGCCGACGTCAATCCGAGAATTGACCTCGGGTACGCCGCGTAGTGTAACCGAGATCGAGATCCTTTATTCCCGTCTTGTGCTGGGACAGGCCGTGGCGGACACCCGCACGGACTGGATCGCTGAACCGCGCCGCGTGCCAATGGTCGGCGAGGCGCTCAACCAGATGGGTCTGCCGATTCCCGATCTGGAAATCCTGCGCCCTTTCGCGCATCGTGGCGAGCGTATCGAGCTGGACCTTCTGGAAGTGCCGCCTCAATGGCTGGGCCGCCAACTTGTCCTGACGATCACCTCGGATGATGCGACCAGTTTTTCGGTCAAATTGCCGGATGGGCGCGAGATTGCGGGGCAGGTCGGGCAGCAAATCACGGATGCGTTGTTGGGCTTCGGCCTGCGTGTGCGTGAATTGAGAGGCGCGTGGGGGCGTCAGTTCACGCTGGCGCAGATCGACGAAAGCGCCGCGATCATTGGCTTGCGCAGCCGTTTGTCGATCTTTGAACGCGGCGGGCAATCCAACATCCTTGAGCTGTCGCTGAGTGGCGATGACCCGCGCGAGATCGAGCGTGTTCTGCATGCGATCACGCAGGCCTATCTGCGCCAGAATATCAGCCGCTCGGCCGCCGAAGCGCAGAGCAGCCTCGAATTCGTGGAAAGCCAGATCCCCGATGCCGAAGCCGCCGTACGCGCGGCCGAAACCGCGCTGAACGCCTATCGGCAGGCGCAACGGGCGATCGACCTTGGCTTCGAAGCACAGAGTCTTCTGACACAGGTCAGCGCCATCGAGATCGAGTTGCAGCAGCTGGACGCACAGGAAGACGAGCTTTCGCAGCGCTACACGTCAAACCACCCGACCTATCAGCAGCTTTTGAACAACCGCGCGCGCTTGCAGGAACGGCTTGAAACCCTGCGGAGCGAGGTTGGTGAGCTGCCCGAAACCCAGCGCGAAGTCTTCAACCTGACCCGCGATCTGGAGCTGGCCCGCGAAGTCTATGGCCAGCTTCTGAATCGCGCGCAGGAATTGCAGGTGCTGCGCGCCAGCACCATCGGAAATGTGCGGATCGTTGACGTGGCGCGCGTGTCGCCGATCCCGATCGGGCCGCAGCAGAACCGGATCATCGGTCTGGGTGTTTTGATGGGCCTGATGGCCGGTGTGGCGGTTGTTTTCCTACGCCTCTGGCTGCGCCGTGGCGTGCAGAGCGCCGAACAGATCGACGCTCTTGGCCTACTGGTCTTTGCCACCGTTAACGTCGCGCCACAGGCCGAGAACGCGCATAAACGCAAGGGCGCGATCCCGATCCTGGCCCTGACCGATCCCGGCAATCTGGCGGTCGAAGGCTTCCGATCCCTACGCACAAGTCTGCATTTCGCGATGATGGACAGTCGTGCCCATTCCGTGGCGCTGACCAGCCCCGCGCCGGGCGTGGGCAAGTCCTTTACCGCCGTGAACCTTGCCGTGGTGGCGGCACAGGCGGGGCAGCGCGTCTGTCTGGTGGATGCCGATATCCGGCGTGGGTATCTGCGGCGCTATTTCGACATGCCCAAGGATCAACCGGGGCTGTCAGAGTTCCTGAACGGTGACGCCAAGCTGGACAAGATCCTGATGCCGGGACCGATCCCGAAACTGTCGGTCATCACGACCGGGCATTATCCGCCGAACCCGTCGGAACTGCTGATGTCGTCAAGCCTGAAAGACCTCATGGCGCAACTGGACAGCCGCTTCGACCTGATCATCGTCGACACACCCCCGGCTCTGGCGGTGACCGATCCGGTCATCGTGGGGCGTCAGGTCGGGTCTGTCATCGCGGTGGCGCGGTTCGACCAGACCCCCCTGCGCGAGATCGACGCGATGCACAAACTGTTGCGCAGTTCTGGCGTGAATGTCGCCGGGGCGGTTCTCAACGGGTTTGACCCGACCCGCGCCAAGGTGGCTAGCGGTTATGCCTATAGCTACCGCTATGAATACAAGAGCAGCGGTGCCAACTGAGGTGCCGTTCGGCATCTGTTGGTCACGCAGTTTTTATTGAAATCCCGCTTGGTGGGCGCGGATTGCCGCGAAAGCACAGGACACTTTGTGTAATCTATTTTTGGTAGATAAACCTTTGGGGTGACGGGAATGGATCGCAGAACAGTACTCAAGACAGGCGGCGCAGCGGTGCTGGGTATCGCAGGGTTGACAGGCGCTGCTTCTGGAGCGGCAGGTTTGAACCTGAATTCCAACCTTGTCACCGTCGGCAACAGCCTGATCGACCAGAGCGTGGACATGGTGCAAAGCTTTCGCACCGCGCGTCGGGGTCGCGGCGACCTGTCACATCAGACCATTCCTGGCGCACCGATGGCCTGGAACTGGAAGAATGCCGGCACCGCCAATCTGAACGCGCGCGATGTCCTGGCACGTGGCGGTCAGCATATCTGGATGGGGGTTGAAAGCGTGCCTTTCCGTCATGTTCAGGCCGATATCTGCGATATCAACGCATGGAGCGATTGGTATCGGCTGGCCATCGACAACGGTGTGCAACGCTTCTTGCTGTTCGAGGCCTGGCACGACCTGCGCTCTGGTCTCCCAGACTATCAGCCCGAGGACCGCGCCGACCCGGATACTGGCATCCTCTGGCGCGACAGACTCGACTTCGCGCTACCTTTCTGGACGGGCATTGTCGATCACGTGAACAAGACCCGCAGGCCGAGCGAACCTGAAATGCACATGATACCAGGTGGGCAGATGCTTGCGCGGATCCATGACGATATCGCCGCAGGACGCGCGCCAAGCAGCCTTACGCAGATCGAAGACCTGTTCATGGATAATATCCACCCCAATATCCGGGGCCGCTATGCCATGGCCTGCATCATGTATGCCTGCATTTTCCATGATGATCCGAACGGATTGCCACGCCGTACCAAGAATATCTGGGGCCAGCCCTATGATACCGTCGCCGCGGAAGAGGCCGGCTATTTCCAGAAAATCGCGTGGGAGGTTGCGCGGGCAAATCCGATCGCGGGTCTGCAAGCCTGAAGGCCGCACGGGCGGTTCAGGCCGGACTGTGGTGAACGGAAGCTTTCAGTGGCGGAATGGATTGCGGTAAAGTCCGAGTTTCTGCGCGGCGAGCCGCCACAGAACGGGCGGCTCGTGCACCACGTAGCGGTGAAAACGCTGCCTGGGTTCCTTGAGCAGACGATAGAGCCACTCGAATCCCCATTCGGTGATCCAGGCGGGAGGGCGCTTGAACGTCCCCGCCTCATAGTCGATCGTTCCACCCAAAGGCAGATACAACCTGATACCGGGCATCCGGTCCCTGTACCGCATGATGAATTTTTCCTGACGCCCGCCACCCAGGCCGACAAGCAGAACCGTTGCACCCGACGCGTTGATCCGGTCGATCATCCGGTCAATCTCGCCGGGTCTTTCTTCATAATCGAAAGGCGGGGCATCCGTGCCCACGATGAACCGGCGCCCAACCTTCCGGTTGATGTTCTCGGCCGCGATATCCGCAATCCCAGGTTTGCCGCCACACAGGAATACCGTGATATCGGGATTGTCCTTATGTGCCATGTAGAACTTGGGAAAATAGTCCGAGCCTGAGACTCTTTCCTGCACCGGTAAACCAAGAAACTTCGTCGCAAAATACAGGATCTGGCTGTCGCATGTGATCAGGTCGAACTTGTCGAATATCTCATAGAACTCGCGATCCTGCTGGAGCTTCATCAGCATATCGACATGCAATGTCAGCATCGTGCCCTGCGTGAAGCCATGGACCACCTCATCCATGGACACATCGTGCACATATGCATTGAGAACATGAACTTTGGGCCGGACCCCGATTCCGGGGATCATCTGTTGTTCCAACATTCCGCCTCCGTCAGCCATGGTCGTCAAAGCCCCCCCATATAGTCACGCACCAGATCGCGGGTATTGCGGATATTACCCCGCGACGAAGCGCCAAACACGATGGATTCAACGCCTTTCAGCCCAGCCACCCATTCGATCGCCTCGCGGGCGGGAATGGCGCCAGACGCGAAGACAGACATCGCGATTGCCCTGATTTTCCCGGATTCCAGCACATTGCGGTATTGATCCAACCCTCCGCACATGCGGAAGCCCACCTTGTTGATGTTCGAGCAGATGATCGGCTGCGAAATCCCCTCGCTTGCCAATGCGTCTGCCAGCATGGGCAGGTTCATGGTGATGAAAGCCGGCTCTGCCTTGTACTTGGCCCGGATATGGTCGTGGAACACCCGGAATGCCTTGGTATAGCCCATCCCCAACAGCAGATCGGTAAAGACATTCTGCATGAACACGACAGGGGTGCTCAGACCCGAAAACATCTTCATCTCGGCGTCAATGAGCACTTTTGCAATTCCGTCTGCATCCTTGGTCGCCAGCGCGGTGCCGGACCGCATCACGGTTTTCAACAAGCCGTCTTCCGGCATGAAATGCGTCAGAGCCCCCATCATGCCGTATTCAGTGACGGCATTTGCGTATTTATGGGCATAGGGCATACAGGGATAGAACTGGAAGTCAGCATAGCGGTCCGGATTGGCGCGAACCACCTTGCAGACCTCGGCGATGCGATCATGCGTGGTGCACATGAACGTACGGATACCTTCGTCATAGGCGGCGTCCAGCACCTCCATGATCGCTTCGGTGTCTCGAAAGCGGATCGCTTGGGCGCGGGCCTTTTCCTCGGACATGTGATTGATACCGAAGAACTGGTTGTCACCGAAAAGCAGCTTGTGCATCATTGATCCTCTCAGGTCCGGATTCCGAAGAACCAACTGCGTTTCTGCGTCTTGCTGGCCGATTCCTCCGTCTGACGCACAGGCTGTTGAACGCCGGCTGAATCCTGAACGATCATGTCGATGGTTCGGTCAGTGATCGCAGCCGAACGAAAGTCATTCTCGGTGGCATGCGGGCGTCCGTCACGGATTGCTTCCACGAAGTCGGCGATCTGCGCTGAATACTCTTCGCCGCGCAGATAGAACCAAGGGTCCCGAGTCAGTTCCGTCGTGTTTTGCAGGTTCCATCCCTTGCGCATACCAGGCAGGGCGGGATGCTCCTCACGCAGGTAAGTCTGACACTCCTGTCGGTCTGCATTAACCCGTCCGCGGGTACCGATCATCTCGATCCGCGTATACATCTTGCGATAGGAATCGTCGGACCAATTGACCGAAACCTGCGCCAGCACACCTTCGGGAAAAGACAGGGTCGACATGACCTGATCGTCGGTTTCGGTCGAGAAGATGGGCAACAAGGCGGATCCCGCGACATGTTCGGGCGCGCCGAAGATCCAGTTCAGCAGATTGAGAGGATGCGCCGCATAGTCATAGAGACATCCGCCGCCCTGCAACTTTTTGGTGCGCCAGCTTTGCTTGCTGGGTCGCAACACAACCGGTCCATAAGCCTCGGCTTTGACATGTGTAATCTGCCCCAGGGCGCCACTGGCGGCGATTTCCTTCATCCGACGGAAGGCACCGACGTAACGATAGTGATAGCCGACCTGATTTATCAGACCTTTGGCTTCAGCCACAGCGCTCAACTCCTCTGCCTCGCGCCAATCAAGACAGAATGGCTTTTCGCAGAAAACATGGATCCCACGATCCAGAGCAGCCCGGACCATGGTGCCATGCAGGCTGGAGGGCGTGGCGATGATCACCGCGTCCAGCCCAGCAGTGTCCAACATCTGTTCATAATTGGAATGGATCGTCGTCCGCGGCAGTTGCTTGCGCAGGACATCGGCCAGAAAACCGGGCTGCTCGCAGGCCACGGTTTCGGTATCGGGATGAGCGTTGACGATCGCGAAATGGGATAGACCCATCTTTCCCAGCCCGACAACGGCTATTCGCACTTTCTTGTCTATTCCCGATAGCACCTGCTTCCCATCCTGACTTCTTAGTGAATTTTCTCAGTTCGTTCTCGACGTGAAATGCTCTACCATGAATTGATCCATGATTTTGACAGTTTCACGGCATGCGCGCAGCGGTTTGTTGTCTTTCGACTGTGCCCAGCCTCTCGTGGCCTGTCATGGCACCCCGGTCCGAGGCATCCCCTTCACCACCTCCCAGACGACCCGCTGCATCAGGGCAGCGGCGGCGGGATCTGGTGCATTGGCCGGGGTGCCATCTGCGCGCAAAAGCGCATGGGGCAAGCCTTCGGGCGAGCGTTGGTGGATCACCGCGTAGTGGGTCAGGGCCACCAGATAGAGGCCCTGATCGCTCAGATGGATGTCATCGCCAAACAGGTCGGTGCGGTTCATCAGCCCGGGCAGGCCGGGTCCCGCTTCGATTTCGCGCACCAGACGCGCCATGACCTGACCGGCCGGGATCAGGTGGATCGGACGCGTCATCCCCTCATGCGCGAGGGCGCGGCGCATGATCTGCCCTTCCCAATAACGCTTCAGATCCAGATCAACACGTTCCAGCCAGCCCTCGGGATCGCTTAACGGATGCCATGTCTCATAGAAATAGACGCGGGCGTCAGGGTTGGCATCCCATGTCGCGCGGGCGAAGCGATGCAAATAGTCATGAGTTTCCATATACTTGATTGCATCACGAATCTCGACCATCTCGGTCAGAACGACCGCGTCATACTCGCCCGACGCCACCGCCTCGCGCGCGGGGCGATAGCGCGGGTGGGCGTTCTCGACCTCGAAGCCGTTGACGGGAACATCCGGCTCCCAATGCGATTTCAGCGAGGCACCCCAGCCCAGTTGCGATTCATAGCCACCGTCATCTGCCCCGGACAGCTGCGCCAGCATCGCAGGCATGTCGCGCCCGATCAGGCTGTGGCCAATGAAATAGATCCGCTTGGGGCCGGGGCTGACTGGCGCGGGATCGGCGTAAAGCGCATCATAAGCTGCCATATCCAGCGGACTGGGCCGCTCGCAACGCGGCAGACCCAGACCGGCCAGAACCAACATCACCAAGGCAGAACTGCGCAGTTTCAATCGGTCAAACATTTATCCTCCCATAACCGTCAGCGGCCAGTCCCGGTGTTCAGCCAGCAGCGAGATCGTCAGACCTTCAGGCGTTTTTGTGCAGATGAAGATCCGTTGTGCCATTTCTGTCCGTCCTGGTTGTCTATTCGTCAAGATAAGATAAGGGCGCCCTCTCGCAAAGGTGGGCGAAGCCTCAGTTCAAGGGCTTTGTGGCACGAAAAAGCCGCTCGTCGCTCAGTACGGCGCCGGGAACGGTGACGGTCAGACCCACATCCCGCAGCAGACGGCAAATCGACGAGGCCAGGGGATAGATGGGGCGCGAGGTGGTCGTTCCGCTACGCGCAGCAACCACCCGATGCCCCAGCGCCATATAGCCAAGCGTATTGACCAGCGTCACAAGACCGGGCCGGATCACCGAAGGTTTTCGGGGCAGATCAGACATCACCTTACGCATGAACTTGCCCAACACGCCACCGACCAGGATCAACTCCCCGCCCGGTCGCAGCACGCGCGCGGCCTCGGCAAAGGCGGGGGCAAGCTCCATGTACTGATGGGCGGACACCAGGAGCACCGTGTCAAAGCTGCCATCCGCATGGGGCAGGGCTTCGGCCCGGCCGGGGCCATGCCGCGCGGCGGGCAGGCCCTCGCGCTGGCGCAGGATTGCACCCATTTGCCGGTAGATCGCTACCGGCTCCAGACCTTCCACCGATTTGACCAAGGGTGAGAGGGACATCAGATTAGCCCCCATGCCCGCGCCGATCTCAAGCACGGCCTTGCCGTGAAAGGCGGTCTCGGTCAGGGCCTCGGTAAACCCGAGAAACGGCAGACGCCGCTGCCGTTCCACCCAAAACTTGTATTCCCGGCAGGAATCCGACACCAACCAACCAAAGCCGGTCAACGTGCGGGTGCCGGGCAGGATCCAGCCCATTGCTTCGACAATGGAAAGGGCCTGATCATCCTCGACCGGCGCGCCGAGGTTCAAGCCGGCCAGACAGGCTATCAGGCGCTCTGAATCCTGACCCAGAAACAGCGCCTGCGCCTTGTCGAACGATACATCATCGAATTCCATCTACTCACCTTCACTGGAAAGCCTTCCGCACATCAGCCCGCGGTTGGCCTGTTCATACTGCGGCCATCCGGCCCTTGAGATAGGCCCAGTTGCTGGCACACATCGCGCGCAGGTCATGCCGGGCCTCAAAGCCCAGCACCGCGCGCGCACGCTCCGTCGCGGCATAGGAAACAGCCGCATCACCCGGCCTGCGGTCCACGATCCTGTAGGGAATGTCACGCCCCGACACCTGGGCATAGGTGCGCAGCACCTCAAGCACGGAATATCCTTTGCCCGTGCCTAGATTGACCAGATGGCTGCCGCCATCGCCCATCAGCGCCTGAAGCGACAGCACATGCCCGCGCGCCAGATCCTCGACATGGATATAGTCACGGATACCGGTTCCATCCGGCGTAGGCCAGTCGCTGCCAAAGACCGTCAGCTGCTCCAACTGTCCGGTGGCGACGCGTCCGATCACCGGCACCAGATTGCCGGGAGGCTGACTGGGATCCTCGCCGATCAGGCCCGACGGATGCGCTCCTACCGGATTGAAATAGCGCAGGATGCCGATCTGCATCGCGGGATCGGCGCGACCCATCGCAAGCAGGACATTCTCGCCGAACACCTTTGTCTCGGCATAGGGGTTCAGCGGCGCGGCGGGTGTGTCTTCGGTGATCGGCATCACCTCGGGCATTCCGTAAATCGCGGCGCTGGAGGAAAAGACGATGCGCCTCACACCGGCCGCGCGCATCGCCGCCAGAATGTTCAAAAGACCGGTGCAATTGGTCTCATAGTAACCCAGCGGATCGGCAACGCTGTCCGGCACGCTTTTGCGCGCGGCAAAATGCACCACCGCGTCGAAACCGCCGCGCGCAACAATTCCTGCAACGGCGGACGCATCCCGGATATCGGCACGTTCGACCGGGATAGGGCACCCGGCTATCTGCTCCAGCCGCGCTGGGACATCGGCTTGCGCGTTCTCGAAATTATCAAGGATCGTCACTCGAAACCCCGCCACCAGCAGCGCGAGACAGGTATGCGAACCGATGAAACCCGCGCCCCCGGTCAAAAGGACATGCGGCCTGTCAGCCATCCGGGTCATTGAGTCGCCCCGATCCGACGCAAAACGGCCAGGTTGACCTCGGGCTGATCCACGATCACCTCGAAATTTTGGTTGAAATCACCGTCTGGCAGCTCCGCCCAGCCGGTCAGCCCGTTCCAGTCAGCCAGATAGACGATCTTGCTTTTTACGGCATATTCCAGCGCTTGCCCCTTGGCGCGCAACTCGGCCAGCGCCTCGGGATTGACCTTGCCATCGAGGTTGATCGTGCGGTCATGCCAATAGCCCAGGGTGCCGGTCTGCACCGCACCGACCCAGACCTCGTCGGGGACATTCTCCTCGATCCAGGATACGACCTGAAAATGCCCCTGGGTGAAGCCGGGCAGGAACGGTCGCACCCAAAGCGCGGTGGACAGCAGAAGCGCCATCATCCCGAAGCCGGTCGCGAGGCGTGCGGCATGGGCGGGCACGACCCAGCGCAGCAGGTCCAGCAGGACCGAGGCTGTCGCGATGATCATCAGCGGCGCGATGGGGGCTAGATAACGGCTGAGGAAATGCGGCGCGCCGAACAGTAGCCCGTAGTAAAGCGACAAAAGTAGTGCCTGCACCGCATAAGCCGCCAGCACATAGCGGATCACGCCGCCGCGCTGCCATGTACGCCATGCAAAGACCGACAGGATCACCATAATCAGGGCTGACCCGCTGATGATCACCAGGGGGTTGGTTTCCAATGACGTCGGAACCGGCAACATCGGAAAATGGTATTCAAACAATTTCGACGGAAGGAGCGGCAGGTTCTGTCCGAAGTGAGCGCCCAGCGATTGCGCCGTACCGCTGATCGGCACGATGGATCCGAACAGGATCTGATTGTTGATCAGCCAGGGTGCCGCGAAGACAAGGCTGAGGATCCCCGGCGGCACGATACGCGCGAAACTGGCGATAAGACCCATTCGCAGATTGGCCAGATTGAACAGGAACCAGAAGCCGAAGACCCCGATGCACAGGAACACCGCGTCATTGCGCGACAGGAAGGCCAGGCCACACAGCGCGCCAAGGATCATCCGATCCGAAAGCCGAGCGGCCTCGCCCTTGTCCAGGACACGTGTGAACCAGACCAGCACCACCAGGGTGGCCAGCGTGTAAAGCCCGGTTTCCAACCCGTTCATTGTGTGCCGCAGCAGCAGCGGTCCGGTGAACCACAGCCCTGCCACCAGCCAGGGCCAGGCAGGATTGTCGTCCTGCCGCGCGAAAGACCGCACCGCAAGCGCCCGCAGAGTCAACGCTGCCGCCAGCGCGATGGCCGCAGATATCAGATGAATCCCGATCAGGCTGCTGACCTTGTCGCCGCCGGTGATCAGGTAGGGCAGGGTAAAGATATAGGTGGCCAGTGGCTGCACGCCATTCGTGTCGATGGTGCCTTCGGATACCGACATGCCCAGGCCGGTGGCGATGTTCCGCGCCACTGTCAGCATCAGATAGCCGTCCTCGGTCATGAAGACTTCAGACAGATACGGCTGCCCCATAAAGACAGGCAGAATACGATAGAGCGTGGCCAGCACCAGAAGGATCAGGACAAGGCGGATCAAGAAGCTCTGTGACATGTAATCTACTCCAGTCCGTCAGAATTCAGAAACGCAGGCGCATGAAGATACGTTCGGGCACGTGGGTAATGATCCCCATGATAACCCGCCACAGCGGGTCCACATGGACGGGGCGCCCCTTGTCGAGCGCGCGCAGGATGCGCGCGGCCAGCGCCTCGGGTGTGGTGGTCAGGCGTGCCGGCAGGTCCATGCCCTGGGTCATGGCGGTGGCAACGAAACCGGGGCGGACCGTCATCACCAGCAACGGCCGGCGCGCATATTTCTGGCGCAGACCTGACAGATAGGCGGTGAACCCCGCCTTGGCCGATCCATAGACATAGTTGCGCGCCCGTCCCCGGTCGCCTGCGACAGAACTGATCCCGATCAGCGCCGAAGACATGTCCGCTGCATCCAGCCGGCGCGCGACCTCTTCGCAGAACAAGGCCGGGCCGGTGAAATTCGTGGCAAAGACCTGCATTGCCAGCGCAGGGTCAGCGGCATTGGAATCCTGATCCCCCATCAACCCAACGGCAGAGATCACGATCCGCGGCGCAACAGGCAGCGATGACAGCATGTCCGCGAAAGTCTCGGGTCGGGTCACATCAAGCTCGTGCAACGAGACAGGAACGCCATGCCGCACGGCGAAATCGTCGCGGTCCCGTTCAAGCCTGTCCACCTGTCGCGCCGCCAGTTGCAGCGGGTGCCCCCGCGCCGCCAGCGCATGGGCCAAAGCCCGCGCGATATCGGACCGCGCCCCCAGCACCAGAACCGGTCGATCGGCATTGCGCTGGTCTTTCGGCGCCGGATAGGAAATCGATGTCGCGGGCACTGTCACAGGCGAAGTCTCCTTGATTGGGTGGATTGAAGTTGCGGGGCGCGGCAGGCTTGCAGCGCCGCAACCCCCTCGGGATAGCTTGCGTGCATCATTTCGGGCGTCATCCGGCTGTCCTTGGCCAGATAAAGCCGTCCACCTGCGGCGCGCGTCATCGCGTCCAGCCGGTCCATCAATCGCAGCGCGGCATCGCTGATCGGGAAATCCAGCGCCAGCGTATAGCCGGGACGCGGAAAGGACATCGGCCGGTTGGCGGCGGCTGCTCCGAACATCTTGAGGACCGCCAGAAAAGACCCCTGACCGGCGTCGCTGACCGCCTCTAACATTTCCGCCAGCGTATCGGCGGCGCTGTCCGGGGGCAGGGCGCATTGATATTGGGCAAAGCCTTTGCGCCCATAGATCCTGTTCCAGTCGCGCAGCGCGTCCAGCGGATAGAAATAGCGATCCCAGTCCACGACGGCGTGATCCGGCCCGCGTGAACCCGCCCGGAAATAGCCCGCGTTGAAGGCGCGGACCGTCCAGCGGTTCAGACTGCAAGACGGCGCATCAAGCGGCACCTGTCGTAGCGCTCGTCGTTTGGGTCGCAACGGATCCGCTTTCTGCGCGCCCGTCAGATCGCTGACCCGCGCATGTTCCCCCAGATAGACAAGGGAGCGCCCGCGCGCGGCCCCACGGGCCAGACAGTCAATCCAGGCGACCGAATAGGTGCTGTCGGGATAATCCTCGAAAGCACGCATCGCCGCCTCCAGATTTGAGGCGACGACCCGCCGCTGTCTGATATAGCCGGTCTCGACCCGCCGCAGCCGGATAGCGGCGCGTAGCACGATCCCCGTAAGGCCCATGCCGCCAAGGGTCAGGTTGAACAGATCGGGGTTTGCTTCAAGGCTACACCGACGCTCGACCCCATCTGGACACAGCAGATCGAACCACGCGACATGATCGCCGAAAGAGCCGTCCACATGATGGTTCTTGCCATGTACATCTGCCGCGATAGCGCCACCCAAGGTGACGAACTTGGATCCCGGCGTAACCATCGGGAAAAAGCCGCGCGGAAGACATGCATCAATCACATCAGCCAGGGTAGCGCCCGCTTCGGCAACCAGAATACCCGTGTCAGGATCGAACGAGAGCATCCGGTTCAGCCTGCGCATGTCGATCACCCCGTCAGGGTTGATCGCGCTGTCGCCATAGCTGCGACCCATCCCGCGCGGAATGGCCGAGGTCAGTTCCGACAACACGGCAGGCACCGCCACGGGGTCGCGCGGCTGCGCCACGGCGCAGAATTCGCGCGGATAGCGCCCCCAGCCGGAGATCTCTCGCCTGATCATCCGGCCCCCACGCGAAACTGTGAGCCGGCCTGTGCGGGGCCAAAGACAAACCGCTTGTCCAGCCGATATTTCACCACATAGCCGATGGCCAGCCCGACCGCCCCGCCAACGTAGAGCATGAGGCGCGTGCCAAAGATCGCGAAGGCGATGCTTTGCACGCCCCAGAAGATCACGGTCGTCGCGACACCCATCAGCGTGTAGAGCGAGAATTGCCTTCCATGCGCCGCAAGACCACGGCTTGTGTCGAAAAAGATCCACCGCTTGTCGAGCAGGTATTTCACCACAAGACCGACCCCGGTCCCAAAGACCAGTGCGACCCAATAAGCGATGCCGCCCAGACCTGCGAGCGGGGGAAGAACCGCATGAACAAGCGCCTGCGCCCCAAGGTTGGCCGCCGCCGCCAATATACCGAAAAGGATATAGAAAACGGCAATACGCATCGGTGCGCTCATGCCAGTGTGGCGGTGATGACTACCGCTATACATAACAGAATGATGATCAGGCTGATCCGGTCCCGCGCAGTGTAGACGATGGGATCGTCATTCATATACCCGCGATGCGTCATCATAACCATCCGGCTGATCCAGTAGAGCAGCAGAGGGCAGATCAGCCAGAGAAACTCGGGCCGGTTGTAAAGGCCGCGCACATCGGCGCTGTTGATATAAAGCGCAAACACCATCACGGCAGCATAGCCCGCCGAGAGGGCCATGCCGCGCAACACGGGGAGGTCCTCTGTCTGATAGGCGCGTCCGGCTGCCTTTTCCCGCCCGTCGCGGAGCTGATCCATCAGCTCGGCCTGACGTTTCACGGCAGCCAGCGACAGGAACAGGAACATTGAAAAGCCCAGCATCCATGGCGACAGAAGCACGCCAGTCGCCGCAGCACCCGCAATGATCCGAAGCGTGTAAAGACCCGCCAGCGTCAGGACATCCACGATCAGCTTGCGCTTGAGCCAGAGCGAATAGAGGAAGGTCGCCAAGTAATAGACCAACAGTACAGCCAGAAAGGCGGGCGGAGTGAAAATGACAGCCACCAGTACAGCGGCCAGCAATAGGCCCGCGCCGACCATGACCCCCAGCATGACCGGCACATCGCCCGCCGCGAAAGGGCGGAACCGCTTGCGTGGGTGCTCTCGGTCGGCCTCAAGATCGACTAGATCGTTGAAGAGATAAACACTCGACGCCAGCAGGCAGAAGGCGACAAAGGCCGCCACCGCCTGTCCGACCAGACTGGTATCATGGGCCGCGGCCATCGGCAGAAAGACAAGAAAGTTCTTCAACCACTGATGCGGACGCATCGCGCGAAGCAGGCCCTTGCCCAGCGACCCCGTGCCACGGGGCAGATGCACCGCCTGCGCGTCCAGCGCAGCGGCCTTCTGGCGCAACCCGTTGTCCGCCGCCACGGTGATCACGCGCCGCGCTCTGGTCCAGACATCCAGATCGACACTGCGGTCCCCGGCATAATCAAAGCCGGATTCGCCAAAACGTTCGACCAGCAGGTCGGCCTTGCGCGCGCCGCCCAGATTGACGCCATCCGCGCCATCCGCACCGCCCGTGCCGATCGCCTCATCGAAAATCGCCAAATGATCCGCCACGGCATTGACCTGCCGCTGGTCCGAAGCTGAAACCAGAACGACTTTGCGCCCCTCGGCCCGCGCGGCATGGGCAAGATCCACTACATCCTGATTATAAGGCAAAAGAGCGCCCGGCACGACGTAATGATCGGCCACCGCCTTCTTGAAGGCAGCCTTGCCCTGCAGCAGGGCGACCAGGACGGATGGCAGAGCAAGCGGCTTGTGCGCGACCACACCCACCAACGCCTCGTGCAGGGTATCGCTACGACACAACGTCCCATCCAGATCAAGCACCAGCACCGCGCGCATGTCAGGACCATTCTGGTCCGAAAACTCGGCATCGGGCCGCATGGGATCGGAAAGCGGATTCAGCAATGTAGGTCCTTAAAAAGGGTTCATGGTTTTCAACGCTATCGGGCGCAAAGGCCCTCACTGGTCAAAGTCAAACCACCCGGCTGGGCCGGGAACCGATCAAGGAACAAACTGCGAGTACTCTATCATGTTAAGAGTTTTGAGCACCACAGTCAGTCGCATAAAGACGCAACAAGACCGTTTGGTGTCCAGTGTTTGACCACAATTGGGATGTGTCGTGGTCATTGTTATGAAAACTGGGCAAATCTGCACACGCATAACGGTTTGATTCTTGTCGGTCCCCTGTTGAAAGCAGCCTTGGACGGGTCCGTGAATTGTCCATAAAATGACTTTTTTACAATACCTTAAGACTTCCCTGCATGTCTGTTGCGGTCGTCGTCGACTTCACAAAGGGTTTGCAAATTGCCTGTCTGTTCAACATAGTTGAGCATAAGAAATCGCCCGCTTGGCGCAATTTTCCTCAAGTCAAATAGACACACATGAAGATCTTAAGTCACAGGGGTTTCTGGCATTCGGTAGCCGAGAAAAACACGCCTGACGCGTTCATTCGTTCATTCGATGAGGGCTTCGGGACGGAAACCGATTTGCGCGACCTGAACGGACAGCTTGTCATCGCGCATGATCCTGCAACGGACGATGCCATGACCGCTGCCGACTGTCTGGCCCTGCACCAGAACCGCGACCCGGCGCTGCCACTGGCGCTGAACATAAAGGCCGATGGATTGCAGAAGATGGTCGGCGCATTGCTGGAAGAATTCGCCCCATGCGATGCCTTTGTCTTCGACATGTCGATTCCCGATATGCTGCACTGGTTGAACGCAGGGGTGCCTGTATTCACCCGCCACAGCGATATTGAGCCCGAGCCGCTTCTGGCTGATCGCTGCGCCGGGATCTGGCTGGATGCCTTCGGGTCCGACTGGTGGAACGCCGACACGATCCGCCGCCATCTGGATGCCGGTCGTCGGGTCTGCATTGTCTCGCCCGAGTTGCACCGGCGGCCGCATCTGCCCGTATGGGACAGGCTCGCCACGGCCGCGGACCTGCTGAACAATGACGACGTGATGATCTGCACGGATCATCCGCAAACCGCAAAGGAGCACTTCGGTCATGCCCATTGAAGCTGTGATCTTCGATATGGACGGCGTCCTGATCGACGCCAAGGAATGGCATTACGAGGCGCTCAACCGCGCTTTGGGCTATTTCGGCTACACGATCTCGCGTGCGGATCACCTGACGACGTTCGACGGACTGCCCACGCGCAAGAAACTTGAGATGCTGTCAGCCGAGCGCGGTCTTCCGCGCGGGCTGCACGGGTTCCTCAGCGACCTGAAGCAGCAATATACGGTCGATCAGGTCTATCTGAAGTGCAAACCCATGTTTGTGCACGAATATGCGCTTTCGAACCTTAAAGCGCGGGGCTACAAACTGGGCCTTGGCTCGAACTCCATCCGCTCGTCGGTCGAATTGATGATGGAGAAAAGCAATCTGCGGCAATATCTGGACATCATGGTCAGCAACGAAGACGTGACCAAGCCCAAACCGCACCCCGATATCTACCTCAAAGCAGCAGCGGAATTGGGACTGTCCCCCGATCACTGCCTCGTGGTCGAGGACAATCCCAACGGCATCAAGGCTGCCGAAGCGGCTGGCTGTCATCTTCTGGTGGTGCAGAACGTTTTGGACGTGCAACTGGACCGCCTGCTGCAAGCCATCCAACACGCAGAGGAGGCCATGGCATGAACATCCTGATCCCGATGGGCGGCAGCGATGAGAGTTTCCGCCAGCAAGGCTATGCCTATACGAAGCCCCTGATCGAGATCGCGGGCCGTCCGTTGATCGAACATACGCTGACACCGTTCAAACCGCTGACGGATGCGAAGATGATCTTCGTCATTCGCAAGGAAGACGATCTGCGTTTCTACCTGCGCGAGGTACTGCATCTGCTGTCCCCCGGAGCCGAGGTGATGCGCGTCGATGGCCCCACCGCAGGCGCCGCTTGCACCGCGCTTCTGGCCATCGAACATATCGACAATGATCAGGAATTGCTGATCGCCAATGCCGACCAGATCCTTGATTTCGATCTGAAGGCCGTGCTGGACAAGTTCCGCACCCGGTCTCTGGATGCAGGAACGGTGGTCTTCGATTCCGTGCATCCGCGCTGGTCCTTCGTGCAGACGGACGAAAATGATCTGGTGATCGAGGCCGCCGAGAAACGCCCGATCAGCCGCAATGCGACGGCCGGAGTCTTCTATTTCCGGCAAGGCCGGTTCTTCATAGATGCTGCCAAGAAGATGATCCGCAAGGATGCCAGCGTGAACGGCGGTTTCTTTGTCTGCCCCAGCCTGAACGAATTGGTCCTGGCGCAGATGAAGGTCGGTGTCGAACGGATCGACCGTAGCAGCTATATCTCGCTCGCCACGCCACAATCTGTCGAGGAATACGACAACCTTCTGAAAGCAAAAGGGTGATTTGTACGTTATGCAGGCATTCAAACTGTCCGACATGAGCAAGGGCTGGTTCGTCGGGGATTTCGCACCAACCGTGCTGCATAGCGATGCAGCCGAAGTTGCGGTCAAAACTTATGAGGCCGGATCCGTCGAGGCGCGGCACATGCACAAGATCGCGACAGAGGTCACGCTGATCCTGACCGGACGCGCGCGGATGAACGATCTGGTGCTTGAAGCCGGTGATATCGTCCGCATCGAACCCGGGCAGGACACTGATTTCGAGGCATTGACCGATGTGACCACCGTCGTGGTCAAGACCCCCAGCGTCGCAGGAGACAAATACGAATGCTGAATATCGTGGTGCCCATGGCGGGGCGCGGACAGCGCTTTGTCGATGCTGGATATACGCTTCCCAAACCCCTGATTCCGGTGCTGGGAATGCCGATGATTGAACTGGTCATCCGCAACCTGACGCCTGACATGCCGCATCGCTTTCATTTTCTGATCCAGCGCGAACATGACACGACCTATGGCCTGTCCGGTAAACTGGCGCTTTGGGCATCGGGTTGCACGATTACCCATGTCGATGGAATCACCGAAGGGGCAGCGTGCACGGTTCTTTTGGCGCGCGATCTGATCGACGGCGACGCACCCCTGATGATCGCTAATTGCGATCAGTATATCGATGCTGATATCAACGCGTATCTGGCGGCCCTTGGCGATGCGGCGGGGCTGATCATGACGATGTGGGCGGATGATCCGAAATGGTCCTTCGTGCGTCGTGACGCGACAGGCCGTGTGGTTCAGGTCGTCGAGAAAGAGGTCGTCTCGAACGAGGCGACGGTCGGTATATACAATTTCGCCAAAGGAAGCGATTTCGTGCGCGCCGCAGATGCGATGATCGCGGCCGGAAACCGGGTGAACGGCGAATTCTATGTTGCTCCTGCCTATGATATGCTGATCGACGAGGGTGCCAGGATCGACTGTTTCGACATCGGCTCTGCGGGCAATGGAATGCATGGTATCGGAACACCGGCCGATCTGGATGCTTTCCTTGAAACCGAAGTCGCCCAACGTGCTGTGCAAGAATGAATTCAGGCCGCATGAACAACCTTCGGAACCGTCTTATCCGACGGCTGTTGAACTGGTCCGTGGACCAGGAGAATCGTCGTGGAAACGCGTACGCAACCTATCACAAACGGCCCAAGCATTTTGATCAGATCGGAACCTGGCCAGAGCCGGATTGCCGTGCGGATGGTTGTGCGGTTGTCATGCAGGGCCCGATCGCGAAAGAGGATGATTTCACCCTCAATACCCTGCGTCTGTATCGGCGCAACATGCCCGACGCGGAGCTGATCCTGTCAACGTGGAGTGACGAGGACGCCAATGCCCTGGCGAAGGTGGCCGATCTGGGGGTCACGGTCCTGAAGAACGACAAGCCCGCTTTTGCGGGGATGTCGAACATGAACATGCAGATCGTCAGCGCTGGGGCAGGGGTGCGCCACGCCGTTCAAAAGGGCGCGCAGTGGGTGATGAAGACACGCACCGATCAGCGTCTCTACGAGCCCAACCTGCTGTCTTTCCTGATCGGTATGCAGCAAAGCTTCCCGGTGGCCGTGTCGGGCAAACAGAACCACAGGATCATCGGGCTTGGGCAGGGGTCTTTGAAGTTTGTACCCTATCATGTGACCGACCAATCCCTGTTTGGCAACGCGCAGGATATGCTGGCTTATTGGACACCGCCGCTTCAGGGTGCGGAGGTTTCCGAACGCTGGACCGAAGCCCGCGATCAGATCTATCGCAAGTATAGTATCGGCCAACTTTGCCGAGAAACCGTTCCTGAATGTTATCTTGCCAGCCATTTCCTGACCCGGATGGGGCATCAACCTGACTGGACAATTCAGGACTCATGGACGGCCTATCGGGATCGTTTCTGCTTCGCCGATTATGGCACTACGGATTTCTACTGGGTCAAAAGCCAGACATGGACCCGGGCAGAGCTGATCAAGACTTATGCCCATGTTTCAAACAGGCAAGAGATGAGTTTTCTGGAATGGATGTTGCTGCATAGCCGTCAACTGCCTGTCGAAAGCGCAAGCCGTTACAATGAAATATTGGAGGATGTCTTTCTGGGCGTTCTGCGACCGCAGAATTAGAGCGTGATGCGCGTGCAGAATTTCCTGAACTTCTTTGCGACAAGCAATTCGGATGGCTGTGGATCTGCCGGATCACCCTCGAAACTTGCGAAAGCAACGCCGGGATGTTACTTTTTGCCACTCGTTTTAGTGTAACTATTTGCCTTGGTTCTTTGAATCATCCGGCTTGACAGAGATTCAGCCCATACTGGGTTCATTCAGGTTATGCTTTCAATAGTGTTTTGGAAGTGTTTTGATGAATTATTATAAATAGCGCGAGCATAGAAAAGCAAATGACCAATGCAGTACTGCCTTTTGATGTTGAAACACTTTCTCTTCGCTCTGCGATTGCCAAAGAGGTAGGAGAGCAGAATGCGGCCGCCTATCAGGGTCGCGAACCGTATCCCTACGGCTTCTTCGACAATTTCCTTCCCGAGGAGGTTCTGGAGCGCGTTTTGCAGGAGCTGCAACAGCTGCCGGAAGCGGAATCCAGCTTCAATCGCCCGCAGGAGAAGCTGAAATCTGCATTCTCGCCCGAACGGCTGCCGCCTTACACACGCAACCTGTTCTATGCGCTGAACTCGCGGCCGTTTCTGGCTTTCCTGGAAGAATTGACCGGCATTTCCGGCCTGATCCCAGACCCCTATTTTATCGGTGGCGGGGTCCATATCACACAAAACGGTGGACATCTTGATATCCATGCCGACTTCAATCACCACGGCAAGCTGAACGTCGAGCGCCGCCTGAACGTCCTGATATACCTGAACAAGGACTGGAAACCCGAATGGGGTGGTGAGTTCGAGATCTGGAACACCGATATGACCGAGAAGGTCAAATCCTTCACGCCGATATTCAATCGAATGGTTTGTTTCAACACAAGATCAGACACGTGGCACGGCAATCCGGAACCCGTCAACAATCCAAATGGCGACCCTCGGATGTCTCTTGCGCTTTACTACTACACCGCGACATGGTCAGATTTGCGCAAGGGTCACACAACCCTTTTCAAACCGCGCCCCGGCACGCAGGACAAGCCTGATCGCCAGATTGCACGGCATCAGTTCCTGCAAGAGATTCTGCCACCGTTAGTCTATCGCAAAGTGATCTGGCGACTGGCTCGTCTCGGCTTTTGATCATGTCGCGGGTCAGTTGTCGAAGGTGATCTTGTCTGCGGTTCATATTTTTCTTCAAATGCGCCAAGGCTGACCAAGCTTTTGCTGCTGTGGTAGTGTAAACTTGAGTCTGCAGATTTCACGAACATGCGAAGGACTCAAAACAGCTGGCTTTGCGCTCCAAGAGAATATGGCCTTGTCATGGAAAGGTAGGACGATGCTCACGATGCATAGAACCAGAAAACGATCGGTTCTGACCGCCTGCGTCAGCACATGCCTTGCCGCAGCTACGTTTCTGTTCCTGCCGGACCTGTGGGTTTCCGAACAGTCTGCGCGTGCGTCTTCGGCACATGGAACCGTGAATCATTCGCAATATCGCTATGTTGTCACCCGCGGTACGGCAGAAAGCTCGATGCCAGCCCCGCATGGCGGGAAAGAAAACCTGGACCATCACGGATTCAGGTTTTTCTGCGTTCCTTCGCATTTTTCCTACAATGACCCGGTCGTATATCCTGGTCAGGAAGGCGCTGCGCATCTTCACCTGTTTTTCGGTAATACTGATGTGGACGCTCATAGCACGAGCGAAAGCATCGCAACGTCAGGGCGTACGACCTGCGACGGTGGTATCACCAACCGTTCCGCCTATTGGGTTCCGGCGCTTTTCAATGAGCAGGGCGAAGTGGTTTTGCCCACGGTGATCAACCTTTACTACAAAAGCTGGGTGACAGATCGACGTCAGATAAAGCCCATTCCGGCAGGCCTTCAGATTCTCACGAATGACAAGGTGAAAGGGTCCAGCGGTGTGGTCGTCAGCACGGTTGATGAGGAACTGTGGAGGGCGACAATCCGGGTTTTCGATCATGATGGTGTTACCATCGAAATCAAATTTCCCGACTGCGTTGCCGTGAACAAGGACGGCTCTCCGGTCCTCACAAGCCCGGGGGGGTCGAAGCACGTCGCCTATTCGTCAGGCCGTTGTCCGTTGTCGCATCCCTACCTCATTCCGCAACTGACCCAGACCATCCATTGGAGCGATGTCCCGTTCGATTCCGATTGGTATCTATCATCCGACATGATGAAGAAAGCGCCAAAGGGAACGACAGCGCATGCCGATTACATGGCGGGCTGGACAGAGAAGTCGGCACAGATCATGGCTGACTGCGTCAAGGAAGGGTATCGCGAATGCGGTCCCGGACTGCAGAAGCACGCAGCAGATCAGTTCTTTTCACCTGATGGCCAGCGGGTCTACGACTTTTTCAAGATCGCAGAGGGTGTCACGTCAACACCCGATGCCTTGAAGGGATGGCCCCACATGTTGCCGGGGCACCATTGACAGATCAACTTGCGCCCAGATGGCATAGGGCAAACTGCTTTTCCGCATCCTGGATCTTTCCGAAACCAGGATTTCTCTGCTTTGGCGCGCCTGCACCCTGCGACATGACCTCAACGGAAGATTGAAAGCCTTTCCTGATAACACACCATGAACAAGAACAGTTGCTAGGGTCAGGACTCGTTCTCTCGTCATAGCCAGAACATGACGGTCGCGGCGAGGGCGACGGCGAAGAGGAAGACCTTGGCCCCCCTCCATCATCCGGGCAAAGACACCCTTGTCGCCCCATCGCTTCCAACGGTTGTAGAGGGTCCTGGGTGGACCAAACGCCTTCGGTGCATCACACCACCGCAAGCCATTGCGATTGATGAGTATAATGCCGCTCAAAACACGCCACTCATCGACACGCGGCTTGCGGTCATGTGTTCGGCCTTTTTACGCGATGCGCCTGACAGCCGAACAGATAAAGTCAGCACGCAGGGTCCCAATGGATTATCGGGCTTTATTGCCCTGAAAGCACCATAGGCGTCATATGCGCTTTTTTTGGGTGCAGAAGGCCATAAAAATACCCCACATAACTTGAATAAAACGGCGTTATTGCCCATAGCCCATAAATAACGCGGAACCTGAGTCATTTCAGCAGGACGACGGATGAATCATTCGACATCGACGAAAACGATCGGCGCACGATCAACAAACAACTACCGGGGGTTGATGATCCTTGGCGTGTTCCTGGCTGAGCTGCTTTCACTCGTGATCGTATACCAGTTTTTCGTCACCTTCGAATGCGGCGATACGGACGCGTTCGGCACCTGCCGCTTTCTGCGCAGCCTTGTCGCGCGCAGTCTGGTGGTCTTTGCCACCTTCGGCATCCTTGTCTGGGCCAGGCCCGCGCTTTTCACCGGTTTTGCCGCCGCATCAGCCGATCATCGGGGGCGCGGCTGGATGGTGATGCACATGATCGGCGTTGCGCTGCTCTGGATGCCCTTGATCCTGACGGGCGGCGTCGACATCGGCACGGGCTTTCGCAGCTGGACAATCCTTTGGGGGCTCGGCTCGGCGCTTGGGGCCATCGGCGGTCTGTTCTGGATCGCGGCCCCGCGCGACTGGGCCAGGGTTCTGTCACAGGACCGTTTCCTGCCGCTGATCATGCTCTTGATCGCAGCAGTGGTCCCCGATCTGGCCGACATGATCCTCCCGATCTGGGATCTGGGCGTGATCACCGAGGCGACCTTTGCCGCAGTCTATGAGGTTCTGCGCCTGTTCAGCACGCAAACCTACGCCGACGCCGCGACCTATATCATCGGAATCGATGATTTCGCCGTGCATATCGCGCGCCAGTGTTCCGGGGTCGAGGGGATGGCCCTGGTCTCCGCCTTCGTGCTGTTCTACGGCCTGCTGTTCCGCAAGGATCTACGCCTGGGCCGCTACTGGTTGACGGTCCTGCCGCTGGGGCTGGCGTTCAGCGTGGTTCTGAACGTGATCCGTATCGCTGTGCTGATCCTGATCGGCGCCTATGTCTCGCCCGAACTGGCCGTGAACGGCTTTCACAGCTACGCAGGCTGGATGTTCTTCACGCTGCTGGCGCTGGTTCTTGTCTATTCCATCCAGAAGGTGAACTGGCTGCGCCACGACCACGCCCGCCACCGCACAGCACCCCCGTTGACGACTGATCCGCTGGCCGCGCGCATCCTGCCCTTTGTCGTCTTCATGCTGACGGGAATCCTGACGCAGGCCCTGTTTCTCTTTCCCCCGCTGGGGTATCCGCTGATCGTGCTGGGTCTGGCGCTCGCCGTCTGGACCTTCCGTCATCACTACAGCAGCCTGCCATGGGGTGCTGATCCGATCGCCATCGGCAGCGGTCTGGCCGTGGGCCTGTTCTGGGTTGTGCTGGCCGAAAAAGGCGGGGACGAGGCGTCGGGCATTGCCATGGCGCTGGCCACGCTGCCCGCCGCCCTTGTGGCGGTCTGGATCGCATTGCGCGTGATCGGAACGGTGTTTCTGGTCCCGCTGGTGGAAGAGATGTTCTTTCGGGGCTATGTCATGGCCCGTCTGGACCGTGGCGGCATGGTCTGGCGGTTGATCGCCATTGCCGTATCCACCGTACTATTCGCCGCCCTGCATGGCCGCTGGGCCGCGGCCGCCATCGCGGGCATCGTTTTCGCCCTGGTGATGCTGCGCCGTGGCCGGGTGACCGATGCGGTGATCTCGCATCTGGTGGCCAATGCCACCGTGGCCGCAGCGGCCCTGATCACCCGCGATTTCTCGCTGATCTGAGGGGGCATGTCCAACTGGTCCCACACCTTCGCCCAGACCCTTGCCTGCGCGCATGAGAACTGGAGCCCCGGCATCGGGGATCCCCATGTCATGAGCTGGGTCATCGTCGGGGTCTATGTCATTGCCGCGTTGGCCGCCCTGACACTGGCGGTGCTAAACTCTTTCGACGGGCCCGGCGCGGCACGAGAGCGGATGTTCTGGGGTGGAATTGGCGTGGTTCTGGCCTTTCTGGCGGTGAACAAGCAACTGGATCTTCAATCCCTGTTGACCGCGATAGGCCGCTGTCACGCCCAACTTACCGGCTGGTATGACGACCGCGCCAGCATGCAGCGCGGCTTCATCCGGGGGCTGGCTGCCGGCGCCCTGCTCACCGCAGTGGCACTGGCATGGTTTCTGCGCGCCAGCTTGCGCCGCAACGCGCTGGCAGTTCTGGGCTTTGCCTTCGTTCTGGGGTTCGTTGTGATCCGCGCCGTAGGCTTTCATGACGTCGATCACCTGATTTCTACCGAATGGAAATCCCTGCGTGTGAATTGGATTTTGGAGCTTTCCGGTCTGGTACTGATCCTGCTGGCTGCAATCCCGCGTCTCAGGCGGGAATAACCGCTATAGCCCCGCCAGACGCAGCTTGATGCGCCACATCGGATCATGGCGTCCGACCGCGATCCTTGAGAGGGCAAAGGCATCACCCCCCGGAAGCGCCAGTCCATTGTCCAACGCCACGGCTGTGGCAAAACCCGCATCCCGCAACATGCCCCGCAAAGCCGCATTGTGATTGCCATTCGGATAGGCAAAGTGGCGAACATCCTGCCCGGTCCATTCCTGCAAAAGCGCGCGCGAGGTCAGAACGCTTTCGCGCGCCTGCTTCATCGGGATCTGGTCCAACAGGTTATGGCAATGGCTGTGCGCGCCGATGGTAACACCGGGACAGGCGGCCAGCGCCTGCAGTTGCGCCACGCTCATCGGGCCAAGCGCCGCCCGCTGCTCTGCCCCCCTGCCCGCCTGCGCCTCTATCTTTTCGGTGAGTAACGCACGTCGTTCCGGCACCAGGGTCTTCATCGTCTCCAGCAGTGGGCCCAAAAGCTGCCAACGCGCTGCCCCGCTCTGTACGCCAAAGCGCCACTTGCCCAACTCGTCCAACGTCAGGTCTATGGCAATCGGAGCTTGCAGCGCGTTCATCACCCTGTCGAACCAATAGGGCACGCCGGTCTGGATCTGGCTGGTCGCGACATAGACGGTGACGGGTACCTGGTCTTGCGCCAGAAACGGGATCAGATGGCGATAAAGACCGATATCCCCATCATCGAATGTCACCACGGCCAGCGGCTTGCCCTGGGTCCGGACCTGCGCCTGGCCGAAGGCCGTGTCCATATCCACGACATCGAACCAACGCCGCAGCAACTTGATCTGCGCCCGGAAATCCCTGATCCGCAGTGCGGTCCAGACATCCGGCCCCTGATCATCCGTTCCCAGCGTGTGATAGCACAGCACGGCAACCGTCCCGTCCGGCACCCTGCGAAGCCGTCGCAGGATCGGCGGCGGAAAAGTCGCCGCCATCTGCCCCGCGATTCTGCGCAGCCCCGCCAAAATCAGCCCTGACCCAGAAACAGGGCCTTCAGCCTGCCCGCCTCGGTCAGGATGCTGTGGCGCGCGCGGACCCGGTCAAAGGCCGCGTTGCGCATCGCCCTCATCTTGGTCTGCGGCAGTGTGATGCTGTTCTCCATCGCCTGCGCCAGCTCCTCGATGGTTCCTGCAGGAACCAGCCAGCCGTTTTCATCGGGAATGACAAGTTCAGGTATCCCCGCAACGAAGGTCGAGATTACGGCCCGCCGCTGCGCCATCGCCTCCATGATCACCACGGGCAACCCTTCGATGAAACTGGGCTGCACCAGAACGTGACAGTTCTGCAATTCCCGCATCACCTGATCCGAGCCAATCCAACCGGTGATCCGCACGGCATCACGAAGGTCCAGTGCGTTGATCCGCGCCTCGATCACCGCGCGCAGATCACCATCCCCGGCCAGCACCAGCAACGCGTCGGGATGATGCGCCCGCACCTGTGCAAAGGCATCCAGCAACACAAGATGCCCCTTTTCGCCGCTCAGCCGCCCGACGCACAGAAACACGGGCGTATCGGGACCGGTTTCCTCGGTTCCCGGCGCGGAAAAGGCGCTTTCGGGCAGGCCACAATGCACCACCTTGATCCTGGGCCACAGATCAGGCGGCAGATGCCGCATCAACTGGCTGCGGGTATAGGCGCTGATCGCCACGGCAAAGCCCGCAGCCTCGATCTTGGTGTCAAAGGCCAAACGCGGCGCATTGTCCGCCTCGTCCATGCCATGCACTGTGAAACTGTAGGTCGGCCCGCCCATCACATGCACCAGATTGGCGATTTCCGCCGGGTTCGTGCCGAAATGTGCGTGCAGATGGGCAACCGGCTGACGTTCCAGCCGGTCAAGGATCCAGCTGGCATGGGCAAGATAGACCAGATGGTAGGGCCAGGGTCGCATCCCCCCTCGCGCCATCGCCATCGCGGCCCGGACACCTTGCCACACCGTGCCGGGCTGCCGCAGGAAACGCCGCCCCAAACCCATCATCAACGCCACGATCCCGTTCTTCAGCGTATAGGCGGTCTTGTCCCGCTCCTGCAGATCGACAGGGTCCACCGCATCGCCATCCCAGCCGCGCAGGGCGAAACGATCCACCGTCACGCCCAGTGCCTCCAGCGCAAGGATCTCGCGCCGGATGAACGTATGGCTGACCTTGGGATATTGGTTCACCAGATAGGCAACGCGCAAGGTGGCGGGGATGTTCTGCATGATCAGACTCTATTCCCTGGCCTGGCGACCGTAAACATCCTCGTAGCGGATGATGTCATCCTCGCCGACATAGGCGCCGGTCTGCACCTCGATCATCACCATCGGCAGCTTGCCGGGGTTTTCCAGGCGGTGAATGGCGCCCACGGGCACATAGACCGACTGGTTCTCGGTCAGCAGCTTCACCTCGTCGCCCACGGTCACGCGCGCGGTGCCCTCGACAACCACCCAGTGTTCGGACCGGTGCACATGGCTTTGCAGGCTCAAGGCAGCACCCGGATGCACCAGGATCCGCTTGACCTGGAAGCGCCCACCCAGTGCCAGGCTTTCGAACCAGCCCCAGGGCCGGTGGTCGCGGGGCAACGTCTCGGCCTGTGCGGCGCCCTTTTCCCGCAAGATATCGACCACGCGTTTGACATCCTGTGCGCGGCTCATGTCGGCCACCAGCACCGCGTCGGGCATGGCAATCGCCACGATATTCTTCAGCCCGATACCGACGATCTGCAACCCCTCCGCCTCGGACCGCAGCAGTGTATCGGCGCAATCAATCGCGGTGGCATTGCCGCCCAGGGCCACGCCATCGGCATCCGGGCCCATCTCGCGCCAGACCGATTCCCAGCCGCCAAGGTCGGACCAGACCCCGTCATAGGGTACGACCGACAGGTTGTCGGCCTTTTCCATCACCGCATGATCGACACTGATATCGCGCAATTGCCCCCAGGCGCCGGGATCAAGACGCAGCAGGCCCAGATCGGGCCGCGCCTGATCCACCGCCGCGCGCACCGGATCGACCAGATCGGGCGCATGGGCCGCGAAGGCCGCGATCATGTCGCGTGGCTTGAACAGGAAGATACCCGCATTCCACAGGCAATCCCCCTGACCCAGCAGCACCTTGGCCCGCGCCAGATCCGGCTTTTCCACGAAACGTGCCAGCGGCAGGGCCGCACCGCTACCATCCGGGCGCTGCGCCAGTTGCAGATAGCCATATCCGGTCTCGGGCCGGTCTGGCGTGATGCCGAAGGTCACCAATCGACCCTGTTCCGCCGCCTTTGCCCCTTCGGCTACGGCGGCATGGAACGCGGCGGTATCGGGCAGCACGTGATCGGCCGGCGCCACAAGCACCAGGGCATCTGGGTCGACCTTGTCCAGGTACAGCGCCGCCGCCAGCACCGATGGCGCGGTGTTGCGCCCGAACGGTTCGATCATCACCGCCATCGGGTCGATCTGCAGCGCCGATAGCTGTGCGGTCACGATAAAGCGGAAATCCGCATTGGTCAGCACCACGGGCCGCTGAAAGGCCAGCCCAGCGCCTTGCCCCGTCAACCGCGCGGCCGTGTCCTGGAACAGCGTCTGCTGGCCCACAAGTGGCACGAATTGCTTGGGATAACTCTTGCGCGACAGCGGCCACAGCCGTGTTCCCGATCCGCCGCACAACAGCACAGGGTAAACATGTTTCATGCCGGGCCAATGTTTCCTTCTGAACGTCCGCTCAAACTTTGACAACAGTACCGCATGGGTTGAAATCAGCAATTCCAAAGCGCGCCTGTCAGGCATAGCCAAGGGGACTGTTGCATGAACAGCCAGCTTCTTGTGCGGGTGTTGCCAGGCCGTTTCTCTGTCGCGCAAGCAGCCGTTCAAGCGCCACCGGTTTCCTGCGGTGATCCTTCTGTGTGCGGTTCGGATCTATCCGTGGTACTCACTGTCCTAGCAGGATGTGACCGATCAGCAGGTGCAGGCAGTAGCCTAAATAACCCGGAAATCTGTCCAAGAGTCGGGGAGTAGCTCACTGCACTGGTCTGACCGCAGATCAGGCGGGGATCATGAATCCGTCGAAATAGGCCATGATTTCGTCATACGCCTTCAGGGGGAGGACCTGTGCCACATATTGATCCGGGCGCACGACAAGCAGCGCGCCTTGCTGGCGGTCTATGCCCCGGAGGTCAAAGATATCGTTGCCGTTCCTCAGATCGGGGCAGAACGCCTTTTCATAGTCGACCAGTCCGTATTTCCCTTTCCGCGGGAGCAGAAGAGCGGGCAATGCCTCGACTACCATGTCGCGATGTGACGCCTGGAACACCGCACGCAGATCGAACACGCTGTCGACATCGGCGGTTGCAGGTGTAAAGCGCGCGATTGGTCCCGCAGTCAGAAAGCGACAGAGTTCAGCGATATCCATGTCCGGCTGACCTGTATCGCCCTGTGCCGCAAAGGCGATAAGGCGCCAGCGGCCATCAGCCTTGAGGGTGTGTCCCAGATGCATTGGCTTCGCGTCGCCCAGGCGTATGACCGGCGCCGAATGAAATCGCATACCCGTTCTGAAGCCTGTGGCAAGTGTCTGATATGCGCCACTGCCGGTCAGCAGCGATGGTGCGTATTTCGTCTCGACACCGGCCGTATAGCGGCCGTGCCTCTTGAAATAGCTCTGGAATTGTGCGGCTTCGGTCGCATTCTTGGGTTTGGCGCTAAACAGGCGAGCCATGTCCTTGTCAAAGTCGATCAGCTCCTTGGCCTTGGCGCGCCGCTCTTCGGAATAGGTATCCAGCAGTGCCGGCGTGGATTGCCCGCGCAGGACGGCGGCCAATTTCCAACCAAGATTGAAAGTATCCGCCATGGACACGTTCATTCCCTGCCCCGCTTTCGGGCTATGGGTATGACAGGCGTCACCGGCGATGAAGATCCGCGGCATACGCGCGCCCCGCGCATCTTCGGGTACATCGTCGAAACCGTCGCATACACGCTGGCCAATCTCGTAGGCAGACCACCAGGCCACTTCCTTTACGTCCAGTGAATAGGGCGCAAGGATTTTTCCGGCCTTCTCGATCAGCATGTCGGATGTCACGTTGCGATCCGAGGCGCGCTCGTCTCCGTGCAACGCGTCCAGTTCTATATAGAGCCGGACCATGTATCCACCTTCGCGTGGGATGATCAGAATACTGCCATCCTTGGCCGACTGGATCGCGGCCTTGAGCCGGATATCCGGGAAATCCGTCACGGCCAAAACATCCATCACGCCCCAGAGCTGGCGTGCTGCTTCGCCTTTCAACTCATATCCCATGGATCGGCGAACTGTACTTCGCGCACCGTCACATCCCACGACGTATCGGGCCCGAATGATTTCGGTGCGTCCCGCATCCCCGGAATCCCGGAAGGTTGCAAGGATCGGATAATCCGGATCATCCGTGGTTTTCAGATCAACCAGTTCACGCCCATAAGCGGGCTCAAGCCTGCGGGAGGAATTGCGCATCATTTCCAGATAGAAGTCATGGACGCGTGCCTGATTCAGGATGACATGAGGCATTTCGGAAAGATCGTCTTCGACATCCTGGATACGATCCGCGCGGACAAGAGGCGTGTCATCCGAACCGGGTCGCCAAAAAGCAACCTCGTTCACCCAGTAGCTTTCCTTGAGAACCTTTTCCGCAAAGCCGAAGGCTTCGAACATCTCGACCGAACGGCAGGCGATACCATCAGCCTGGCCAACCTCCAGGGGGCCGGTCTTGCGATCCGTGATCATCGTCACGATTTCCGGAAATGCTGACAACTGGGCCGCAAGCGTCAAGCCTGCCGGGCCGCAGCCGACAATCAGAACATCCACCTTGCCGCGCGGGGCGGTGTCGCGGGCAATGCCATTGGCAATCGCGGGATCGCCGGTACGAAATCCATTCAGATGATACTGCATTTGGGTTCATCCTTATTAATAAGTATGCTTATTAATAAGCCATGCCGCGATGTCCTGTCAATATCATAAGCATACGTACCGTAATTCGGAAACATGCCCACTTGGGGTCAGCTTGACGTAAGTGACGCCGACAGGATGAGACCCCTTCAGGAATAACCCCTGACCAGCGCACTCGCCAGCAGATGCCACCCATCCGCGATGACAAAGAATGCCAGCTTGAACGGCAGGGATACAATCGCTGGAGGCACCATCATCATGCCCATCGACATCAGAACGGCTGCAACGACCAGATCGATGATCAGGAAGGGCAGGAAAATCAGAAAGCCGATCTGAAAAGCCCGGGCGATTTCAGATAACAGAAAGCTTGGCACCAAAATGGAAAGGGGGGCCTCTGGCCCAGGTTGCATACCGGCTGCATCGGGGCGAAGTTCCGCCATTGACGTGAATGTATCGGGATCAAGGCGTCCGGCCATGAATATCTTGAAAGGCTGCATTGTCCTCTCAAACCCTTCCTCGATTCCGATTGTCTCTTGCAAAAGGGGCTGAAGGCCGTCGTTCCAGGCCGTTCTGAACACCGGATCCATGATGAAATAGGTCAGGAACAATGCGAGACTGACGATAAGCATATTCGGAGGTGACTGCTGCAATCCAATGGCTTGCCTGAGGATTGCCAGAACGGTCACCAGAAAAGGAAAGCAGGTCACCATGATGGCGATAGCTTGAATTTCCTTTGACTCGTGGCGCGGTTTTGCGCCGGTACATGAAGTCGGACACACCGTCCGGACGCCTGCCTTCTGACATCTGCAAGAAACGGATCGATCCGCTACTTGCGCCATCCGATTGGATGCCAGGCCAACATGACCGCCGAGTCCTAAGGGAGTCCTAAGCCGACACCCGGATTTGCGAAGGATTTGACGCAAATCTTCGCTCAGGCGCGTTTTTCCACGCGGCCTTTATGCATGGATTCAAAGGTCGTCTTTCGGCCCGTCTGGTCATAGGTTTCCAGCGTGTCCCGGACGCGGCGCAGGGCCGAAACGCGGTCGGCTACGGCGCGTATTCCTTCCAGTGCGGTGTCCAGCAGCGCCTGGTTTCGCAGCGCCTTGTCCTTCAGGACATCAAGATCGAGAAAGGTCGGCGGTAGAAGCTGGTTCAACCGGTCGATCACCTGTTCCTTTTCGCGCAGGATTCGGGACAGCCCCTCAAGATCGCCGGCCAGCAGCGCGTCGCGCTCCCGCTCCAGCAGGTCATCCAATTCCCCCAGAATTGGCGGGATCGCGTTTGGTTTCGACGGGACCGGGTCACTCGTTTTCATGCTGACGCTCCTTCAAGGCGTGATACAGGGTTTCGGCAAGGCCGATTCCGCCGGCTTTGACCATGCTTTCGGCCTGTGCCTGACGCAGGAATGATGCGAACTGATCCTCTCCTGCGCCCCCTCCGAATGATGGGCTGGTGTTGCCAAGCCCCGCGGATTTCAACATTTCGGCCAGAAAACCGGCCTCCAGTTGTTCGGCGGCGGCGCGCAGCGGTGACTTTTCCGGTCTCGGCGCAGGCGCCTGCAAAATCTGGGAGGGCAGGGCGGAGGAAGGAGGTTGTGGCATGGGTTTGCTCCAATTGCTGTGATTTTTTCCAGCATGCCCTGCTGGTGGTAAAGAACCGGTAACGACATGTGTGCATCATGGGACAAGACAGATTTTTTCGGAGAACCGAATGTCCCTTGCGCCGCTGACGCCCACCTTCCCCCAGAGCTTTCCTGTATCTCAGGGGGATATGCTGCCTGTTCGCTCCGTCGGCGAGATAACTGACGGTCAGGCACAGCCGTTCTTGACGGATCTGCCTGATTTCGCGGATTTCATGGCGCAGATCGACAAGGTTGCGCCCAGCGCGACACATGCAACAGAAACCGGTTCCGCCTCCGAAGCAACGGCGCGCCCGGAATCGGAAATACCCCTGCGCCCGGCATCGGAAAAAGATGAAGCTGAATCAGAGACATATCTGCCAGAATCACAAACCGCCGGGGTCGATGACCCGGCAACTTTGGCAGAATCCGCCACGGGCCCGGAAACTGACAGCTCGGACATTTTCATCGGCGATACCGTCAGCCTGCGGCCCCCTGTTTTCCAGCTGATCCCACGCGCTGCCGAATCGGTGCAGGCGGCGTCCTGGCATCAGAATGTCGATGAAACCGCGGATTCAGAGACCCTTGTGCACAGACCGGACTCGCCAGCGGAATACCTGCACGTGTCAGGCGTGCCGTTCGATATAGTCAAGCCATTGGGCGGCGATCAGGATCCGGGCGCTGATTTCGCGCTCTTCGCCCCGGTCGACAAAACAATCCAGAACGGTGGCGGGACCAAGGTCAGCAGTGCTTCCATGTCCTTGCAGGAATTCACCATCGTAGCCAGCGCCGCGCGCAGTCCGATTGCCCCAATGACCCGGGACGGGCGTGATGTTCCTGCCGGATCAGCGGGTGTGCCCGAATCGACGCCGGCCTTGGGATGGGGCCGCATTGCTGTGCCCGCCGGGTCCGGGGCGTCTTTTTCAGGTGGCGGGTTTTGGCAAGACGCTCCCGTAAATCCAAAATCTGCAGCTACCGCGGAACCGGGGGATGTGCCTGCCGGCCTGCTGCCACGACGCGCGGTTGAACAGGTCTTGGTCAGGCCCGATCCTGCGTTTTCGGGTGTGACCAAAGCCATACCATCGGCGGAAGCTCCAGCCGCGCAAATTCCGCTGTCGGTGGCCGCTGAAAGACAGACGTCCTCCCCTGGATCGGCCCAGACGCATGCTGCTGTTGTTGCGGGCGCCGCTGCCGGTCCCGCGCCATTGCCGACGTCGCCTGGCCGGGTGGCGGCGGACCCTGTCATGCTGTCTTCTGTACCATTGAACCCGTCATTGCCAGGCCGCGTTGATCAAACGCGCCCCAAGACTGAAGTCCCGTTTGCAACGACACAGGGATCACGCAATGCCACACCTGTGCCCATGAAAGCAGAGATCGTTACCCGCAACGCTTGGCGCACAGAAAGTCAGACGTCGCCGACTCAAGGTGAAACAGTGTCTGCTGCGCCTGAGAAAACTCTGGTGAATACGCCGAAGGTTCCCGTTTCGGTGCCGCCTCGTGTGCAAGGCGCGCAAGAAATGGTCCCACTTGCGATGAACCATGCCGGGCATGCCTTTGCGATCATGGAGGGGTTTTTTGACAAGAAAACCACAGAGGACGCGGCAGAGTTCACCACGATTTCCCCGATCGGCACCTCAACCGCGCTGCCGCGTCCCGAAGCCGGTATGCCGCGGCTCGATTTGCCGAGACATGTGGCCCAGCAGATTGCCGACGTCGCGACACGCGCCGCCGACGGGCCTGTTGACCTGCATCTGAACCCGGCGGAGCTGGGAAAGGTACGGATCAGCATGGCCATGGCTGAAGGTGGGATAGCCGTCAATATTCTGGCGGAACGGCCCGAAACACTGGACCTGATGCGGCGGCATATCGACCAGCTTGCCCAGGAATTCCGCCATCTGGGATACGGGACGATCAATTTCTCATTCGGTCAGCAGAAACAAGGACAGGAAAACCGCCAGGACGGTGGCCACGCCGCCACGCCATCCAGTGCATCGGGCGACAGGGTGGCAGCCGCCCCCGCGACACGTGCGGGCCGTCAGGATAGCGGCCTTGATATTCGGATATAGGAAGAGATCATGACAAGCATCGACACTGTGGGCACGCGCCCTGCGATACAAACGGCGCAAGCCGCGCCGCGGCCCGTCATCAATTCGGATTTTGAGACATTTCTGAAAATGCTCACAACGCAGCTCAAGAATCAGGACCCTCTCAACCCGATTGAATCCACTGATTTTGCCGTGCAGCTGGCAACTTTCTCGTCGGTGGAACAACAGGTCATGACCAATGATCTGCTGTCCGGTTTGTCCGGCCAGATGGGTCAGATGGGCATGGCCCAATTGGCTTCCTGGGTCGGGATGGAGGCGCGCGCGCCGATGCCGGCCCAGTTCGACGGCTTTCCCGTCAGGGTCTACCCCACCGTGTCGCCGACCGCCGATGCCGCGCGAATCGTGATCCGCAATGCGCAGGGCACGGTCGTGGAAAGCCTGCCCCTGTCACTGACTCAGGACATGTTCGAATGGACAGGCCGCGACGCGGCAGGCCAGTCCTTTGCCCCAGGTCTCTATAGTTTCGAGGTTGAAAACTACATCGATGGCGGCCTGACCGGCGCAACCACCGCAGAGGTCTATCACCGCATCGAAGAGGCACGGCTTGAAGCCGGCCGAACCGTTCTTGTCATGGAAGGAGGGGCCAGCATCGATGCCGAACAGGTCAAAGCATTGCGCAATTAAGTTCGCTCTGATCTTGTCTGGGCTTTGACGGCAGGACGGTCTACGTCAGGTTTACGCATCCCGACACACCTTTCCGGAAAGGAAGGCAGCGGTCGTGCGAAACGATGAAAACACCGACGGAAATCGGCGCGAATGCCTGATCATTCACAGTTACAGAATATGCCGCCCTCAGCCGTTGTCAGTGACCTGATCAAGTCTGGACAGATCATGCCTGATCAAACCTGGACTGTGCTGCGCGGCGGGCGCACCAATCATCTATGGAAGGTCGAGGACCCAAGGGGTGCTCGCGTCGTCAAGCGCTATGCCAGCAACGCCGCCACACCGTTGTTTCGAAACGATCCACCGGATGAGGCGCGCGTTCTTGTAGCCCTGGAAGGAACCGGCCTTGCACCGCAGCTTTTATATGCAGCAGGGTCATCAACAGACCCGTTCCTTGTCTATCGCCATCAGGCCGGAAAGGTCTGGCGCGAAGGCCCGCAAAAGGTGGCAAGAACCCTCAAGGCGCTGCATGCAAGGCCCGTCACGGCCGCGTTGACGGCCCTGCCCGCCGCGCCGGACGGGACGGACGCGCTGGCCCAACAGACACGTGCGATGATCGCCACGCTACCGGCGGCGCAAGCGGGTCGTCTTCCGCGGCCTGATCCGCTGCGACATATGCCGCCGTCAGGTATTCGTTGCCTGCTGCATGGCGATCCGGTGCCGGACAATCTTGTCTGCACCTCCGATGATCTGGATGCCCTTCCTGTCCTGATCGACTGGCAATGCCCGGCCTTGGGTGATCCCGTTCTTGATCTGGCGATATTCCTCTCGCCGGCCATGCAGCAGATCGCCCGTGGCCGGGTTTTGTCGCCGGATGAAAAGCACGCGTTCCTTGCTGCATATGATGATCCGGCGGCGGCGGACCGGCTGGATGCCCTTCAACCCGTTCTGCATTGGCGCATGGCTGCTTATTGTCTGTGGAAGATCCATCAGGACAGGCCGGACATGGCTTATGGCGCGGCACTGGCGGCAGAGCTGGCGGCGTTGAAGGATCTTTCGGGCTGAACTGTCAGCCCAGAAAAACCAGTGTGGCGATCGTGCCGCCGGCCCCTGTCAGAGCGCCAAGGCCGATCCAGAGCAGAGGTGCCCAACGGCTGGGCCGTGGTTCCGGATCGCCCGCCGTGGCCTGCCGGATCAGCGCGGCTTCGACCAGTCCGGGCAGTCTCGGACCGAAACGCGCCATCACTTGCGCGGTTTTTCCAAGATCGCGCAGCACAGCCCGGGGGCCGATGCTTTGCTTGATGTAATCCTCGACGATCGGTTTCGCGACTTGCCAGATGTTGATTTGCGGATAAAGGCTGCGGGCTACCCCTTCGACTACCACCATGGTGCGCTGCAACAGGATCAGCTCGGTCCGCGTCTCCATGCCGAATCGTTCCGTGACATCGAAAAGATAACTCAGAAGCCGCCCCATCGAGATCTGGGTCGCGTCCATTCCGAAGATCGGCTCGCCCACGGCCCGCAGGGCGCGCGCGAATTCATCCACGTCGCGATTCGCGGGCACGTAGCCTGCCTCGAAATGAACCTCGGCCACGCGTTTGTAATCCTTGCGGATGAAGCCAAACAGGATCTCGGCATAGACCCGGCGGGTATATTCGTCGATGTGGCCCATGATCCCGAAGTCATAGGCGATGATGTCGCCATTGGCCGCGATCTTCAGGTTTCCCTGATGCATGTCGGCGTGAAAGAAGCCGTCCCGCAAGGCGTGATTCAGAAAGAGTTGCAGCACGCGTTCGCCCAGCACGCGGCGGTCATGTCCGGCCGCGTCAATGGCGGCGTTGTCGCCCAGCGGGACGCCCCCGACCCAGCTCATGGTCATCACGCGCCGGCCCGAGAACATCCACTGAATTTCCGGCAGGCCGAAACCTGCGTCCCCAACGGTATTCGCCGCGAATTCCGAGGCCGAAGAGCTTTCAAGCCGCAGGTCAAGCTCGCCCAGCACGACGCCTTCGAAATGGGTGATCACATCCGTCGGCCGCAGGCGGCGTGATGCGGGCGACAGAAATTCGATCATCCCGGCCGCAAAGTAGAACGCGTCGATATCCTTGCGGAAGGCACGCTCGATTCCTGGGCGCAAGACCTTCACGGCCACGTCCTCGCCTGTACCGCGCAGACGCGCCCGGTGCACCTGTGCGATGGAGGCTGCGGCAACCGGCGGCCCGAATTCCGAGAAAACCTCGTCTACCGGCAGTTCAAGTTCCGCCTCGACGCTGGCCTTGGCCTGTTCGATCGAAAATGGCGGCAGCTTGTCCTGTAGCACCCGCAACTGGATGGCCAGTTCGTCGCCCACCACATCGGGGCGCGTTGAAAGCACCTGTCCGAACTTGATGTAGGCCGGGCCCAGCGCGGTCAGGGCACGCGTTGCCGGGGGCATGGTCACATCGCCCTTGATGCCCAGCCAGCGGAAGGGCCAGACCATGCCGCGCAGCACGATCCGTACCAATCGCGGGGCGCTGAATGCGTCAAGCACAACCTCCATCGCGCCGGTCCGCTCAAGCGTGGCGCCGGTACGGATCAGCCGCCAGATGTTATGAGGTCCGCGCATCTCAGATCTTCCAGCCGGAATGCAGCGCTGCGATTCCCAAGCTCAGGTTGCGATATTTCGCCTGTTCGAAACCGGCCGATTTCACCATGCCGAGGAATGTTTCCTGATCCGGGAATTTTCTTATGGATTCAACAAGATACTGATAACTGTCACGATCGTTCGCGATGATCTTTCCCATGGTCGGGATCACGTTGAAGGAATAACGGTCATAGGCCCATTGCATCGCCGGATTGGGGATCTGGCTGAACTCCAGCACCATCAGGCGGCCCCCCGGTTTCAGCACGCGATAGGCTTCGTTCAGGGCTTCCTGCGGGCGGGTCACGTTCCTGATGCCAAAGGAAATCGTATAGACGTCAAAGCTGTTGTCCTCAAAGGGCAGGGCCATGGCGTCGCCGACAACCCAGTCCAGCATCCCGGCCATCTGTTCGGCTTCGGCACGCTTGCGGCCTTCGATCAGCATCGGTTCGGTCAGATCCAGAACCGTTGCATGGGCATATCCCGCGCGCTTGAGATAGCGAAAGCTGATGTCGCCCGTGCCGCCTGCGACATCCAGCAGCCGGGTGCCCGCGCGCGGGGCCAGCCAATCCATCATCGCATCTTTCCAGACGCGATGGATGCCCATGGACATCACGTCGTTCATCACATCGTATTTCGACGCGACAGACCCGAAGACGCCGCGCACGCGCCCGGCCTTTTCCGACTCGGGTACATCCTGAAATCCGAAATGCGTGGTTCTGTTCTCTTGCTCGTCCATCTGGCCTTGCCGTTCCTTGTTCTCACCCTTCTTATAGGGCGCGGACAGGGGCCTGCAATGCGCCCCTTGTCGCGTCCGTTGCCGCAGTCATGCCCATAAGGTGGCCCCATGCCCGAATTGCCCGAGGTTGAAACCGTCCGCCGTGGCCTTGCCCCGGTGATGGAGGGGCAGGTGATCGCACTGGCGCGGGTCAACCGTCCCGATTTGCGCTGGCCCTTTCCGGCGGATATGGCGGCGCGTCTGACCGGGCGGCGCGTGCTGCGGCTGCGACGCCGGTCGAAATACATCCTTGCCGATCTCGACAGCGGCGAGACGCTGTTGATCCACCTGGGCATGTCGGGCCGGATGCTGGTGTCAGGCGATCCGCTGGGGCGCTTCGTGCATGATCACCCGGCGGCGGAAAAACACGACCATGTTGTGCTGGACATGGATAATGGTGCGCGGATCACCTTCAACGATCCGCGGCGCTTCGGCGCGATGGACCTGCTTGAGACGGCAACGGCCGATCAGCACAAGCTGCTGGCGCTGATCGGCCCGGAACCCCTGGGCAACGATTTCAGCGAGCCTTATCTGGTCGCGGCCTTCAAGGGGCGCAACACGCCCGTGAAATCGGCGCTGCTGGATCAGCGCATCGTGGCGGGCCTGGGCAATATCTATGTGTGCGAGGCACTGTTCCGCGCCCGTATTTCGCCGCGCCGCAAGGCCGGGCAGATCGCTGCGGCGCGGGTGGCCGGACTGGTGCCGGTCATTCGCCAGGTATTGGCCGAGGCGATCGAGGCTGGCGGATCATCCTTGCGCGATTTCCGGCAGGCCGATGGCGAACTGGGCTATTTTCAGCACAGCTTCGATGCCTATGGCCGCGAGGGGGAACCCTGCCGCGCGGAAGGCTGTACCGGCACCATCGCGCGGATCGTGCAGTCGGGGCGGTCAAGCTTCTACTGTCCGCTCTGCCAAAGATAACTTGATCCGCGCCGCCAAGCTGATACTCAATCGGGTTTGTCGATAACAAGCGAAAGCAGAATTCATGGCCTATGAGACGATCATCGTCGAAGTAGAAGACCACGTAGCCCTTATCACGCTGAACCGCCCCAATGCCCTGAACGCGTTGAACGACCAGCTGCTGGGCGAGCTGGCGGATGCGCTGACCGGGTGCCAGAACAACGAAAAGGTGCGCTGCATCGTCATCACCGGGTCGGAAAAGGCATTCGCCGCAGGGGCCGACATCAAGATGATGTCCGAGAAATCCTTTGTGGATGTCTTCGCGGGTGACCTCTTCACGCCTGAAAGCGAACAGATCCTGCGCGTGCGCAAGCCGATCATCGCGGCTGTGTCTGGCTATGCGCTGGGCGGCGGGTGCGAACTGGCGATGATGTGCGATTTCATCATCGCATCGGATACCGCCAAATTCGGCCAGCCCGAGATCAACCTGGGCGTCGTCGCGGGCCTGGGGGGCACGCAGCGCCTGACCCGTGCGATCGGCAAGGCCAAGGCGATGGACATGAACCTGACCGGCCGCTTCATGGATGCCGAGGAAGCCGAGCGTTCGGGCCTCGTGTCCCGCGTGGTGCCCGCGAAGAAGCTGATGGAAGAGGCGATGGGCGCGGCCCAGAAGATCGCCGAGAAAAGCATGATCACCGTCATGGTCGTCAAGGAAGCCGTGAACCGGTCCTTCGAGACGACCCTGCGCGAGGGCCTGCTGTTCGAACGCCGCGTGTTCCATTCGCTTTTTGCCAGCGAAGACCAGAAGGAAGGCATGGCCGCCTTCATGGAAAAACGCACGCCCCAGTTCCGCGACCGCTGAATCAGGGCCGGGGGCCAGAGGGAGGGCCGGCAGACACGCCGGCCCTGTTATTTTTGCGGTTTCCAATCGGCGCGAAATCCCGTAAGGACCCCGCTACATGCGCGTGAGACCCGCTCTGGTCAGAATCAGCCGGTTGATGAAACCCGGTCCGGGCCTTTTGCGCGATAGATATTCAACTGACCCGGAAAGTGGGAAAACATCATGGCAAATTCGCCCCAGTCCAAGAAACGCGCCCGTCAGAACGAAGCCCGTTTCGCTGTCAACAAGGCCCGTCGTTCGCGCATCCGTACCTTCATCCGCAAGGTCGAAGAAGCCATCGAATCTGGTGACAAGACCGCCGCTGCCGCAGCACTTCAGGCTGCACAGCCTGAAATGATGCGCGGCGTCACCAAAGGTGTGTTGCACAAAAACACCGTTGCCCGGAAGATCTCGCGCCTTGCCGCTCGGGTCAAAGCGCTGGGCTGAACAGCCTAACCGATTGACACAAAAAGCGCCGTCCGTGGTTTCACCGGGCGGCGCTTTTTTCATGTTTTACGGGCACCGTTTCGCCCCCGAGAGATTCTTTTTCGAAAAGCGTGAGTCAAGGTCATAGTTCGGTTGCTTAGGCTTCACGGCAATTGGTAATTTCACCTTGCGAGTCACTTCGCCCTGGGGGGACAGGGGTGCTGAATAGCCTTGTTTTAAAGGCTGGACGGCGTCGACAAGCAGAAGAAAGGCCATAGTTGCTCATGGTTTTTCGTCTGATTATCGAACACACCGCATCTGCGGTGAACCATGTTCCTCAGATTGTGCATTGTGTGTGAGTTAGTGTGACATGCATCCGCTGGGACCGGGTGCAGTTTGCAGGCCAGACATGATGTGCTGATCGGTCATGCAACACGGGTCTTGCTTCATTGCCGCTGCGGCAGTGTGGGGTCCGCTGTGTGCCGTTGACCCAGGGTCTTGTGATGTTGCGGGACTTGAACAGGCGGGACTTGGGGTAGAATGACACAAGAACAATGGGGACAGCTGCAGCGGAAACTTCTCGGCACTGTGGGCAAGAATAACTATGCCAACTGGATAGAGCCGCTGGAATTTTCCGACATTTCGGAAGGCGTCGCCACGTTCCATGTTCCGACCAATTTCCTGGGAAATTATGTGGCCCAGAACTTCGGTGACCTGATCCTTCACCAGTTGGCAGAGTCCGGCCAGCTTGTGCGCCGCGTGAATTTTCGGGTGCCCGCCAATTCGGCCCAGCGCCCGACGGCTGCATCTGTGTCGGCGCCCCTGTCCGACGCGGCCCCCGCGCCCAGCCTTGGCGCCGATCAGTTACCCGGCGCGCCGCTGGACAGACGCTTCACCTTCGACAGCTTTGTCGTGGGCAAGCCCAATGAACTGGCCCATGCCGCTGCGCGCCGTGTCGCCGAAGGTGGCCCGGTCACGTTCAATCCGCTGTTTCTTTACGGCGGTGTCGGTCTTGGCAAAACCCACCTGATGCACGCGATCGCCTGGGAGCTTCAGACCCGGCGGCCCGACCTGAACGTGGTCTACCTGTCCGCGGAACAGTTCATGTACCGTTTCGTGCAGGCGTTGCGCGATCGCAAGATGATGGATTTCAAGCAGATTTTCCGCGCGGTTGATGTTCTGATGGTCGATGACGTGCAGTTCATCGCGGGCAAGGACAGCACGCAGGAAGAATTCTTCCACACGTTCAATGCCCTGGTGGACGGGAACAAGCAGATCATCATTTCGGCCGACCGTGCCCCCGGAGAGATCAAGGATCTGGAAGACCGGATCAAATCGCGGCTGCAATGCGGTCTTGTGGTGGACCTGCATCCGACCGATTACGAACTGCGCCTTGGAATTCTCCAATCCAAGGTCGAGGCCTACCGTCTTCAGTATCCGGGGCTTGAGATTTCCAACCAGGTGCTGGAATTCCTGGCACACCGGATCAGCACCAATGTGCGTGTTCTCGAAGGGGCGCTGACGCGGCTTTATGCCTTCGCCAGCCTGGTCGGCCGCGAAATCACGATGGAGCTGACGCAAGACTGCCTGGCCGATGTGCTGCGGGCCTCGGAACGCAAGATCACCATCGAAGAGATCCAGCGCCGCGTGTCCGAGCATTACAACATCCGCCTGTCCGACATGATCGGGCCAAAGCGTGTCCGCAGCTATGCACGCCCCCGTCAGGTGGCGATGTACCTGTGCAAACAGCTCACCAGCCGCTCCCTGCCCGAGATCGGACGCCGTTTCGGCGGGCGCGATCACACCACGATCATGCATGGCGTGCGCCGGATCGAGGAGCTGCGCGTGCAGGATGGCCAGATCGCCGAAGATATCGAGATGCTGCGCCGCACACTCGAGGCCTAAGCCTGTTTCATCGCATTGGTAGACCGTCTTGGGGCTTTTTGCATCCGAGGCGGTCTCTCGGTACTTGACGGGCTTCTTTTTCCACCCGAAAACGCAAGAAAAGCCTTGAGTGGGCAGGTATTTGGGATACCTTGCCCATCCCGGCATGGCTGGGCGACCAGGGCGCAAGGCCGGTAGCGGATAGGAGCGACGGAATGAAACTCAGCATCGAACGCGGAACGCTTCTGAAGGCCGTGTCGCAGGCGCAATCTGTTGTCGAGCGGCGCAATACCATCCCGATCCTGGCCAATGTGCTGATCGAGGCCGAAGGAAATACCGTGACCTTCCGCGCCACTGACCTGGATATCGAGGTGCTGGACAAGGCGCCCGCGCAGGTCGAACGCGCCGGGTCCACGACGGTGTCGGCGGTCATGCTGCATGAAATCGTGCGAAAGCTGCCTGATGGATCCCTCGTGACGTTGTCGGATGACAGCGCCGCTGGCCGCTTGAGCGTGCAGGCAGGCCGGTCGCATTTCAATCTGGCGACCCTGCCCAAGGAAGATTTTCCGGTCATGGCCTCCTCGGATTATGCCAGCAATTTCAGTGCCCCGGCGGGCATGTTGCGGCGGCTGTTCGACAAGTCGAAATTCGCCATTTCGACCGAAGAAACCCGGTATTACCTGAACGGCGTCTACATGCATGTGTCCGACGGCGAAGATGGAAAGGTCCTGCGCTGCGTGGCCACCGATGGGCATCGCCTGGCGCGGATTGATGCGCCGCTGCCAGCCGGGGCCGAAGGCATGCCCGGTGTGATCGTGCCGCGCAAGACGGTGGGCGAGCTTCGCAAGTTGCTGGACGATGACGATATGCAGATCGCGGTGTCGGTCTCGGAAACCAAGGTCCGCTTTGCGACGCCTGACATTACCCTGACCTCCAAGGTGATCGACGGGACTTTCCCGGATTACACGCGGGTGATTCCGCAGGGCAATTCGCGCCGTCTCGAAGTGGATGCCCGCGATTTCGCCGCGGCTGTCGACCGTGTGGCCACCGTGTCGTCGGAACGCTCGCGCGCCGTGAAACTGTCGCTGGACGAAGACCGTCTGGTTCTGTCGGTGAACGCGCCCGACAGTGGCGCCGCAGAGGAAGAGCTGGCCGTCGCCTATGGGGACGAGCGGCTGGAAATCGGGTTCAACGCCAAGTACCTGCTGGAAATCGCCAGCCAGGTGGATCGTGAAAACGCGGTGTTCATGTTCAACTCTGCCGGTGATCCCACGCTGATGCGCGAAGGCAATGACATGTCGGCGGTCTATGTCGTCATGCCGATGCGGGTGTGACGGGCGCGCCGCGCTGTTCTGAACAAGGAAAGGCCGGGGCGTGTCTGGCCTTTTTCTGACTGAACTGACCTTGTCGCATTTTCGCTCGCACCGGGCGGGGCGCATGGCGCTGGATTCCCGGCCAGTTGCGCTTTTCGGGCCCAATGGCGCGGGAAAAACCAATCTTCTCGAAGCGGTATCGCTGTTCTCGCCGGGTCGCGGCCTGCGTCGGGCCAGTGCCGCAGATATGGCGCGGCGCCCCGAATCCCTGGGCTGGAAGGTCACGGGGGTTTTACGCAGCCTGCATCAGATACATGAAATTGCAATCTGGTCCGAGGAAGGGGCATCGCGCCAGGTTACGATAGATGAAAAGGCGGCCACACAGCTGTCCCTGGGCCGGATTGCACGGGTTCTGTGGCTGGTCCCCGCGATGGACCGGCTGTGGATCGAAGGGGCCGAAGGGCGGCGGCGCTTTCTGGACCGCATGACGATGAGCTTCATTCCCGATCATGCCGAGGTCAGCCTGACCTACGAAAAAGCCATGCGCGAACGCAACCGTCTGCTCAAGGACCAGGTGCGCGATACGCATTGGTATGGTGCGATCGAGGCGCAGATGGCCCGCGCCGGCGCCGCGATCCATGCCAACCGGCTTGCGGCGCTGGACCTGTTGCGCGCCGCGCAGGATCAGGCCGAAACCGCCTTTCCCGCCGCTGAACTGGACCTGCAACAGACCGAAGGCGAGATGCCCGAAACCGAAGCTGATCTGCTGGATGCGCTGCGCGAAAGCCGGTTCCGCGATCTGGCGGCAGGGCGCAGCCTTGTGGGGCCGCACCGCAGCGATCTTTACGCGGTCTATGCCGCCAAGGGCGTGCCCGCGTCCGATTGCTCGACCGGCGAGCAGAAGGCGCTTCTGGTATCCCTGATCCTGGCCAATGCGCGGGGGCTGGCCCGTGACTTCGGTGCGCCGCCGCTGCTGCTGCTGGATGAGGTCGCGGCGCATCTGGATGCAAACCGTCGCGCCGCCCTTTACGACGAGATCTGCGCGCTGGGCGCGCAAGCCTGGATGACAGGCACCGGGCCCGAACTTTTCGATACCATTGCCACGCGCGCGCAGATGTTCGAGGTCACGGAAGAGGCTGGAACATCGGTGATTTCAGCGCGATAAGACGTCACGCTATTCACCACCTATTCCGAAAGCCCGGACATGACCGCTTCGCCAACCGATCTGCTGCTTTACGCGGGGGCCATCCTGATCCTGTTTCTCACGCCCGGCCCCGTCTGGGTGGCGCTGACGGCCCGCGCGCTGTCAGGCGGCTTCGCGTCGGCCTGGCCGCTGGCGGTGGGCGTGGTCTTGGGCGATATCCTGTGGCCCTTGCTGGCGATCCTTGGCGTTGCGTGGATCGTGTCGGTCTTCGACGGGTTCATGATCGTGATGCGCTATGTTGCGGCGGGCATGTTCCTGTTCATGGGCGTGATGCTGATCCGGCATGCAGGCCATATGATCGGCACGGACAGCCGCCTGACCCGACCGGGCCGCTGGGCCGGTTTCATGGCCGGTGTCGCGGTGATCATCGGCAACCCCAAGGCGGTCCTGTTCTACATGGGCGTCTTGCCGGGCTTCTTTGACCTGACCAGGATCACTTGGGTGGATGTGGCGGCGATCCTTGCCATTTCCTGCGCGATCCCCTTGATGGGCAACCTTCTGATGGCGCTTTCGGTGGACCGCGCAAGGCGGCTTCTGACATCGCCCAGCGCCCTCAGGCGGGTCAATATCGTGGCGGGGGCGTTGCTGTGCCTCGTGGGCCTGATAATCCCCTTCGTATAGCGCAAAATATGGGGCAATGACGTGACATTCCCCCCAAGGTTTCGTATAAAATCCCGAAATCAAGAAGGATTGGCGGAATGTCCGACAACGAAAAGATCCCCGAAGAATACGGCGCGGATTCTATCAAGGTTCTCAAGGGGTTGGAGGCCGTCCGCAAGCGGCCCGGCATGTATATCGGCGATACCGACGATGGGTCGGGTCTGCACCACATGGTCTATGAGGTCGTGGACAACGGCATTGACGAGGCTTTGGCCGGTCATGCCGACCATGTCCATGTGATCATTCACCCCGACAACAGCGTGTCCGTGCGTGACAACGGGCGCGGGATACCCGTCGGCATCCACGAGGGCGAAGGCGTTTCCGCCGCCGAGGTCATCATGACCCAGCTGCACGCGGGCGGCAAATTCGACCAGAACTCCTACAAGGTGTCGGGCGGCCTGCATGGTGTGGGCGTCTCGGTGGTGAACGCGCTGTCCGACTGGCTGGAATTGCGGATCTGGCGCGAGGGCAAGGAACATTACGCCCGGTTCGAACGCGGCGATACCGTGGAACACCTGCGCGTGGTCGGTGATGCCAACGGACAGAAGGGTACAGAGGTGCGCTTTCTGGCCTCGACCACGACCTTCTCGAACCTGGATTACTCCTTTGAAATCCTGGAAAAGCGTTTGCGCGAACTGGCGTTCCTGAACTCGGGCGCGCGGATCATCCTGGAAGACCTGCGGCCGGCAGAACCCCTCAAGACCGAGCTTTTCTATGAAGGCGGCGTGCGGGAATTCGTGAAATACCTCGACCGGTCCAAATCCTCGATCATGTCGGAACCGATCTACATGACCGGCGAGAAAGACGGCATCGGCGTCGAAGTGGCGATGTGGTGGAACGACAGCTATCACGAGAATGTTCTGCCCTTCACCAACAACATCCCGCAGCGCGATGGCGGCACCCATATGGCGGGGTTCCGCGGGGCGCTGACGCGGACGATCAACAGCTATGCCCAGTCCAGCGGCATCGCCAAGCGCGAAAAGGTGGCCTTTACCGGCGATGACGCCCGCGAGGGTCTGACCTGCGTGTTGTCCGTCAAGGTGCCGGATCCGAAGTTCTCCAGCCAGACCAAGGACAAGCTGGTGTCCTCCGAAGTGCGCCCCGCGGTCGAGAACCTGGTGAACGAGAAGCTGGCCGAATGGTTCGAGGAAAATCCGACGCAGGCAAAGGTCATCGTCGGCAAGATCGTCGAAGCGGCGCTGGCCCGCGAAGCAGCGCGCAAGGCGCGCGAACTGACACGGCGCAAGACGGCGATGGACGTGAACTATCTTGCCGGCAAGCTCAAGGATTGCTCGGAAAAGGACCCCTCCAAGACCGAAGTTTTCCTGGTCGAGGGTGACAGCGCCGGCGGTTCGGCCCAGACGGGTCGTGATCGGCGCACCCAGGCGGTTCTGCCCCTGCGCGGCAAGATCCTGAACGTGGAACGCGCGCGGTTCGACCGGATGCTGGGCAGCCAGGAGATCGGCAACCTTGTCATGGCGCTGGGCACCGGGATCGGACGCGATGAATTCGACATCTCGAAGCTGCGCTACCACAAGATCGTCATCATGACCGACGCCGACGTGGACGGCGCGCATATCCGGACGCTGCTGCTGACCTTCTTCTACCGTCAGATGCCGCAGCTGATCGAAGGCGGATACCTCTACATCGCGCAGCCGCCGCTCTACAAGGTCGGGCGCGGCAAGTCCGAGGTTTACCTCAAGGATCAGACCGCGCTTGAGAATTACCTGATCGACCAGGGCACCGAAGGGGCTGTGCTGCGGCTTGGTTCCGGCGAAGATATCACCAGTCAGGATCTGGTCCGCATCGTCGAGGAAGCCCGTCAGGTTCGCCGGATTCTGGAAGCCTTTCCAACGCATTACCCCCGTCATATCCTTGAACAGGCCGCGATTGCCGATGCTTTCGCACAGGGGCGCGCGGATGCCGATCTGCAAGGCGTGGCCGATGCCGTCGCCAAGCGGCTCGACCAGATCGCGGTTGAATATGAACGTGGCTGGACCGGGCGGATCACGCAGGATCACGGCATTCGCCTGTCGCGCGTGCTGCGCGGTGTCGAAGAGGTTCGTACCCTTGATGGCCAGGTTCTGCGGTCGGGCGAGGCGCGCAAGCTGGGCCAGATGAGTGCTGCGCTGCGCGAGGTCTACACGCTGCCCGCCAAGCTGATCCGCAAGGATCGGTCGCAAGCGATCCATGGGCCGCTGGACCTGCTGGATGCGATCCTGAAAGAAGGCGAAAAGGGCCTGTCGCTGCAACGCTACAAGGGTCTGGGCGAAATGAACCCTGAACAGCTGTGGGAAACCACGCTGGACCCCGAAGCGCGGACGCTTTTGCAGGTCAAGATCGACGACATGGCCGAGGCTGACGATCTGTTCACCAAGTTGATGGGTGATGTGGTGGAACCGCGCCGCGAATTCATCCAGCAGAACGCGTTGAATGTCGAAAACCTGGATTTCTGACGATTGAGAAGGGGGCGAAAGCCCCCTTTTTCACACCTGCGCTGCCGCCGGAATCACGGCGTCTTCGATCAGGCGCATGATGTCACCGAAATAGCCTTGGCTGCGGGCCGGGCGGGTCGGGTCCGACGTCAGGGCCATCGACAGATCCAGCCCCGGCACGATGCAGATAACCTGCCCCCCATAGCCGCGCGCCAGCGCATAAGCCTGCCCTGCGGCGCGGCCAAGGAACCAGCCATAGCCATAATCAAGACCGGAAAACGGCGAGCTTGTCCGCGGTTGCAGCGAGGCATTGACCCAGTCACGGCTCAAGACCCGCGTACCTTCCCAGACACCGGCGGACAGATAGACCTCGCCGAACCGGACCATGTCTGAAAGGGTCAGGGCCATCTCGTTGCCGCCAAGATATCGGCCCTGCGGATCGCGGGTCCATGCCGGAATCTCCATCCCCAACGGATTGCCAAGACGGCTTCGGGCCAATGTCAGCAGACTGGCGCCGCCGACTTCGGCCAGAACCGCCCCCAGTACATGAAAGCTTCCTGTTGAATACAGCATCCGGCCACCCGGTTCCGCCACGAAGGGGCGCAACAACGCGTCCGAGACCCAGTCGCGGCTGCTGATCCAGGCCCCGTAATTCTGTCCCGAGGTCCGTTCCAGCCCGGCCTGCATCGTGACAAGATTCTCGACCGTCAGCGCGCCGACACGCGGATCGGCCCCTGACGGGATCAGACGCGGCGCCACATCGGCAAGCGTTGCGGTCACGCCTGAAATCTCGCCCCGGTCAAGGGCTGCCCCTGTCAGGGCAGCAACGATCGTCTTGGACACGGATTTTACAGGAACCGCACGATCCAGCCCCGGACCCCGGAACCGTTCAGCCAGAACATCATCACCGCCGATGCGGATCATCAGGGCATGGCATTGCTCCAGCCTGCGGGCGCGGTCTGCGACAGCCTTCCAGGGATCTTCCCGACCAAGCGCCGGGCCGGCCAAGATGGCAGCACCTGCGGCGATCAGGTGGCGGCGGGTCATGATATGATGATTGCGCGGCATGGGGCTAAACTAGCATGTCAAACCGTCGCGCCCAGTCAGAACGCCGTGACGCCGCCACCGCTTGCATCGGTGCGGGTTTGCGTGTCCCTTGGCAGGGCAGGAGCGATGGAGAAACGGATGTCACCCCATTTCGCGCAGAGGATGGAAAAGGTCGAACCTTCCGCCATCAAGGAACTTCTGGCCCTTGGAGCTGACCCCTCGATCATCTCGTTCGGCGGCGGCTATCCTGACGCCAGCCTGTTTCCGGCCGCGCAGCTTGAGCAGGTGTTTCGCGATGTGATCCGCGCGCCTGGCGGTGCCGCGATGCAATATGCCCCCTCGGATGGTTTGCCACGGCTGCGCGAACAGATCGCGGCGCTGATGGTGAACGATGGCACGCCTTGCCGCCCCGAGGATGTTCTTGTGCTGCAAGGATCGCAGCAAGGTCTTGATTTTGCGGCAAAGATGCTGGTCGATCCGGGTGATGTGATCGTGACTGAGGATCCTACATTCCTTGGCGCGCTGATCGCCTTCAACCCCAGCCAGCCCGCCTATGTCGCCATTCCCATGGATGCCGACGGGATGAGGACCGACGCGCTTGAGGTGGCCTTGAAGGCCAATCCCCGCGCGCGGATGATCTACACCGTGCCGGATTTTCAGAACCCGACCGGCGTGACCCTATCGCTTGAGCGTCGCAAGCATCTGATCGCGCTGGCCAATCAGTACGACGTCATCGTGCTGGAGGATACGCCCTATCGCCACATACGTTTCGCGGGCGAAACCCTGCCCACGTTGAAATCGCTGGATACGCAAGGCCGTGTCATCCATCTGGGCAGCTTTTCCAAGGTTCTGGTGCCGGGTCTGCGGATCGGCTGGGCCGTTGCCGCGCCTGCCCTTCTGGAAAAAATGGCGCTGCTGAAGGTGGCGGCGGATACCCAGACCTCGACCCTGAACATGGCGGCGACCAGCCTGTTTCTGGACCGGTTCGATCTGACGGCCCATATCGACCTGCTGCGCCGCAGCTACCGGCACAAGAAAGAGGTGATGCTGGACGCGATTCGCCAGCATTTCCCGCAGGATGTGACCGTGACCGACCCCGAGGGCGGTCTGTTCACCTGGGCTTCCTTTCCTGCCGGTTTCGATGCAACCGCTTTCATGCGGGATGTGGCGCTGCCGCTGGCGCGTGTCGCCTATGTGCCCGGTGCAACCTTCTTTCCCGTGGATGAGCAACCCAATCATGCGCGCATCAATTACTCTGCACAGTCCGAGGACAGGATTCGCGAAGGCATTGCCGCGCTTGGCAAGGCGCTCAGGCAGGCCGGACCCGTCTGAAGGCGGTCTGGCCTTGACGTGATCCTCTAGCGGACTATCTGGCCGTGGCTTGACCTTACCAGAAATCTGTTGCGAGTCTGGCGGATTCTGTTTACCCAAATCCTTGTTCTGGTCCGGGCGGGTATCCGTCCGGTTAAAATGGGAATCCGGTGCGCGTCAGCCATGGCGTCATTCCGGAACTGCCCCCGCAACTGTGAGCGGTGAGCGACGCTGAACCACGTCACTGGGGATCAAACCCTGGGAAGACTCAGCCAAGCTTTGACCCGCAAGTCAGGAGACCTGCCAGGATGATCACCCTATCCGGACGCGGGGCGCGTTGTGGATAACGGTTTTTCCGTAGTGGTGGCATTTGCACCGTCTGCGGAGGAGTCTCTCCTTCCAACGACAGATTATGGACTTGGACACGCCTTTCGGGGCGTTCACGGAGAAAAACATGAGATACCCCCTTTCCCTGATGGCAATCCTGCTGGCAGGCACCGCCCCCGTTTTCGCGCAGGATGCGCCCGTTTTCGATCTAGACGAGATCGTGTTTTCGCCTAACCTCGTGCCCACAGCATTGTCACGCACAGGTGTAAGCGTCACCGTGGTTTCGGATGAGGAGCTGGCCGCAGCAGGGGATCAACAGCTGTCATCCTTCCTTGGCCGTCTTCCAGGCATTTCCGTCGCGACTGAAGGTGCTTTGGGCCAACAGTCCACGCTGCGTTTGCGCGGCTCAGATTCGCGTTATGTTGCGGTTCTTGTTGATGGTGTCCGCGTCGATGACCCGACCGGCATCACGGTCGGCTTCAACTTCGGCCATCTGACGACTGCTGACATCGGTCGGATCGAAGTATTGCGCGGATCGCAATCCGCATTGTTCGGGGGTTCAGCCGTCGCAGGGGTGATCAACATCACGACCAAGCGCGCGACTGAAACCGGATTTTCGCAACGGTTTGCGGCTGAGGTCGGGAGTTTCGATACAGCATCGGCCCAGTATACGCTTCAGTTTCGGGATGACCGTTTCGAGGCAGCGCTTACGCTGTCCAAGGTTAAGACAGGCGGTTTTTCGACTTACGATACATTGCCGAAAGATCCCACGCTCGAGGATGACAGCTTTGAGAGCGACCGTCTGAGCCTCTCGGGGAAGTATCAGGTCAATGATATTCTGGCTGTTGGGCTTTCCATTTTTGCGCAACGCACAGATAGCGAATATGACGATTTCCTTGCAGACGGGGATAACCGCCAGACGCGGCAGGAATTCGGAACACGGTTGTTTGCCGAGTATCAGACGGGCAATACTCAGCATCTTTTCGACGTCACGCGCTATAACATCACCCGGGAATTCTTCAGCCCTGGACGTGACCGCTATGATGGCAGTCGGATCGGTTTTGGTTATCAGGGTACAACGGAAATCTCACCCTCCCTGACTCTCGTGTACGGGGCCGACAGTACCGAAGAAACCGCTCTGACACCCAGCGACATCCGTAACAAAACCCGGATTTCCGGTGTCTTCGTGCAGGGCCTCTGGGCGCCTTCCGAAGATATGGACATTTCGTTGACCGCACGGGTGGATGAAAACAGCGACTTCGGTACTTTCTCGACGAGCCGTCTGGCAGCGGCATGGCAAGTGAGTGACGACGTCACGTTGCGCGGTGCTGTAGCCCGCGGCTATCGCGCGCCGTCGATCTTCGAGCGTTTTGGTGAGCCGCTTTTCTCGATAGTTGGGAACGTCGCGCTTGAACCCGAAAGCTCGGACAGCGCCGAGATTGGAATCGATTATACTTTGAACAATGGTGGAGTTCTGGCAGCCACTGCCTTTTACTTGGCAGTCGAGAACCGGATCGGTTTCGTCTCTGGCACACCATCCATCTACGAAAACGTGACAGGTCAATCGGAAACCAAGGGGCTGGAACTTTCTGCAAAACTGCCGCTTGGCGACAGATTCTCCATTGGAGCAAATTATACCTACACGGATGCGCGCAACCCGAATGGAACACGTCAGAACCGGGTTCCCCGTCACGAGATTGGATTGTCGCTTGATGGTGAGATCACAGAGCGTTTGCGCGCAAGCCTTGCAATCCAGCATGTTGCAGATCGACCTGACGATTTCGGGGTCGAGATGGATGACTTCACGGTTGTAAACGCGAACTTCCGCTATGAAATCTCGGACAGCCTGGAAGCAACCTTCCGCATCGATAACCTGTTCGACGAGCAATATCAGCATGTTGCGGGTTACGCGACTTCGGATCGGGCTTTTTATGTCGGTATTTCTAGCCGCTTCTAGAACCATAGCACTCGGGGCGGCGCTGTACGGTGCTGCCCCTTTGGCGGCGCAGGCGGATGTACCCGCCCGCGTCGTGTCGATGAACCTGTGTACCGATCAGTTGGCGATGATGCTGGCGGACGAGGGGCAGTTGATCTCGGTCTCGCATATCGCGCTGGATCCTCTGGCCTCGCCCATGGTCGAAGAGGCGGCGAAATACCCGGTGAACCACGGGCAGGCCGAACAGATATTCGCCATGCAGCCTGATCTGGTTCTGGCCGGTATCTACAGCGATCCCTACACTGTCGGCCTGTTGCGGCGTCTGGGCGTTGACGTTCTGCAATTCCCGCTAGAGCGTGATTTCGACGGAATCCGCGCCAATATCCTGAAGATGGGCGATGCTTTGGGTCGCGCCGTGCAGGCACAGGCGATGGTAGCGCAGTTTGACAGTGATCTTGCGCTGTTGCAGGGCGATACCGATACGGCGCCTTCGGCGCTGTTGCATTATGCGAACAACTACACATCGGGTGACAAGTCGCTGGCGCATGAGATTCTTGTCGCCGCGGGTCTGACCAATGCCACGGTGGATGCCGGGATCACCATTGCCGGATCGGTCCCGCTTGAACAACTGGTTCTGCTGATGCCGGATCTTGTGGTCTCGGGGCAGGTCTATCCCGGTGCGTCACGTGCCGAGGACGTGCTGCATCATCCTGCCTTGCGTGCCCTGCGCGCGCGCAAGGACGGGGCGGCCCTGACCGATGCGGAATGGGTTTGCGGCACGCCGCTGGTACTGCGCGCCGTCGCACGTCTTGTTGACATACGGGAGCGTATGCAATGAGCCCGCAGAAAACCCTGGCGCTTGTTCTTGTGTCGCTGTGTCTTGTGCTGTTTGCCCTGTCGATCCTGATCGGACCTGCCGGGCTGGGCATGGGCGATACGCTGCGCGCGCTGTTTCTGGGGCAAGGCGAGGCGGCCACCCTGGTGATGCGCGAGATACGTCTGCCGCGCGCGATCCTGGCGGTGCTGGTCGGGGCCTCTTTGGGGCTGGCCGGGGCTGCGATGCAGGGTTATCTGCGTAATCCGCTGGCCGAGCCGGGGTTGATCGGCGTATCCGGCTCTGCCGCGCTGGGGGCGGTGATTGCCTTGCAGACCGGATTGGTCGCCGCCTGGTGGCTGGCGCTGCCATTGGCGGCTTTGGCCGGTGCGCTGGTTGCTGTGTTGCTGATTCTGTTGCTGGCCGGCCCGCGCGGATCATCCCTCACGCTGATCCTTGCGGGAATCGCGGTCAGCGCGCTGGCGGGAGCGATGACGACGCTGGTTCTGAACCTGTCGCCCAATCCCTTTGCCGCAAGCGAAGTGGTGTTCTGGATGATGGGGTCCCTGTCGGACAGGTCGTTCGATCATGTGCTGGTCGCGCTGCCCTTCATGCTGATCGGCTGGGTTCTGATGCTGTCGCTGGGTCGCGCGCTTGATGTGCTGACGCTGGGCGAAGATGCGGCGGCCTCGATGGGTCTGTCTGGAATACGGACGCGTATGTTTTTGGTGCTGGGTATCGCCTCAAGCGTGGGGGCCGCCACCGCGGTGGCCGGTGCAATCGGGTTTGTCGGGCTTGTCGTGCCGCATGTGCTGCGGCCTTTCGTGGGCGCGCGCCCGTCCGCGCTGCTGTGGGCCTCGGCGTTGGGTGGGGCGGTGATGGTGCTGGGGGCCGATCTGGCGGTTCGGTTGATCCTGCCGGATCGTGATCTGAAGCTGGGTGTCTTGATGGCGATCATCGGGGCGCCCTTCTTCCTGCATCTGATCTACAAGACGCGGGGTGAGATCAGATGACCCTGCTTGCGGTTGAAAACCTGACCGTTCTGCGCGGCGAATGCCCTGTCGTGGATCATGTCGATCTGGCGGTCGGTCCGGGCGAATGCGTCGGTCTGATCGGACCTAACGGGGCAGGCAAGACCACGCTGATGCGCGCCGCGCTGGGGCTTGAGCGTTTCAAGGGCATGTCCAACCTTGCCAGGATGCGCCCGGTGGATCGTGCACGGGCCGCGGCCTTTCTGCCGCAATCGCGGCAGATTGCCTGGCCGGTGGATGTCGAAACCCTGGTGTCACTGGGGCGAGTGCCCCATCTGCCCCGCGGCGGCAAGATCAGCGACGCTGATCGCCATGCGATCGAGCAATCCATACTGCGCCTTGGTCTGGATGGTTTCCGTCGGCGGATCGCCACGCAGTTGTCCGGTGGCGAACAGGGGCGCGTGCTGATCGCGCGTGCGCTGGCGCAGCAGACGCCGCTGTTGCTGGCGGATGAGCCGATTGCCGGGCTTGACCCCGCGCAACAGATTGCGACGATGCAGGTTTTTGCCGAGCTGGCGCGCGAGGGGCGGGCCGTTGTCGTGTCGCTGCATGACCTTGGTCTGGCAGCGCGTCATTGCACGCGGCTTGTTCTGATGCATCAAGGGCGGGTGATTGCGGATGGGAACCCCGGCCAGGTTCTGACGCCGGACCTTGTGGCGCAGGTCTTCGGCGTGTCGATCTGGCGTCAGGACAGCCCGATGGGGCCGGTGTTTCAGCCGATGGATGTGCTATGATCGCGCCCCGTCTGGAACACCCCTGGCTTGGCCTGGACCTTGGACAGCAGTTGCGCATGATCAGCTGGGCGCCTCATCGTGGCGGCTTTGTGCGGGCGCGTCACATCCTGTGGCGCGAAGTGCGAAACGCGGATCTGACAGAGGATTTCGATGTACTGGCCTGGCTGGCGCAGGACTGCAAGGCGCGCGGCATGGCGGATGCCGTGGCGATGCTGACATCGCGCAAGATCGCGACATTCTGCCAGGCCGAACGCAGGGTCGGGTCCGTTTGCGCGCAGGCCGTGGCGACCGTGGGCCTGTCAAACGCGGAACGCGCGGGGGACAACCGGGGTTTCGGTGCCGGCGCAAGGTCCACCTATGGCACGATCAACATCGCGGTCATTCTGGATCAGCCTCTTGATGATATCGGCCTGATAGAGGCGCAAAGCATTGCCAGCGCGGCACGGACAGCCGCGGTTCTGGATTCGGGCGCCATCACGCCGGATGGCCCTGCGACCGGAACCGGCACGGATTGCATCGTTGTCGCGGCGCCAGAGGGTGACATGCCGTTTTGTGGGCTTCATACGCCGCAGGGCAAGGCGATTGCTGCGGCGGTCTATGCTGCTGTGCGCGAGGGTGCGGATCAATGGATCGCCGAGACCGGAGGGAAACCCTATGATCTTGGATAAGGATTCCGCCCCGGACATGCGCGGGATGACCCTGGAGGGGGCAAGATGATCGACCTTGGTGTCATGGCAAGCCTGATCGGACGCGGCGGGATCGTGATGTGGATCATCGCGCTGCTGTCCGTGCTGACGCTGGCCTTGATCCTGTGGAAGGCATGGCGTCTGGCCCTACGTGGCATGTGGCAGCGCGCGCAGGCTGACCAGGCTGTTGACCTGTGGTTGTCAGGCCAGGATGATGCCGCGCTTGGGCAGCTCAGCGCGCCGCGCGGCATGCGGTCCCGCGTGTTGGGCCACGCAATGCGGGCCCTGCGCGATCCGGCCCTGTCCCGTGACGCGGCGCGCGACGACATATTGCGCGTTGCGCGGCGCGAACTTGCGGAAGCCCGCAGCGGGCTGCGCGCTTTTGAGCTGATCTCGACCATCGCGCCGTTGCTGGGCTTGTTGGGCACGGTGCTTGGGATGATCACGGCCTTTCAGGCGCTTCAGACCTCGGGCGCGCAGGCCGATCCGACCATTCTGGCCGGCGGCATCTGGGAGGCGCTGCTGACAACCGCCGCCGGCATGGCGGTTGCCATCCCGGCCGGTGTCGCGCTGGTGTGGTTCGAAAGCGTGGCCGACAATCTGCAAGCCGATCTGGAAGACGCGGTGACCCAATTGCTGATCCGTGATCCGTTGTTGCAGGTGGGCCGATGATCTTTACCATCGACAGCCCCCGGCCACGGCGCAAACCCAGCCTGACGCCGATGATCGACGTTGTGTTTCTGTTGCTGGTCTTTTTCATGCTGGCCTCTCGCTTTGGTCAGGAGGCACAGGTGCCGCTGGATATTGGCGGTGTCGGCCAGACCTATTCCGGGCCGCCGCGCCTGATAGATGTGCTTCCCGAAGGCCAGAGGTTGAACGGTCTGGATCGCAACCCGGATGAGCTGCTGCGCGATGTTGCCGCGCTGACGACCGCCCCGACGGATACGATCATCCTGCGGGCGCGTGACGGGGCAGACCTGCAGCGCCTCGTTTCGGTGATCACCTTGCTGCGGGAGGCGGGTCATACCGCCGTGGCGGTGGTTCCATGATGCAGGGCGGGTTCCGGATATCAGGGTCGCGCAAGCGACGTGCCGCGGCCGAAACACTGGTGCCGATGATCAATATCGTCTTCCTGCTGCTGATCTTTTTCCTGCTGAGCGCGACAATCGCGCCGCCTGATCCGTTTGATGTGACCCTTCCCGGTGCCGCATCACGCGAAACCGCCGATACCGCGGGACCGACGGTCTTGCATGTCTCGGCCGAGGGCGAGCTGGCTTACGGCGACCTGCGCGGGGATGCAGCCCTTGCCGCACTGATATCCAGCCAGCAAAATGGCCCGAAGACCGTTGTGTTGAAGGCGGATGCAGGTCTTGATGGTGGAACTTTCGCGTGGCTTCTGACCCGTTTGTCCGAAGCCGGGGTGAACGATCTGAACCTGACGGTGAACCACAGATGAAGGGTCTGTTCGAATTCACAAGCTTTGCGGGCCTGGCCCTTGCCCTTCACGTTGCGGCGTTCCAGAGCTTGCCCGAAGGCAGCCAGAGCGCCGGATCGGGGGGCGAGGCGCTGGTGACCGTGGTTGCGACCTCGGCCAGCCTGTCCGACATGGTCGCGGCATGGGATCGCCCGCCCGCAGTGGATCAGCTTTTGCCAGCGGCCATGCCATCTGTGCCGGCGCCCACAGCCGATACCGCGCCCGTGACAAGGGCCATTCCGCAACCGCGCCCACCTGCGCCGCTGCGGCCAACCCTGGCAGTGCCAAACGCGCAGGACCGTCCGTTGCCGGCGATTTCATCCGCCCTGCCGGTACAGCCGCCTGTACCGCAGAGCGCCCCGCACTCCGCGACGCGGCCAAAGGCGCGACCGGCGTCCGAGGCGCCTGCAAGGGCAGAACGGCCCAGGACGACACCCGCCCCAAGACGCGCGGATGCGCCCCAGACCGCCAGAACCGCCGCAGGGGCAGGGGCCACCTCTGCGCGGGGAACAAGTGGGCCGTCCGATACTGCCACTCTGACCGCATCGGCGCGCCAGTCGTTACTGGCGGAATGGGGCGGAAAGATACGTAACCGTATTGATCGGGCCAGGCCGCAAGGCTCGGGGCGCGGGACCGTAACCGTGCTGATCACCGTGCGGCGCGACGGGGTGATCCAGACGGTCACCATCGCCAGGTCTTCGGGGCAGGGGGCACTTGACCAGGTCGCGCTGCGCACGGTGCGAAAGGCCGGCCCGGTACCGGCCGCGCCGGCGGCCCTGACTGATCCCGCCTACAGTTTCCGCCTGCCCGTGCGCTTCGATTGACCCGGATCAGCGCGCGGCCGCGCGCGCGGTGGCCCGTACCCCGCGGATCAGGTCGGCCGCCTTTTCCGCGATCATGATCGTGGGGGCGTTGGTGTTCCCGCCTACCAGTGTCGGCATCACCGACGCATCGACGATGCGTAGCCCTTCCAGACCATGAACCCGCAATTCGGGGTCAACGACCGCCAGGGGATCTATACCCATTCGGCAGGTACCGACCGGGTGATAGATCGTGTCTGCACGCGCGCGGATGTGATCCTCCCATTCCGCGTCAGTCAGGGTATCGGGCAGAAACAGTTCCTTGTGACGATACCTGTCCAAGGCGGGCGCCTGCATGATCGCGCGGGCCATCTTTGCCCCCTTGATCGTCGCTGACAGATCGCGCGGATCGGACAGGTATTGCGGATCGATACCGGGAGGCGCCATCGGATCGGGTGATTGCAGGAAAACGGACCCGCGCGAATGGGGGTGCAATGCGCAGACATGGCAGGAAAACCCATACCCCAGATGCAATCTGCGGGCATGATCGTCCACGACCGAGATCACGAAATGCAACTGGATATCCGGACGATCCAGCGCGTCGTCGGTTTTCAGGAAAGCGGCGCCCTCGGCAAAGGGGGTTGCAATCATGCCGGTCCCGTCCTTGCGCCATTGCAGCATGTGTCTGATCAGATTGATCGTGCCGATCAGGCCAATTCCGAAGTTATCCGTGTCCTTCGATTTGTAGGCCAGAATGAAATCAAGGTGATCCTGCAGGTTCTGCCCCACGCCTGGCAGTTCATGAACCATGGCAATGCCGTGTTTCTTGATATCTTCGGCGCGACCAACCCCCGAGAGTTGCAGCAGTTGTGGCGAATTGAAAGTGCCGCCGCAAAGGATGACCTCGCGCCGCGCGTCGACCTTCCTGTCCTCGCGCCCAAGCCGATAGGTGACGCCGGTGGCGCGCTTGCCCTGGAACAGGATGCGCGTGGCATGCGCCCCGGTCAGCACTGTCAGGTTAGGTCTTTGCATGACCGGATGAAGATAGGCGGCAGCCGCGGAACAGCGTTCCCCGTTGCGCGCCGGATCGTGGAATTGCGTGACCTGAAACAGCCCGACGCCTTCGGTTTCGCCGGTGTTGAAATCGTCGCGGACCCGGTGTTGCAACTGCGTTGCGGCCTCGACGAAGGCATGCGTGATCGGGCGGGGGCTTTTCTGATCGGAAACCTGCAGCGGTCCGCTTGCACCATGATCGGGATTCGTGCCGCGTTCGTTGTTCTCGGCCCGGCGGAAATAGGGCAGAACCTCATCCCAGGACCAGCCCTTGCATCCCTGATCGGCCCAGCCGTCATAATCCTTGCGATGGCCGCGCACGTAGAGCATCGCGTTGATCGCCGAGGATCCGCCAAGACCCTTGCCGCGCGGCTGGTAGCCCTTGCGCCCCTTCAGGCCCGGCTGCGGGACGGTTTCAAAGGCCCAGTTGCCCAGTTTCGGCCGCCCGGGCAAAGCGGCGATAGCCGCAGCGGGGACCCGCACCAGAAGGCTTTTGCCCGATCCGCCGGCTTCCAGCAGGCAGACAGTGGTATTCGGGTCCTCGGTCAACCGCGCCGCAAGGGTCGATCCTGCCGATCCTCCGCCAACGATAACATAATCGAAGCCCATGATGTTGCCCCCCTGATGACCCCCAAATCAAACAGAGAAGGGACCGAAACGTCCAGAGGTCATTCAGCCCGTGGATCGTGACGGCTGACATGTGGCGTGCATGCCAGCCTGCCGACTGTCCTGCTGATCAGAAAAGAAAATCATCGGCCGTCAGGCGCAACGCGTCGAAATCCGCAAGGATCACAAGGTCTTGCCCGCCAATCGACGTTCGGACCACCGCATCGGCGTTGAACTGGGAGATCTGAAGGGACGAGAATTGCATCGGTCCCTTATGGTCCGCAAACACGATCCTGTCTTCGCCCTGATCGAAGCGCGCGATCACATCGCGTCCGAAACCGGGGCGAAAGACGAAGTGATCGGCACCTGCGCCACCCGACAGCCAGTCATCACCCGCGCCGCCAGACAGGGTGTCATTGCCCGGCCCGCCGATCAGCGTGTCATGCCCCGCGCCGCCGCGCAGCATGTCATTGCCGCGTTCCCCGAACAGGAAAACCGCGTCGGTCCAGGTCGTTGCATCCAATGTGTCATTGCCGCTGAAGCCATGTACCCGCTCGACCCCGCTCCACCCCGCGAGGTTCAGGGCAATGCCGCTGTCCTGATAGATCTGTGCGCGGTCGCTGCCGGTTGCACCGCTGTCCTGCACCCTGTCGAAGGCATCGACCATGTAAAGGTCGGCCCCGTCGCCCCCATCCATCACATCGGCCCCGGTCCACCCGATCAGCGTATCCTGGCCCGCCCCGCCGAGAAGCTGATCGGCCCCTGCTCCGCCGACAAGCCTGTCGTTCCCGGCGCCGCCGGTCAACGTGTCGTTGCCGCCCGCACCATCCAGCGTGTCATTGCCGTTGCCCCCGACAAGCCTGTCATTGCCCGGCCCACCAGTCAGGGAAAGCCCCTGCGGCGGCGGTTGCGGCGGAGGTGGGGTAATGGGCTGTGTGTTCCCCCCGTTCTCGGTCAGAGTTCCGACAGGGATGCGGGACAGGTTGAGAACGGGGGCCCATAGAATGTCGGCCCTGGCCAGACCGCCACCCGAGGCGCTGCGGATCTCGAGGGATTCGGACTGAAACCCCAGTTCCGCCCCCCAGCTGCGCGTCTCGATCCGCAACTGATCGGCCGAGACAAGCCCGACCCAGGCGCTCAGGTCCAGCCGGTCCTGACCGGGTTGGAAATCGGTGATCACATCTGGCGCGCCATCAGCGGCCAGAACGAAAATATCGGCGCCCGGTCCGCCCGTCATGCGGTCATTGCCCGCGCCATCCATCACGATGTCATGGCCTGCGCCACCGTTGATCGTATCCGCGCCGGCGCCGCCGGCAAGGATATCATCCAGCGATCCGCCGGTGACGATATCCGCGGCTGTCGTGCCGGTCCGGGTCTCCCCGCGGTTCGTGATATCGACCGAAAGCCGGGTGATGCCCGGTTCTGTTTCACTGGTCGCAAAGATCCCCAGGCCCTGCGGTGTTTGAAATCCTGCAAGGTTGGACACGTTGGCCAGGGCCGCGGTCACGGTGTCGGCCATGCTGTCCATATGCAGCAGCCGCCCGCCGGGCAGCATGAGGAAGACGGACACACCGTCATCCGCCCCGCCTGCGATGATGAAATTGCGGTCTCCGACGGTGACGGCATCAAGGGCTGTCACACGATGGAAGCGGGTATTCAGATCGTCGATGACATGATCAACCGGGGTCAGCCTGCCCTCTGCGCCAAGGGTGAAGACGCTGAGCGATGAGCTGAGGGTCGAGGCCAGCACGACAAATTGCGTGCCATCGACCTGCACCGGCACCATGGCCGCGGGCGCATCGATGCCCAAGCCCTGAGAAGCGCCGATTTCCGAGACGCGCCGCAGGGCGCCGCCCTCTTCGACACGGTGAACGGCGATCGTATCCGCCGTTGCATGGCTGGTCACAAGATAGTCGCGCTGTGCCAGCGTAACGGACAGGATTTCGCTGACCCTGTGCCGCGCACCTGCGCCCGTCAGCGCAACGGGTTGCGCGGCGAACTGCAAGCCACCTTGCGGGTCCAGTCGCATCAGCCCGGTGCCTGCAACAGAGGCAAAGACATGCTGCATCTCGCCGAAACGGGCCTGAACCAGGCCGGTGACCAGATCCAGGCTTTGGCCGGATGCGCCGATGCCGGTCATGGCACCGAAAGCACCGGACGGCAGGATCGGGATGGCGGGCAGTGTGGCATCGCGCAGGCCCAGCGTGACCAGAAAGGTCTGCCCCCCGGCTGGCAGTATCGCGAGGTCTGGCGCGATCAATTGCGCCAAATCCGCCGATGTCGGTTGCGTCCTGGTCAAAGCGCCGGTGTTTGCGTTGAACGCGGCCATGCCGCCACCGGCCCGCGTCGTCGAGATCAGCACAGGATCCCCCGCGCCTGTCAGAATTTCCAGGTCTGCAATGCCTGTAACGAATGTCGGCATGCCACCGCCCAGCACGCCGCCGAACGCGATCCGATAAAGACCCATCCCAAACTCCCCGACCCCCCGGCCGTTCACTCACCACGGTCAGGATTGGTGATAGCCGGTTAATGAGCGCTTGCGCCTCTGTGGCCAAACTGGGGCGTTTCGTCGGGATTTTAACGAATGGGTCAGGGGTTGCGATGGTCGGGGCGTGGTCCTTGCCCTTGTCCGTTCCGGCGTCCGGACAAGTCAGGCAATGCGCGACGGATCGGCCGCCTCTTCCGGGGGGGCCATGTCATTGCCGCTTGCAGCACGTTCGACCCAACGTCTGAGCAAGGCGGTCGTGCTGTCCATGTCGCGCGTTTCGATCCCGATGCGCAGGCCCTGCAACAACGATGCCATTTCGATCTGTGACAGGTGAGATTCCTGGGCGCGCAGGATCTTGGGGTGCGGTGTCGTCAGCATGTCTGAGCCGATCAACAGCTCCTCATGCAGTTTCTCGCCGGGGCGCAGGCCGGTCACCACGATTTCGATATCGCCCTCGGGATTGTCGGCATCACGCACCGTGTGACCAGAGGCTTCGATCATCTGCCGCGCGACCTTTCGGATCGGAACCGGGGCGCCCATGTCGAGAACAAAGACATCCCCCCCACGCGAAAAGGCGCCCGCGCCCAGCACCAGACGGACCGCTTCGGACAGGGTCATGAAATAACGCGTGACATCATCATGGGTCAGTGTCACCGGGCCGCCCCGCGCGATCTGTTCCTGGAACAACGGGATGACGGACCCGGATGATCCCATCACATTGCCGAAGCGCACGATCGAGAACCGGGTTGTCACCGACCGCGTCGCAAGGTCCTGCACAATCAGTTCGGCAAGGCGCTTGGAGCAGCCCATCAGGCCGACGGGCCGGACGGCCTTGTCGGTCGAGATCAGCGTGAAGCGTTCCACATGTGCGGCACGCGCGGCATCAGCCAGAACCTTTGTGCCCAGAACATTGTTGCGCAACCCTTCGATCCCGTTGATTTCTACCAGAGGTACATGCTTGTAGGCGGCCGCGTGCAGGATCACGTTGATCTGATGCGTGGCTATCGTGTGGCGCACCAGCGACGCTTCACAGACCGAACCGAGGATGGGAACGATGCGTATGGCGCCGGATATCTCGGTCAGTTCGCGCGTGATCCGGTAAAGCGACAGTTCGCTGTGATCCAGCAGGATCAGGCTTGCGGGTTTCGCGCTCAGAAGCTGGCGGCAGATTTCCGAACCGATCGAACCACCGGCCCCGGTGATCAGGATATTGCGCCCGGTATAGGTATCCCGCACGCCGGGCAGTTCATCCTCCATCCGGCTGCGACCCAGAAGGTCGGACAGTCTGAGGGCAGGGACCTGGCGGGCAAGCGCGCCGGGGCGCACAAGGTCTGCGAAGGATGGCAGCACATGCACCTCGCAGCCCGAGCCCTTCAAGCGGTCGGCGATATGGCGCAGTATGGAATGGCTGACCGATGGCATGGCAAGGACGATGGTATCGATCGCCTTGCTGCGGACCAGATGGGGAATATCCGCTGGCGAATGCACCATCAGCCCGCCGATCATGAGGCTTTGCAAGGTCGGATTGTCGTCGATGAACGCGACGGTCTGCACTTCGATGTCGGTGGCAAGCGCCGCGGCAAGTTGCTGGCCGGTCTGGCCCGCGCCATAGATCAGCACCCGTTTGCGCGACGTCTGTTGCTTGTAGATCTGCAGAAGAATGGCCTTCATGATCAGCCGCGACCCCAGGGTCACGATCAGGAAAACCATCGACAGCACGGGAAAGACGCCAAAGGGAAGCATGCTGCCGGTCAACTGGTCCACCAGCATGGCCGCCGCACCCAGGGCCATCCCGATGGAGGATGAATTCACCAGGCTTGGCAGTTGATAGGCGTTCAGCTTGACGCGATCCAGGCCCAGGTAGACGGTCATGCAGCAGGTCAGGACCGTGACCGCGACCAGATGCGGCACAAGACCGGCCAAGCCCCCTGGCTGCGGCAGACCGCCGTTCACGAGCAGCACGGCCAGAAGAAAGCCAAGCCCCGCGCCGGTTGTATCCAGAAACAGCAAGATCAGCCGTTTCTGCTGTCTTGTCATGGCAATACAGAATTTCAGAAGCTTTTGCTGCATCTGCCGATCCACTCATAAAACCGGATCAGCGAAGCGTTGCCCGTCTTGCGCGGCAACCGGCCCGAACACGCCGGTTCACAAGGCGGATCTTCATGATCCGAAACTCATTAAAAAAATACCCGCCTCATCAGACAGACCTGGCCCACGCGAGTCTCAACACGTCCTCACATCATACTACAGCATCACAGGCCAGCGAAAATCTGGCAGCATGATTCCGCATCAAGGTAAAAGAAATCTAAATACGGTCGCCAGAACAAGCCGAAGATCCAGGCATATGCCTTGTTTTTCGGCATATATCAGATCCAGCCGGGCCTTTGTGGGAATGCAGCGGCGGGTATAAACCTCTTCGGTTTCCTGCGGTGTGGCGCAGTCCTTCAAGAGCCGCTCCTCGGTGCGGTGATAGACCAGAGTTGCCAGCCCGGTCAGGCCGGGGCGCTGTTTCAGGACCTCTCCGTAGATTTCGGGAAAAAGTTCGACATAACGGCGCAAGGGCGGTCTGGGGCCGACAAGGCTGATGTCACCCCGCAGGATGTTGACCAGTTGCGGTATCTCGTCCAGCCGGGTCCGGCGCAGGAACCGGCCAAGGCTTGTGATCCTGTCCGATTTGTCGCCGCCCGAGACGCCGGAATCCCCGGTCACGGGGCGCATGGTGCGGAATTTCCAAAGGTGAAAGCTGCAGTCTTGGGTCTTCATGCGTTCGGACACATGAAACACCGGCCGCCCGTCGATCAGCAGCACAAGCAAGGCGATCACAAGGCCGACAGGCCAGATCGCCAGCGCCAGAAGGCCCGTGACCAGCAGATCAAGGCCGCGTTTTGCGGGTCTCATCGCAGCCATCCGCAGGTTGGCGACCAGTCAGACATCAGGTGCAGCGGATCGGCGCTGATCTCGGTCTGGCCGATGCATTGGTGCAGGCGGGCCGTGTCCAGTTCTACAAGAGGCACAGCCGTCGCAGGCGCGCGGCGCCAGTCCGGTTCAAGCCCGGCATGGCGCACAAGATCGGCCATGGCCGTGGCGCTGCTGGCCGCAAGATTGATGACGGGGGGCAGGATGTTCACCGGGCCATCGACAAGCCGCGCGATGCATCGCGCGAGGTCTGCTCCGGCCAGGAAACTGCGCCGCGGCCCTGTTCCGTCCGCGAATCGGTCCAGTGTGACGGCTGTGCCGCATCGGCGGGCCTGCATCATCGCCCGTGACAGGCTGTCTGCACCGATGACATTGCCGATACGCATGATGATGTTTTGCGGGCCCTGCGCCATGCGGTTCTGTTCCGCGGCAATGGCCTGCTCCATCTCCAGCTTGGCCTGGCCATAGGCATTGACCGGTGCCGGGATGGCGGTTTCAGGCAAAGGGTCGGGTCCGGGGCGATAGACCGCGGCGCTGGAGCAGTGCAGCACACGCCCGGCACCCGTCGCACGGGCAATCTCGATCGCGCGCAGGGCCAGCGCCCTGTTGGCGGCAAGTGCGTCGGCTTGCCCGGCAACAACCCCCCAGAGCGCCACGACCGCACGGGCGCGCGGCAGTCTGCGGGTCAGGTCTTTCAGATCATCCTGCGCCGACCAGACAAGCGCCGGGACCGCGCCGGGCCGGCGGGCCTGCCAGACCACGTTCTGCCTGTCGCGCCAATGGTGGCGCAGCAGCGATCCCAACTGTCCCGTGCTGCCCAGCACAAGAACCGGGGCATCGTGTCTTTGATGCGTCATCACCCCTACTCAAGCCACACTCGTTACATTTGGCCTGTCTAACATCTGCCGGTGGCTGTAGAAAGCAGGTTGAAGGTCGCCTGTGTGGTCGTGGAGTTTGGTTTGGTAGTTGGTTCCTTGAGGTTGATCGCGGCTGTGCTGGCCTGTCTCTCCATGGCGGCCTGTACGCTGCCCAGGGGGGCGGCCCTGACAGGCGAAATCCTGCGCGAGCAGGAAAGCGAATCGCCCACCTTCCAGATCGTGCCGGTAACCCGTGCAAGCCTTCCGGTGATCGCGCGCTGGCCCGTGACCGGTTGGTCCGGCGGGTATCGCTGGCTGGAAGCAACGCAGGGTCCCGACAGCCCGCTTGTGCGTCCGGGGGACACGATCGACCTGGTGATCTGGGACAGCCAGGAAAATTCCCTACTGACCTCGCAGGCCGAAAACAGGGTGGCGCTGAGCGGATTGTCCGTCTCGTCGCAGGGTCATATCTTCGTGCCCTACCTGGACGAGATCGGCATTGCCGGGCTGACGCCGGACCAGGCGCGGCGCAAGATCCAGGACGCGCTGATGCCCATCGTGCCGTCGGCACAGGTGCAACTGGCGGTCACGGGCGGGCGTCAGAACGCGGTCGATCTTGTCGCGGGGGTGGCGCGCCCCGGCAGCTATCCGCTGCCAGACCGGAACCATGCGATCCTGTCGATGATCGCCACGGGCGGCGGCATCAGCCAGGGATTGCGTAATCCGCTGGTACGGGTGATCCGCGAGGGGCGCAGCTATGAGATCCGGGCGGAACAGTTGTTTTCGGACACGCGCCGCAATGCGGTCCTGCGTGGTGGCGACAAGATCGTGATCGAGGAGGACAGTCGCTATTTCACCTCTCTCGGAGCGACGGGCACCGAACGGCTGATCCATTTCGAAAAGGAAGAGATCACCGCGCTTGAGGCGCTGTCGATCATCGGCGGGTTGACCGATAGCCGCGCCAATCCCAAGGGGGTGATCATCCTGCGCGATTTCAAACCATCCCAGTTGCGGCAGGACGGTCACGGACCAAGCCAGGCGCAGGTCATCTATACCTTTGATCTGACATCGGCGGACGGGCTTTTCGCGGCGCGGGGTTTCCGGGTGAACCCGCAGGATACGGTGCTTGCGACAGAGTCCCCCGTCACGTCGGCACAGACGGTCGTTGGCTTGCTGGGGTCGCTGGTGGGTCTGGCGGGACGCGTCGGCAGTTTCTGATCATCCCGCACCGGGGCCAACATCTGCGCCCAAACCGTGAACCGGGCGAAACGCTCTTCGGCATTGCGGGAAAGGATCACTGGTCGGGCTGAGAGGATTCGAACCTCCGACCCCCTGCTCCCGAAGCAGGTGCGCTACCAGGCTGCGCTACAGCCCGACCGTGAAACAGGCGCTTAAACCCGTCGCGGTGGATTTGCAAGGGTGGAGTTGCGCCACTGTCCACCGACCTGTCTGCCCGGCACGGAGGGCTTGCCGGCGCGCCCTGCTCGTCCCATTCTGGGCGCAAGGGGGCGGGAGATGGTGAAACCTCGATGACTGGCGGCCTCATGACGATCCTGGGCGGGATCGGGATGTTCCTGTTCGGCATGACGATCATGACGGATGCGCTGCGCGAGGCCGCGGGCAGCCGTCTGCGGCGGCTTCTGGCGCAGTTCACCACGACACCGCTGGCCGGTGTCATGACAGGGACGGCGGCCACGGCCGTGGTGCAATCGTCCAGCGCGACCACGGTGATGACCATCGGATTCGTCGGGGCGGGATTGCTGAGCTTGCCGCAGGCGCTGGGCGTCATCTATGGCGCCAATATCGGCACAACCTTTACCGGATGGATCGTCACCCTTTTCGGCTTCAAGCTGAAACTGGGCAGCCTTGCCTTGCCGGCGCTGTTCGGGGCCAGTCTTCTGGCGCTATTGGGCCAGGGGGCCTGGGCCCGGTTTGGGCGGGTCTGGGCCGGGCTTTGCCTGCTGTTGATCGGGCTGGACATGATGCAGGCGGGGGCGGCAGGTTTCGGTGACCGGCTGACGCCGCAGACATTGCCACAGGGCGGCTTGCTGGGTGATCTGCAACTGGTTCTGCTGGGTTTGGCGGTGACCGTCGTGATGCAGTCATCCAGCGCGGCGATGGCCGTGGCGCTGGTTCTGCTGGGGGCTGGCGGGATCAGTTTCGAACAGGCGGCGGCCATGGTGATCGGCATGAACCTTGGCACGACGGTCACGGCGATACTGGCCAGTGTGGGCGGTTCGGTGACCATGCGACAGACGGCCCTGGCCAATCTTCTGTTCAATGCGGGTACCGCGCTTCTGGCCTATCCGCTGCTGGTGCTGGGTGCGCCATTGCTGACGCAGGCCGCGGACGTCGCGGGCGAGACGACGGCGCTGGTGATATTCCACACCGGGTTCAATGTTGCCGGTGCGCTGATGTTCCTGCCCTTTACCGCCGCTTTCGCCCACAGGGTGGAACGCATGGTGCCTGATCGCGCGGCCCTGGCCAGGCCGGGTGGGCTTGACCTGGCGCTGGATCCGGCGCTGCTGAAGGATGAGGGCGCCGCCATGGATGCCGTGCAGACAGCATTGGGCCGCGTGGCGCGGCATGTCTTTTCCGCATTGGGGCGCGCACTGGCGCCGGTTTCGGACATGCGGGGCCTTGCGACGGTCGAGGATGTCGCCCGTCCTGCCCTTGCCGAGATCGAGGACTATGTCACCCGGATCAACCTGCCAGAGGGCAAACCCGCTGAACGCGACCGCTATGGCGCGCTGCTGCACCAAGCCGATCATCTGGAGCGGTTGGTCAAGCGGCTTGAGCGCCGATCGGTCATTCCGGTCTTGCTGTCCGATCCGGCCTTGTCGCGGCTGTCCCGCACCCTGGGGGCGGCGTTGCGCCGTGCCGCCGATCCCGCCGCGGCCGACGGGCTTGAGGCCACCCGCCTGAAACGTCTGGCAGACCGGATCGAGGGGCGCACCCGGCAACATCGGCGCGCGACCCTGCTGCACGAGCATGTGGGGTTGATCAGCGTGGCCGAGATGTTTGATCGGACGGATGCGATGCGCTGGTTGAGCCGCGTGGCGGAACACACCGCGCGCATTGCCTATTACAACGGGATGCGACCTGGCCCAGCGCGGCAGGGCGGCGCGCAGACGGACAGGGCCCCGGACGAACCGGGGCCCCAATCCGCAAGTTCAGAGTGAGGCGTCCAGCGCCGTGACGATCGCATCGCCCATCTGGCTGGTCGTGACGGGCGCGCCACCTTCGGGGCCCATCAGGTCAGCCGTGCGAAGACCATCCGCCAGCACCTTTTCGACGGCCTTTTCAAGGCGATCCGCCTCGGCGCCCATGTCGAAGCTGTAGCGCAGCGCCATCGCAAAGCTGAGAACGCAGGCGATCGGGTTGGCCTTGCCCTGGCCCGCGATATCGGGGGCAGAGCCGTGCACGGGTTCATACAGCGCCTTGGGGCGGCCATTGGCCATCGGCGCACCAAGGCTGGCCGAGGGCAGCATCCCCAGCGACCCGGTCAGCATCGCGGCCAGATCCGACAGAAGATCGCCGAACAGGTTGTCGGTCACGATCACGTCGAACTGCTTGGGCCAGCGGGTCAGCTGCATCGCGCCTGCGTCGGCATACATGTGGCTGAGTTCGACATCGGGATATTCCGTGTCGCCGATGCGCTGCACCACTTCGCGCCACAGCACGCCCGATTCCATTACGTTGGCCTTTTCCATCGAGCACAGCTTGTTGCTGCGCTTGCGGGCCAGTTCGAAGGCGGACCGCGCGACGCGTTCGATCTCGGATTCGGTATAGCGCTGGGTGTTGATGCCCACACGCTCGTTGCCTTCCTTGAAGATGCCGCGTGGCTCGCCGAAATAGACGCCGCTGGTCAGTTCGCGCACGATCATGATGTCGAGGCCCGCAACCACATCCTTTTTCAAAGACGAAAAGTCGGCCAGCGCGTCAAAGCACTGCGCCGGGCGCAGGTTGGCATAAAGATCCATCTCCTTGCGCAGGCGCAGCAGGCCGCGTTCGGGCTTCACGCTGAAATCAAGATTGTCGTATTTCGGCCCGCCGACGGCACCCAGCAGAACGGCATCGACCTCCTGCGCCTTGGCCATGGTATCATCATGCAGGGGGGTGCCGTGCTTGTCATAGGCGCAGCCGCCCACCAGATCCTCGGACACGTCGAAACTGACGCCGCGCCTGGTGCCGTACCAGTCGATGATCTTGCGCACTTCGGCCATGACTTCTGGGCCGATTCCGTCACCGGCGAGGATAAGAAGCGAGGGGTTGGTCATTGCGGTCTGTCCCTTGTGACATTTGTTCGGCACTGGCCTAGCGATTGCGGGGCGCAGGGTCAAGAAAGCACGCAGCGGTGACTGTATCAGGGGCTTGCGCGGCCCTGTGAAAGTTGTGGTGCAAGGCCATCGGCCAGCAGGTTCCAGACGCGGGCGATCCGCGGGGTATTTCGCATCGCCTGCGGTGCGGCCAGCCAGACGGGCAGATGCGGCAGGTCGAGGCCAAGCTGAAGTTCGACCATTTCCGGGTCCTTGCCCATGATGCCAACCTGCGCGAAACCGATGCCGCACCCCGCCTGGATCAGCGCCAAATAGGTTGTCTGACTGTCGCATCGGATCGCGAACATCTCGCGGGTGGCGGGCCAGCCAAGGGCGCGCATGTGGCGCAGGATCAGATCGTTGCGGTCATAGCCGATCAGGTCGTGATCCAGCAGGTCTTTCGCCTGCCGGGGCCAGCCGCGCCGCTCCAGATAGGTCCGGCTGGCGAAAACCCCCAACCGCAGGTCGCCCAGATGCCGGGTGATGATGTCAAGCTGCGTGCTGCGATACATGCGAACGGCGATATCGGCCTCGCGGAACAGCAGGTTGTCGCTGCTGTCGCTGGCGACCAGTTCGATCTGGATCAGCGGTTCGGCGCGCCGGATATGGGCGATGATCGGGGGCAGGGCATAATGTGCGACCACGGCGCTGGCGGTCAGGCGAACGGTGCCGCGCACATCCGCAGTCTGGCCCGCGGCGGTCAGCGCCAGGGCGGTCATGGCTTCGGCCATCTGGCGTGCATGGGGCAGAAGGGCCGCGCCGCTGTCGGTCAGATCCAGCCCACGGGGTCGGCGCGCAAAAAGGGTCAGGTCAAGCGATGTCTCGATCTGTCGGATCTGCCGCCCAAGCGTGGGCTGGCTGGTGCCAAGCTTGCGGGCCGCGGCGGACAGGCTGCCGGTTTCCGCCACCGCCAGAAAGGCAGGGACCAGCGACCAATCCAGCGTGTCGATCACATTTGCCATTCAATATTGAATACATGATCTCCAGTTTCAGGCAATTTATATTCGTATTCGTTTGATTGATCCTGCCGTCATCGGACAAACACAGGAGGATACCATGACCGGGACGGTTCTTATTCTGGGAAGCAACGGCAAGATCGGCCATCACTGTGCCAAAAGCTTTGCCGATGCGGGATGGGATGTGCGCGTTTATCGGCGCGGTACTGACATGATCGACGCGGCGATGGGGGCGCAGGTGATCGTCAACGGGCTGAACCCGCCCGCCTATCACAACTGGGCCAGGCTGATCCCCGAGATCACCGAACAGGTCATTGCCGCCGCCAAGGCCAGCGGCGCGACGGTGATCCTGCCGGGCAATGTCTATACCTACGGGGACCAGGGCGGGGTGTGGTCGGACACGACGCCGCACAGACCGGTCAGCCGCAAGGGCCATATCCGCAAGGCGATGGAGGCGCGGTATCGCGACAGCGGGGTGCAGACCATCATTCTGCGGGCGGGAAATTTCATCGACCCCGAAGGCAATGGCGACATCATGCAGCTGTTCTTGCTGCGCGGCATCGCGCAGGGGCGGATCACCAGCGGTGGCGCGCCCGACGTGATGCAGGCCTATTGTTTTGTGCCCGACTGGGCGCGGGCCGCCGTGCAACTGGCCGACAAGCGCGCCGCGCTGGCGCGGTTCGAGGATATTCCCTTTCCCGGCCACAGTTTCACCGTGAACACGCTCAGGGACCGGTTGCAGGCGCATCTTGGCCGTCCACTGAAAGTGACGCGCTTTCCCTGGTGGGTGATGCGCCTTGCTGCGCCTTTCTGGGAACTTGCGCGGGAATTGACAGAGATGCGGTATCTCTGGGAAACGCCGCATACACTTTCTGCGGACAAGTTCGACCGCCTGTTGCCCGATTTCGTGCCGACGCCGCTGGATCAGGTCATGCTGGCTGGGCTTCCCGCCACGATGAAGAACCCCAAGGCCATTCCGGTGCACTGACCGAACCCGTCAGGGCCAATCCAGCGTGACGCTGACCAGACGGTGACGGCTGGCGGTCTGCACAGTGTCAGCAAGGGGCGCGCCCGGTTCCGGCCACAGGACCGAGGCGGACAGCACCTTCAGGTCCGCGGATGGCAGAACCAGATCGACCCTCAGGCCGGATGGCCCCGGTGGTGGCCAGCTTGCGGTATGCAAGGCCGGATCGCCAGGGCCGGTCGCGTTGGCCCGCAGCCCCCCTACGCTTGTTGGCTTGGGGTCCTGCAAGCGTGGATCCCCGAGGATGGCCCGCATCGCGTCCGGGAGGCCTTCGCTGCCAGCGGGATCCATGTTGCCGTCGCCGATCAGCACGAAGCGTTCTGTCGGTGGGGGGGCGAAACGCCCATCCAGATAGAGGCTCCAGAATCGTGTCTCATCGTGATTGCGGCGGCCGTTGCGATCCTCGGGCCCGTCGAAAACCGGCGGTGTCGCATGAAAGGCCAGAAGATGGATATCACGCCCGCGCACGGTGATGGGCACGGTCCAGTGACCGGTGGTCGAGAGGCGCTGCACCGCCAATGCCTGCGCTGTCAGCAGCGGCTGGCCATCGGGCAGCGTCAGCAGCGCATCGGGCAGGTCGCGCCAAAGAAGGGCGCTGTGATCCTGTACCCGGTCAATCCCGACCGGATGCCTGGACAGGATCGCCATGCCCCCCTGGCCTGCGAATTCCGCATATCCCTGGGTATCCCCCGCGCCACCCTGGCGACCGTCGCCATCAAGGTCCAGCCCGGTGGTCATGCCCCGGTTGGACGCGCGCGCGTAGACATGAGGATAGAGCACCCCGGCCTGTTCCACCGCGTCGCGCAGCGCCCTGAGTGCGACCAGATCATGGTCATGATCCACGTCAAGCAGCAGCAGGATGTCGGGTGCCGCATGAGCGATCACAGCGACGACGGCCTGCACCTGCGGATCCTTGCCGCCCAGGATATCCCGCAACAAAAGACCTGGACCCTTGCGGGCAAGGCCCGTGTGAAAGATAGCGACCTCAATCGGTTGCGATCTTGCGGCAAGGGGTGGCAGAACAGCGGCCGCGACGACGAGCGTTATACAAAGAACGCGGGTAAGCTGTCGGATGGCCGGGGGGCACAGACCAGATGCGGTCCGTGTCAGATCATTTGCAGACTTTCGGCTGCGGCATAGGTGCGGCGGCGCTTGTCCTCGATCATGGATGCGATCCGCGCCATGGCAATGCCGCGCATCATCAGGCTTGCAGGCAGGAAGGCCCATAGGCACATCGTCCAGATCAGGGTTTGTGGTTTTGCAAGGGCCGCGACATTGACGATGTCGGACGCCACAACAACCAGGGCTGGCAGCATGAATGGCAGCAAAAACCCTAAGATAAGGTTAATGCGTGCATGTCCCCTGAGGCGCGCGATCACATCGCCGCCTGATGTCGCATCAAACATTGGCAGGTTGATCCAGACGTTGAAGGCACCATTGCGCGCGGGCCAGCCGTAGACATGCACCATGACCACGAAGATGATGACCATCATCATCGACAGGGTATAACAGACCCCGGCTGCCATCCGCAGCGCGGTGACCGCCGCCTCGGGCATGTCCGCAGGCAGCATCAGCACGGCAAGGCGCACCGGCGAATAGGGGAAGTCAGACAGGTTGCCCAGGATTACGCTGATGGATGTCATGATATGGGTCATCGTGCCGGGTTCGGTTTTGCCGCGAAACAGCATCGCCAGGATCAGCACGGCGACGAAAATCATGCCAAAACGCAGCCGGTTATAGGGCGGCGCGTGGCGAAATGCGACAAGGCTGGGGTATTCGGAATTGTATTCGATCAAGACAAGGCCGGCAGCGATCAGGGCCAGCAGCACGACAAATTGAGATCCGTCTATGCCGATGCCGGAAATCAGCATCGACGGCATCGCAACCAGCAGCGCCATCATAAAGGCACGCATGACCGCGCCTGTCAGTTTTCCGATCACTGTTCATCCCTTTCAAACTGGCCGGACCCGATGCGTTGCCGCGTCCTGTTTTCCAACTTGAATCCACCAATTCTGGCGGTGTGCCTCATTCTTGCCCAATTTTTGCCTTCTTTCGCCAAAGGGCTCAACCCATAGAAACATCTGATCCCGGATTTCGGGTGATTTGATGGTTGAACTGGTGCTGAAATGTACCAGCCACAGAAAGATTTCAGGCGATTTTTCCGGCACTTACAACATCTTGTGGCTGTTGCGGGCCTGCACACAAACAGACAAGCCGCCCAAGGGGCGGCCTGTCATCACCTGGTGTGGTGTTCGTGGAACCTGTGCGCCGGGTCAGACCCAGGGGCGCTGTGCGGCCATCGTTGACTCGTAGCTTTCGATCGAGGCGGCCTTTTCAAGGGTCAGGCCGATATCGTCCAGGCCGTTCAGCAGGCAGTGCTTCTTGAAGGCATCGACGTCGAAGGTGAACACCTCGCCATCCGACGATGTGACCGTCTGAGCTTCAAGATCCACTTCGATCCGGGCATTCGCGCCTTTTTCCGCATCCTTCATCAGCAGGTCCACCTGCTCTTGCGGCAGCACGATCGGAAGGATGCCGTTCTTGAAGCAGTTGTTGAAGAAGATGTCGGCAAAGCTGGTCGAGATCACGCAACGGATCCCGAAATCCAGCAGCGCCCAGGGCGCATGTTCGCGCGAGGAACCGCAACCGAAGTTGTCGCCCGCGACGAGGATCTGCGCTTCGCGGTATTGCGGCTTGTTCAGCACGAAATCCGGGATTTCCTTGCCGTCGCGGTCATACCGCATCTCGTCGAACAGGTTCACGCCAAGACCCGAGCGTTTGATGGTCTTGAGGAACTGCTTGGGGATGATCATGTCGGTGTCGATGTTGACCAGTGGCATCGGTGCGGCGATGCCGCTGAGCTTGGTGAATTTTTCCATTGTCTCTATCCTGTCTGTTGGGCGCTCGTCCGGCCCTTGCGGGCGATCCTTGCCAAGGGGCCTGCAACGGGCCGTCGAGCGTCTGCCCTGATCACATCAATTCGCGCACATCGGTCAGATGGCCGGTCACGGCTGCGGCTGCGGCCATGGCGGGGCTCATCAGATGGGTGCGTCCGCCGCGGCCTTGACGGCCCTCGAAATTGCGGTTCGAGGTGGCCGCGCAGCGTTCGCCGGGCTGCAACTGGTCGGGGTTCATCGCCAGGCACATCGAGCAGCCTGCCAGACGCCATTCAAAGCCCGCGTCGATGAAGATCTGGGCCAGCCCTTCCTCTTCCGCCTGGGCGCGCACAAGTCCCGAACCGGGCACGACCATCGCGCGTTTCACGGCGATCTTCTTGCCTTTCAGGATTTCGGCCGCGGCGCGCAGATCCTCGATCCGGCCATTGGTGCAGGAGCCGATGAAGACGGTGTCGATCTTGATCTGGTTCAGCGGAGTGCCGGGTTCCAGCCCCATGTATTCCAGCGAGCGTTTGGCCGCTTCGACCTTGCCGCCCTTGAAATCCTCGGCGGCGGGCACCTTTCCGGTGATCGGCAGCACGTCTTCGGGGCTGGTGCCCCATGTCACGACCGGCGCGATGTCTTCGCCCTTGATGGTCACGACCTTGTCCCAATGGGCGTCGGCATCGGAATAGAGGGTTTTCCACCAGGCCAGCGCCGCTTCCCATTGCGCGCCCTTGGGGGCATGGGGGCGGCCCATCACATAGGCAAAGGTCTTTTCGTCCGGTGCGATCAGGCCGGCGCGCGCGCCGCCTTCGATCGCCATGTTGCAGACGGTCATGCGGCCTTCCATGGACAGGTCGCGGATTGCCTCGCCGCAGTATTCGATCACATAGCCGGTGCCGCCGGCGGTGCCGGTATGGCCGATCACCGACAGGGTGATGTCCTTGGCGGTCACACCGGGGCGCAGCTTGCCGGTGATCTCGACCTTCATGTTCTTGGATTTCTTCTGGATCAGGGTCTGGGTGGCCAGCACATGTTCGACCTCGGAGGTGCCGATGCCATGCGCCAGGGCGCCGAAGGCCCCATGGGTCGCGGTGTGGCTGTCGCCACATACGACGGTCATGCCGGGCAGGGTCCATCCCTGTTCGGGACCGACGATGTGCACGATACCCTGACGGATATCCGACACCGGGTAGTAGTGAATGCCGAAATCGGCCGCGTTCTTGTCCAATGCCTCGACCTGGATGCGGCTATCCTCGGTCATGGTTGCCGCATTGGCGCGGTCCAGCGTGGTCGGCACGTTGTGATCCGGCACGGCGATGGTCTTGTCGGGGGCGTGGACCTTGCGGCCCGCCATGCGCAGCCCTTCGAAGGCCTGCGGGCTTGTCACCTCGTGGACAAGGTGACGGTCGATATAGAGAAGGCAGGTGCCGTCGTCGGCTTCGTGGGCGACATGGGCATCCCAGATCTTGTCATAGAGCGTTTTGGGGGACATTGGTCCTCTCCCTTTCGATGGTGTTCTGGCTTTGGACGTAAGAAATGCGGGGCGCGGCCGTTATAGGCGGGCCAGCACCGTCAGGGATGCTCCGAAGAAGCGTTCGCGCAGGCGCGCGCGGTCATCCATGTCAAAAATGCGTCTCATGGCCAGCGGGATACTATGGCTGACCGAGTCTCGCAAGGGCCGCGACAGTGCGCGCCGGTGCGGGGCTTGCCGGATCGAATCTGTCATGCAAGGCTGATGTCATGAAGGGTGCAAGATGAACAACGGCAATTCCGGCGACACCGCGTTAGAAATTGTGCTGGGCCTGCTGGCCCGTGCAGAGCTTTTCGTGAATGGCCTGATGCGGCCGTGGAATGCCTACCAGATCGGGATCGTGCTGGCCCTTGTCCTGCTGGCGCATCTGGCGGCACGCCTGATGGAGCCGCGCGTCAATGACTGGTTGCGCAGCCGGGACGGCTGGCCGAAATGGCGCATGCGACTGGCGGTGACACTGCGCAACCGTCTGCGCCTGATCTTTTTCCTTGCGATGATATGGCCACTGGTCTGGATCATGCGCGAGGTGACATGGCCAAGCCGATCCTATCTTCTGGTCGTTTTTGCCAAGCTTGCGCTGGCATGGCTGGTGATCGCCGTGCTGACCCGCCTCATATCGAACGGGGTCTTGCGCGCAATGGTGCGCTATGCCGGCTGGACCTGGGTCACACTGTCGATCCTGGGGCTTACGGATGACGGCCGCAGCCTGCTGGACAGTATCGCGGTCCAGATCGGCACGACGCGGCTGTCGTTATGGCTGATCCTGCAGGCGATTGTCCTTCTGGCCCTGCTGTTTGCCATGGCCCGGTTCGTCACGGCCACCTCGACCGCGCGCATCAGGGCGAACACGGATATCAGCCCGTCGATGCAGGTGCTTGCGGTCAAGGCGCTTCAGGTCGGGCTCTATGGCGCCGCCTTCTTCATCGGGCTGAAGACCGTGGGTGTCGATCTGACCGGGCTTGCGGTCCTGTCTGGCGCCATCGGCGTGGGCCTTGGTTTTGGCTTGCAAAAGGTGGTGTCGAACCTGGTGTCAGGGGTCATCATCCTGCTCGACAAATCGATCAAGCCGGGGGATGTGATCAGCCTTGGCGATACCTTCGGCTGGATCAATGCGCTGGGTGCGCGCTATGTCTCGGTTGTGACGCGGGACGGGCGGGAATACCTGATCCCGAACGAGGATCTGATTACCGGCCAGGTGGTCAACTGGTCACATTCCAACGAGTTCGTACGCCTCGATATCCATTTCGGCACCTCCTATGGCGACGATCCGCATCTGGTCCGGCGGGTCGCGGTCGAAGCGGCGCAAGGCGTTGAGCGGGTGCTGGATTTCAAGCCGCCGGTCTGCCACATCACGGGTTTTGGCGACAGTTCCGTCGATTACATCCTGCGTTTCTGGATCAAGGATCCGACCCAGGGGCTGACGAATATCAGGGGCAATGTCTACCTTGCGCTTTGGGATGCGTTTCAGGCGCATGGCATCTCGATTCCCTTTCCCCAGCGCGAGGTGCGTGTCCTGGGAACCGCCGACAGCAAGGATCTTCCACTTGCGGGCGATTGACTCGCGGCCCGTCAGGGTGCACAGGGCGAAGCGCCGCTCATTGAGATTTGTCCGGTGCGATGCTATCTTTGGGATGTGCCCAGCGCCGGGGCCCTGTCGGCGTGCCACAAGGAGGACAATGTCCTGTCACTCAACTTTGAAGCGGCATCTGCCGTTCCCGTCGGTGCAGCGATGACAACGGCACCGGCACAAGTCACAAGCGAAGAGCTTCTGGCGCATATCCTCAACCAGCTTGAAGACGACAAGGCCGAAGACATCGTGCAGATCGACCTGCGCGGCAAGACGGCCATTGGCGACTACATGATCATCTGCTCGGGGCGATCCTCGCGGCAGGTGTCCGCGATCGCGGAAAAGCTGGTCGATGATCTCAAGCAGACCTACGGGCGGCTCAGCCGGATCGAAGGCAAGGAAACCGGCGATTGGGTGCTGATCGACACCGGCGATGTGATCGTCCATGTGTTCCGCCCCGAAGTGCGCGATTTCTATCAGCTCGAGAAAATGTGGATGCCCGGCGGCGCCCCCAAAACCGCGGCCTCCTCGACGGTCTGATGCGGGTTCATGTCTGCGCGGTGGGCCGGTTGCGGACCGGCCCGGAACGCGCGTTGTTCGAGGATTACATGACACGGTTCGACCGAACCGGGCGGGCGCTTGGCCTTGGCCCGGCGCTGCTGCATGAGGTCGAGGACAAGAAGGGCGGCGGCATGGCGGCCGAAGCGGTGCTGCTGGACCGGGCCATTCCGGCCGGTGCGCTGGTCTGCACCCTGGACGAGCGCGGCGCGGTCATGTCCTCGCCCGACTTTGCCGACAAGCTGGCGGGATGGCGTGACGCAGGGCGCGGTGATCTGGCGCTGATCATCGGCGGCGCGGACGGAATCGCGCCAGATTTGCGGGCGCGCGCCGACGCAAGCCTGTCCTTCGGCAAGATGGTCTGGCCGCATATGCTGGTGCGCGTCATGCTGGCCGAACAGTTATACCGCGCGGCTTCGATCCTTGCGGGGTCGCCCTACCACCGGGTCTGAGATCACTCGCCGTAGGGCACCCAGATCGTCTTGATCTCGGTCGACTGCTCCAGGAAGATGTGGCCTTCGCCTGCGGTCCCCATCCAGTCGCGGGCCATTCCATCATTCACCCAGGTCCGTTTGAGGTTGCCGGCGCTGGCCGCCTCGACAGGCTCCGACAAGGGTGTGGATGAAAAGCACCATACCGCGTCCACATCCATATGCGCGGCCAGCGTCGGGGCCAGATCGGCATGGTTGCCGGTCAGGATATTGACCACCCCGCCCGGCACATCCGATGTGTCGAGGATCTGGTAGAAATCCGTAGTCGCCAGCGGGAAGGCTTCGGATGCGACCAGTACCGCGCGGTTGCCCATGGCGATGGCGGGCGCCATCAGCGACACAAGGCCCAGCAATGGCGCCTCATCGGGGCAGATCGCGCCGATCACCCCCACCGGCGCCGGCATGGCCATGGCGACGCCGCGCAGGGGCACGCCCTTGATGCGCCCATCGTATTTGTCGGCCCATGCGGCATAGGTGAACAGGCGATGAATGGTGGCTTCGACCTCGGCCTTGCCGCCTTTGCCGCCTTGCATGACATCCAGCCGCGCCGCGAATTCGGATGCGCGGGCTGACAGGTTTTCCGCGATGTAATACAGGATCTGTGCCCGCAGATGGCCCGTGGTCGCGGACCAGCCTGATGCGCCGCGTGCCGCCTCGACCGCGTTGCGGATATCCTTGCGGGCAGCCACCGGCACCTGGCCCAGGATGCGGCCGGATTTCGCGTGGACCGCGCGGGAATAGCCGCCGTCGGGGCGGGTCTGCTTGCCACCGATATAAAGCTTGGGCGTCCGGTCCAAAGGGTCGGTGGGCGCATCGCCGTTCTTGCCCTCGAATGGCGATATCTGCGCCAAGGCCCTGGTCTTGCCGCGCGGCCTTGTGTAGGCGCCCAGGCCCTCCCACCCGCCCTCGCGGCCAAAGCCGCTTTCGCGCATCCCGCCAAAGGGTGCGGCGGCATCAAACATGTTGGTGCCGTTGACCCAGATCACGCCTGCGGCCAGTTTCGGCGCGATATCCAGCGCAAGGTTCACGTTCTCGGACCAGACCGATGCGGCCAGCCCGTAGCGGGTGTTGTTGGCCAGATCCACCGCCTCGGCCGGGGTGCGGAACGTGGTCGACACAAGAACCGGGCCGAAGATCTCCTCCTGCATCAGGGGGGATGCGGTCGAGAGGCCGGTGATCAGCGTGGGCGGATAGAAGCATCCGGCGTCCGGCAGGGCGGCGGCGCTGTGATGTACATGCCCGCCCTCGCAGGCATCGACCATGGCGCGGACCCGGTCCCGCTGTTCGGGGCTGACCATGGCGCCGATGTCGATGCTCTTGTCCAACGGGTTGCCGATCCGCAACCTGTCCATCCGCGCGCGCAGCTTGGCGTGGAAACGCGCGGCCACGCCTTCCTGCACTAGCAGGCGCGACCCGGCGCAGCAGACTTGCCCCTGGTTGAACCAGATCGCATCCACCAGACCTTCGATGGCCGAATCCAGATCGGCGTCATCAAAGACGACATAGGGGGATTTCCCGCCCAGTTCCAACGTCAGCGCCTTGCCGCTACCCGCCGTAGCCTGCCGGATCCGGCGACCCACATCGGTCGAGCCGGTAAAGGCGATCTTGTCTATGCCGGGATGGGTCACGATCATCTCGCCTACCGTGCCATCGCCTGTCACGATGTTCACCACACCCTTGGGCAGACCCGCCTGACGGCACATATCGGCGAACAGCAAAGCGGTCAGCGATGTCTGTTCCGCCGGTTTCAGAACCACGGTGTTGCCGGCGGCCAGCGCGGGCGCGATTTTCCAGGCCAGCATCAACAGCGGGAAATTCCAGGGAATGATCTGCCCGCAGACGCCCAGCGCCTGACGGTCGGGCATTTCGCTGTCCATCAGCTGCGCCAGACCCGCGTGGAAATAGAAATGACGGTGCACCAGGGGAATGTCGATATCCCGCGCCTCGCGGATCGGCTTGCCATTGTCCATGGTTTCAAGCACCGCAAAGAGGCGCGCATGTTTCTGCACCATTCGCGCCAGCGCATAAAGGTGCCGGGCGCGCCCCGGCCCCCCCAGCTTTTCCCAGCGCGGTTGCGCGCGCCGCGCGGCGGCAACGGCGTGATCTACATCGGCCTGCGTGGCCTGGGTCAATGTGGCCAGCACGTCACCCGTGGCGGGGTTGCGCGCCTCGAACCCTGAGCCGGGCAGGGTGAAGCCGCCACCGATGAAATGGCCGAACCGGTCGCCCTGATCGACCAGCCAGGCCAGCGCGTCCGTGGCCGATTCCGGCGCGGTTCCATAGTCCATCGTGTCGAAGATATCCTTGACGGTCATGCCTTCATCGTTCCCCAAATACTCAAATGACATCCATGCCGGATCAGGCCAGCGGGTGCCGCCATGCCGCCGAATAGGCGCCGGTCACGTGATGTTCCAGCTGCCGTTCGATATCGCCCAGAAGACTGGACGCGCCGAAGCGGAACAGATCGGGTTGCATCCAGCGGGTGCCCAGTTCCTCTTTCATCAGGCTCAGGTAGACCAGCGCATCCTTGGCCTTGGAAATGCCGCCCGCGGGCTTGTAGCCGATCCTGATGCCGGTGCGTTCATGGTAATCGCGAATGGCGCGGATCATGACAAGGCTGACAGGCAGGGTCGCGTTGACCGCTTCCTTGCCCGTGGATGTCTTGATGAAATCTGCGCCCGCCATCATGCAGACAAGGCTGGCGCGGGCGACGTTGCGCAGGCTGCCCAGCTCGCCCGTGGCCAGGATCGCCTTGACATGGGCATCCCCGCAGGCGGCGCGCATCTGCCGCATCTCGTCATAAAGCGCCTGCCAGTTACCCGTCAGCACGTGCCGTCGCGAGATCACGATGTCGATCTCTTGCGCGCCGGCCGTCACGCTTTCGCCGATCTCGGCCAGCCGCAGATGGAACGGGGACAGTCCCGCCGGAAAGCCCGTTGACACGGCCGCCACGGGTATCCCGCTTCCGGCCAGGGCTTGCACGGCGGCGGGCACCATCTCGTGATAGACGCAGACCGCGCCTACCGTGATGCCGGGCATGCCCAGCGCCGCCAGAAGATCGGGACGCACCGGCTGGCGCGCCTTGGCGCAGAGCCGCCGCACGCGGCCTTCGGTATCGTCGCCCGCCAGCGTCGTCAGATCAATGCAGGTGATCGCCTTGAGAAGCCAGGCCGCCTGATGATCCTTCTTGACCGACCGCCGCGTGCCAAGGCTGGCCGCGCGCCGTTCTATGGCGGATCGGTTGGCCTGCACGGAGCGGACCCAGTCCATGTCCAGGTCTATGCCGGGGTTGCGCGCCTCGGGCATGGGCAGCGTCTGTGGCAATTGCCGCTGTTGGGGCAATGTGGGTGTCTGTTGCATCTCGGGCTCTTGATTTCGGGTAAAGACAGCCTTGCATGCGCCTCAATCCGAGGCAAGCAGCGCGCCTTGGTCCGATCACATCCATTTGTTTTGCGAATAATTCGCAATTTCATTGACAAAGTTGCGAACCGTTCTCAATATCTGTCCAGTCGCGTGGATGTTCCTTCCCTTGTTTCCTTTGAAAAGGTGCTCTCATGATCCTGAACCGTCGTCATCTTCTGACCGTCTTCGCTGCAAGCCTTGTGGCGCCTGCCGCCGCGATTGCCGCGGACGGGCCTTTGAACGTGGTCGCGACGACCGGCATGATTGCCGATGCCGCCCGGCAGGTGGGTGGCGATCTGGTGTCGGTCAAGGCGCTGATGGGGCCGGGTGTCGATCCGCATTCCTATCGCCAGACCCGCACCGACATCGTGGCCATGACCCGTGCCGATCTGGTGCTGTGGCACGGCCTCTATCTTGAGGCGCAGCTTGAAGACGTGCTGCTGGATCTGGGTCGCAGCCGCACTGTCATCGCCGCGGGTGAGGCGGTGCCTGTGGCGGAACGGATCGGGCATCCCGAGTATGAAGGCCGTTACGATCCGCATGTCTGGATGGACCCAGAGCTGTGGCGCCATGTCGTTCTGGCCGTGCGTGATGCGCTGATCGCCATCCGTCCCGACGCGCAGGCGCTTTTTGTCGCCAATGCCGAAACGCATCTGGCCGATCTTGCCCGCCTGTCGGATTATGCCGCGCGCAGCCTGTCCTCTGTCCCGCCCGAGGCGCGCATCCTGCTGACAGCGCATGACGCATTCGGCTATTTTGGCCGCCGGCACGGGTTCGAGGTGCTGGGCATTCAGGGCATCTCGACCGAATCCGAGGCCGGGCTGAACCGTATCGGCGAATTGGTGGACCTGCTGGTTGAACGCCGGGTCGGGGCCGTATTCGTGGAAACCTCTGTATCTGACCGCAATATCCGTGCATTGATCGAAGGTGCTGCGGCGCGGGGCCACGAGGTGCGCGTTGGCGGAGAGGTCTTCTCGGACGCGATGGGCCCGGATGGCACCTATGAAGGGACCTATCTGGGCATGATCGACCACAACGTGACCACGATTGCCGCCGCGCTGGGCGGCGATGTGCCCCCGCGTGGCATGGATGGCCGGCTGAGTGCCGGCCTGTAACGGAGGACACCGATCATGGCCGCTGTCAAGAACCCCGACCTGACGCAGGCGATGCCGGCAAAAGGCGCGGCCCAGGCCCTGCCGCCAGCGCTTGCGGTGGCGGGGCTGACAGTGGCCTATGGCGAAAAGCCTGCGGTCTTTTCGGTCGACATGACCGTGGCGCAGGGCACCATGACGGCGATCGTCGGACCGAACGGCGCTGGCAAGTCAACTCTTCTCAAGGCGGTTCTGGGTCTGGTCAAGCCTTTGTCGGGCGAGGTGCGACTGTTCGGGCTATCCCTGTCGCGCGCACGCGACAGGATCGCCTATGTGCCGCAACGCGCCAGCGTGGATTGGGATTTCCCCGCGCGGGTGATCGATGTGGTCGTGATGGGGCTGCACCGCGAACTTGGTCTGCTGCGCCGGGTCCGCCCCGAACATCTGGACCGGGCCCACGCTTGCCTGGCCCGTGTCGGGATGCAGGATTTCGCGACGCGCCAGATCGGCCAGTTGTCTGGCGGGCAGCAGCAACGCGTGTTCCTGGCCCGCGCACTGGTGCAGCAAGCCGACCTCTATTTGCTGGACGAACCTTTTGCCGGGGTGGACGCGGCCACCGAAAAGGCGATCATCGCCGTCCTGAAAGAGCTGCAGGCCGAGGGGCGCACCATCGTGGCCGTGCATCATGACCTGTCCACGGTGCGGGCCTATTTCGACCATCTGTTCCTGATCAACACGCGCGCCCTTGCCGCCGGGCCTGTCGCGGATGTCTTTACCAGCGAAAACCTGCAACGCGCTTATGGCGGACGGCTGGGCGATGGGCAGCTGGCTGGCAGGGTAATCCCGGGATGATCGTGTCACGATGATCTGGCAGGCTCTCACGCTGCAACTGGGATACAACGCCACGCTGGTGGCGCTTGGCGCTACGCTGCTGGGCATTGCCGCGGGGGTGACCGGCAGTTTCCTGTTCCTGCGTAAACGCGCGCTGGTGTCGGATGCGGTATCCCATGCCACCTTGCCCGGTATCGGGCTGGCCTTCATCGTGATGGTCGGCCTTGGTGGTGATGGCCGCTTCCTGCCGGGCCTGATGCTGGGGGCGGCGCTGTCCTCGGGGTTCGGGCTTGTGCTGATCGCCTGGATGATACGCCGCACCCGGCTGAGCGAGGATGCGGCGATCGGTGCCGTTCTGTCGGTCTTTTTCGGTGCCGGTATCGTTCTGCTGACCGTGATCCAGTCGATGACGGCGGGGCGGCAGGCGGGGCTTGATACCGTGCTGCTGGGCTCGACCGCGGGCATGCTGCGGAACGACGCGCTTGTGATCGCGGGGGGTGGCGCGCTGGTGCTGCTGCTTGTCGCCATTCTGCGCCGACCCATGCTGGCGGTGGGCTTTGACCCTGATTACGCCGCTGTCCGCGGGACCAACGTGGGGCGCGTCGATCTGGCGATGATGGGCCTGGTCATGGCCGTCACCGTGTTGGGCATCACCACAGTGGGCCTGATCCTGATCGTGGCGCTTCTGATCATTCCCCCCGTGACCGCGCGGTTATGGACGGATCACGCGCTGCGGATGGTGGCACTGGCCGGCGTGCTGGGCGGGGTGTCGGCCTATGTGGGTGCCGCGATGTCCGCCACGGCCCCGGCGCTGCCGACCGGGCCGATCATCGTTCTGGCCAGCTTCGTCCTGTTCGCCCTGTCCATGATCCTTGCCCCGGCGCGCGGCGGGCTTGCGCTGATCAGGCGGCGGATGCGGTTCCGCAGGCGTGTGCACCGGCGGCAGGGCCTTCTGGCCCTGGCGGTGGGTCAAACGATCCACGAACCCTTCACCCTGGCGCTCTTGCGCCGCGAGGGGCTGGCCCGCGCCGATGGCGTGCCGACTGACGCAGGCCGTGCCGCCGCCGCCAAGGCCCTGCTGGACGAGGCGCGCTGGGCCGCGCTGCGCGCGGATCCCGCCCATGGCCTCAGCGCCAGCCGCTATGACGGGTTGACCCGGATCGAAACGGTGTTGACGCCGGACCAGATCGCGGAACTGGACCGGCATCTGCCGCGTCCAAAGGGGGTTTCGTGATGGGTGCGGAGTTCGTGGCCCTGTCGTTGCCGCCGCTGCTGATCGGCATCCTGGCCGCCGTCACCTGCGCGCTGCCGGGCAATTTCCTGCTGCTGCGCCGCCAGGCGCTGATTGGCGACGCCATCAGTCATGTCGTCCTGCCGGGGATCGTCGTCGCGTTCCTGCTGACCGGGACGATCGCCACGCTGCCGATGCTGCTGGGGGCTGCGGGCGCCGCCCTGGCCGCGGTCATCCTGATCGAGGCCGTGCGACGCACCGCCCGGATCGAGGCGGGCGCCGCCATGGGCGTGGTCTTCACCAGCCTGTTCGCCGCCGGTGTGCTGCTGCTGGAGCAGTCCGATACCAGCGCGGTGCATCTTGACGTGGAACACGCCCTTTACGGCAACCTCGAAAGCCTGATCTGGCTGGACGCCACCGGTTGGGCCTCGCTTGTCGATCCTGTCGCGCTGGCGGGTTTGCCGCCCGAGTTGTTGCGCATGGCCCTGGCGCTGCTGATCGTGGGCGTGGCGCTCCGGCTGATGTGGCGGCCCCTGGCGATTGCCACTTTCGACGAAGGCTTTGCCGCCACGCTCGGCTTGCCGGTGCGCGCGATCGGGCTGGCGCTGGTGATGCTGGCAGCCCTTGCCGCGGTTGCCGCCTTCGATGCGGTGGGTTCGATCATCGTGATCGCGATGTTCATCTGTCCGCCGGCCAGCGCCCGGATGATGACGGACAGGCTTGGCGCACAGGTCGGATGGAGCGTGGCCTTCGCCATCCTGTCTGCGGTCCTGGGCTATGTCGCGGCCGGATACGGCCCGCTCTGGCTGGGCTTCGACAATGCGGTCAGCGCCGCTGGCATGATCGCTACCGTGTCCGGATTGATCCTTGGGGTCACCATGCTGGCCGGGCCGCGCCGCTACCGCGCTGGTATCGCGGCGCAGGGCTGAGCCTGGTTTCTTCTTGCTTCAAATATCCCCGCGCGGAGCGCATCCGCCCCATCAACCAGCGCCGCGATCAGCAGAACTTGCCCCGCAGCGCAACAAGTCCTGCGCGCATCGCATCCTGCGGTGCGACGCGTTCGACCGGAACGCCCTGGGCGCCCAAGGCACCGGAATAGAGAGTGTCTTGGGCAATCACGATCACGCGCTGGCCCAGCCAATATGCCCGCATGGCTGCCAGTTCCGCACCCAGAAGATGCCCGGCAACCGCCTGCCTGTCATCGGCCAGCGTGGCGCTACGCAGATGCAGCGACAACCGCTCGGGCCGTGACATCGTATCGGCCAGCGCGTCAGCATCCGCCACATCCGCCGCTCCCATCGCCTGGCCAAGGCGCGGTGTCAGGGCAGATTGAAAACTGACGACCTCATCGGCGCTGATCTGGCACCAATGCGTCGCCTCCTGCGTCGGCAGGCAGATCACACCATCCCAGTTGGGGCGCGCGGACAGGGACCCGGCTATCTGCAGGCGGGCGGTTGCGGGCAACAGTCCGCGCGGCCTGTCCTGCGACAGGTCCGTCAGCGGCATTGCCTCTGTCAGCACCGGGGCGGGTACAGGTTGGCGACCCTGACCATCCTGCACGATCACCGTGGCAGTGGTTTCCGCAAGCCCTGCAAGAACGTCCTGCGCGGTTCGCCCCGAGGCATCCTTGACCGGCCGCGCGCCGTCAAAGCGCCAGCCTTGTGCCTGCGTGCCGTTCTGCGCGATCCCGATCCAGATATCCTGTGCCATGCGGGGTCAGATATGCGTGGTGGCCGGGGGCGTCAATCCGCGACCAGCCGCCGATCACGCCTGTCCGCGCATGACGGTCGGCGTCAGCGCCAGCATCGCGTCATATTGCGACAGAAAGACCTGGCCTGTCAGCGCATCCAGAAAATGGCTGCGCTTCAGCCGGTCCATCACCGGGCCCTTCACCTCGGACAGGTGCAGCTTGATCCCCATGTCACGCAGGCGCGCGTTGATCGCTTCAAGGCTTTCCAGCGCCGACATGTCGATCTCGTTCACGGCCGAGCACATCAGGATCACATGGCGGATCGGCTGGTCGCAGCTGACGCGGGCGGTCACGTAATCCTCCAGAAAGCGGGCATTGGCGAAATACAGGCTTTCGTCGATCCTGAGGGTGACCAGCGCGGGATGGGTTTCGACCTTGTGGCGCAGGATGTTGCGGAAATGCTGTGTGCCGGGAACAAGCCCGACCTCGGCCACATGCGGCCGCGATGTCTTGTAGAGAAACAGCGCCAGCGACAGGATCACCCCGGCGGATACGCCCATCTCGACGCCAAGCCCCAGCGTGATGGCGATCGTGGTCGCCACGGCGGCGAAATCGATGCGCGAATAGTCCCAGCTGCGTTTCAGGATCGTGAGGTCGACAAGGCTGAGCACCGCGACGATGATCGTCGCCGCCAGCGTGGCCTTGGGCAGGAAATGCAGCAGCGGTGTCAGCAGCAGGGCCGCCAGCATGATGCCGATGGCGGTAAAGGCACCGGCCGCCGGGGTTTCCGCGCCCGCGTCGTAATTCACGACTGACCGCGCGAAGCCACCGGTGACGGGATAACCGCCTGACAGGGCCGAGGCGATATTCGCCGTGCCAAGCCCCACAAGTTCCTGATCCGGGTCGATGCGCTGACGCTTGCGCGCGGCCAGCGTCTGCGCGACCGAGACGGATTCGACAAACCCGATGACCGAGATCAACAGCGCCGAGACGAAAAGCTGCCCCCAGATATCCACGCCGAAGCTGGGCAGGGTCAGGGGCGGCAAACCGCTTGGAATGCTGCCCACGATCGCCACGCCCCGATCGGCCAGGCCAAAGGCCCAGGTGGCAAGGGTTGTCACGGCGACAGCCGCCACCGGACCGGCCTTGGCCAGCAGATCGGCCAGCCGCGGGCGCAGCCCTGACTGGATGAGCAAGGGCTTCAGCCCCTTGCGGACCCAGAACAGGAAAGCAGTGGTCGTGACACCGATGACCAGCGTGATCGGGTTCATCTGGGACAGGTTCGTGACAAGGTTCCGCAGCAGTTCGACCATGGAATGCCCGCCGCCGCTGATCCCCAGGATCGTGCCGATCTGGCTTGCCGCGATCAGCAGGCCCGACGCGGTGATGAAGCCCGCGATGACGGGGTGGGACAGGAAATTTGCAAGAAAGCCCAAGCGGAACAGGCCCATCAGGGTCAGGATAAGACCTGACATGAAGGCCAGCGTGATTGCCGCCATGGCATATTCGGCCGTACCTTCCAGCGCCATGTTGCCGACGGCCGCCGCCGTCATCAGCGAAATCACGGCAACCGGGCCCACGGCCAGGGCGCGGCTGGTGCCGAAAATCGCATAGGCGACCAGTGGCAGGATCGACGCGTAAAGCCCCATCTCGGGGGGCAGACCGGCCAATAGCGCATAGGCCAGCGACTGCGGGATCAGCATGATCGTCACGATCACGGCGGCCACCGCATCCGACGTCAGGCTGTCGCGGTCATAATCGCCGGCCCATTGCAGGATGGGAAAATACCTTGCGACAGGATGCCGGGCCCAACGAGATTGCGGGCGATGCCGGGTCGGAAATCTTGACATGACAGCGCCATCCCTGGGTTGAACCTGCCCGACGTCGGGCCGTGTCGTTCATATAGTGCGAACTGAATGTGAATTTCAACCATGGTCGTGTCGGTCCAGCCGATCATTATTGCCCAGGGGTCAGTTTGGTCATCGCAGACGCTGCCGATGACCCGGATTGTCCGCAAATCGTAGGGAAGAGGTTTTGCCCGCTTCAGGCTTGTAAGGCGATCAGGCTGTGGACGGGGTATTTCACGGGCGAATGGCCTGAGAATCCATGCATGAAAAGGAACACAACTTATAGGTCATATGCGCCTGCTACGCTAAACTGTTGCGGTATCTCTGATACAGCCAACCCGCTGAGCCAACATGCAGGAGGGACAGATGTCTGCAAAATTCATCGTCGGCTACGATGGCAGTGAAGCATCCGAAAGGGCGCTCGACTTTGCCATGGGTCGCATAAAGCTTCAGGGCGGCACTGTCGTTCTGGTTCATGTGCTGGAATGGTCGCCCTACTCGTTTCTCACCCCGACCGAACTTGAAGAGCGGCACAAGCGCCGCAGCGAAGAGTTGGAGCGGGCCGAAAAAGCCCTGATCACGCCGGTGCTTGAAAAGGTCCGCGCGCAAGGCGTCGCGGTTGAAAGCAAGATCCGTTACGGACATATCGCCGAGACGATCTGCACGATCGCCGAGGAGATGGGCGCGGTTCAGATCGTGATCGGACGCAACGGTCATACGACATTGGGCAGCCGCATCTTCGGGTCTGTCGCCGGGCACCTTGCCCAGGCGTCACCGGTGCCCTGCACCATCGTGCCATGAGCAGCGACAGGAGAAACAGATGACACGGATTTCCCTTTCAGCGGCGCAGGCCGTTCTTGCTGCAATGGCAGCCATGTTCCTTTCGTCGGTGCCCGCGCGCGCGCAAACCATCGACGAGACAGTCAACCAGGTATTTGCCGATTCCACCGGCTGGTTTGTCAGTTTCATCTTTGCCTCGATCCCCGGCACATCGATCTCCTGGATCGTGGTCTGGCTGGTGGTGGCGGCAACCGTTTTCACCCTCTATTTCGGTTTCATCCAGTTCCGGGTAATCGGTCATTCGCTGGCACTGGTCAGCGGCAAATATTCGGATCCCGAAGATGCGGGCGAGGTCAGCCATTTCCAGGCGCTGGCCACGGCGCTGTCGGGCACGGTCGGTCTGGGCAATATCGCGGGTGTCGCGGTGGCGGTCAGCATCGGGGGTGCGGGGGCGACGTTCTGGATGATCCTTGCGGGTCTTCTGGGCATGGCGTCCAAGTTCACCGAATGCACCCTGGGTGTGAAATATCGCAACGAATATCCCGATGGGCGCGTCTCTGGCGGGCCGATGTACTACCTGACCAAGGGCTTTGACGAGCGGGGCCTGCCGGGTGGCAAGGTCCTGGCCGTGCTGTTTTCCGTCTTTTGCGTGCTGGGTGCGCTGGGCGGCGGCAACATGTTTCAGGCCAATCAGGCGCATCAGCAGTTGTCTGGCGTCTTCGGCGAGTATCCCGGCTGGATCACAGGGGTGGTGTTTGCGGTAATCGTCTTTGCGGTAATCGTGGGCGGCATCAAATCCATCGCCCGCGTGACGGAAAAGGTCGTGCCCTTCATGGGTGTTCTTTATGTCGGCACCGCGTTGGTCATCATCTTGATGAACGTCGATATGGTGGGGACGGCGTTCGGCCAGATCTTCAACGGCGCCTTTACCGGCAACGGGATCGTGGGCGGCGTCATCGGCGCGTTGATCCAGGGCTTCCGGCGTGCAGCCTTTTCCAACGAGGCAGGCGTCGGTTCTGCGGCTATCGCCCATTCGGCTGTCCGCACCAAGGAACCGATCACGGAAGGATTCGTATCACTGCTGGAACCCTTCATCGACACGGTCGTGATCTGTACCATGACAGCCCTGGTGATCATCATCACGGGCCAGCTGGTGACCGACCCTGAAACCGGTCTTTACGTGATCAACGAAGCCGGGCAGGTGACGACGGCGACAGGTGCGACAGGTGTCGGGCTGACCTCGGCGGCGTTCGAATCCGCCTTCTCGTGGTTCCCCTATATCCTTGTGGTCGCCGTGGTGCTCTTTGCCTTTTCGACCATGCTCAGCTGGTCCTACTACGGGCTGAAGGCATGGACCTTCATGTTCGGGGAAGGGCAGGCGCAGGAACTGACATTCAAGATCATCTTCTGCATCTTCATCGTGATCGGTGCGGCGGCCAGTCTGGGACCTGTCATCGACTTTTCGGACGCGGCGATTTTCGCCATGGCCGTGGTCAATATTGCGGGTCTCTATTTCCTGATGCCTATTGTGAAGCGAGAGCTGGACAGTTATCTGACGCGTTTAGGATCAGGCGAGATAAAGCGGTTCAAGTAACGGCTTGTTAGCATTAGTGCGGTAACGATTATTTCTGTTGGTACGGTAACAAGTTCGAAAGGCCAGGGTGAACCCCTGGCCTTTATATTTGGTGGCTTAGATGCCCGCTGTTCAGGCAGCCGCAAAACCTGCATCAAGCGCCGAAAGGATGGTGTTTACCTCGGCCTCGCTGATGGTCAGGGGGGGTGACATCAGGATGTTGTGCATCCCCAATCGCACCATCGCGCCCGCCTGATAGGCGGTCTTGTGAATCCGCTTCATCGTGGGCATGTCCATCGGCGTCTTTGCCGCCTTGTCGCTGACCAGTTCGATCCCGGTCATCAAACCGTGGCCGCCCCGGACATCACCGATGATGTCATACTTTTCGGCCAGTTTCAGAACGCCCTCGTAAAGTTGCGTCCCGCGCGGTCCGGCATTGGCGGCGGTGTTCAGGCGCTGCGTTTCGGTCAGGCAGGCGATCACGGCGGCAGCGCCCACGGGATGGGCCGAATAGGTGTAGCCGTGGAAAATCGCGCCTTCGCCCGTGGTGTCCTTTTCGAAGACATCCGCGACCTTCTGGTTCACCAGCGTGGCGCCAACCGGGAAATAGCCCGAGGTGATGCCCTTGGCCGTGCTCATCATGTCGGGTTGCACACCCCAGTGCCGCGCGCCGGATGCGTCGCCGGTGCGCCCGAAGCCGGTGATCACCTCGTCCGAGATCATCAGGATGCCGTGGCGGTCGCAGATGTCGCGCATCAGCTTCATGAAGCTTTTGTCCGGCACGATCACGCCGCCCGCACCCTGGATCGGCTCCATGATGAAGGCCGCGATGGTGTTGGCCCCCTGAAACGCGATTTCATCCTCCATCGCGGCGGCGATGTTCTGCGCCAGTTTCGCGCCATCCGTCTCGTTGAACGGGTTGCGATAGGTGTAGGGGCTGGGCAGATGGAAGCAGCCCGGCAGCATCGGCTCGTAGTTCAGGCGGAAGCGGTTGTTGCCGTTCACCGATGCACCGCCGAAATGGGTGCCGTGATAGCCTTTCTTGAGGCTGAGAAACTTGGTCCGTGTCGGCTCTCCGCGCAGGCGGTGATACTGACGCGACAACCGCAGGCAGGTTTCCACCGAATCCGACCCACCCGAGGTGAAGAAGGCGCGCACCATGCCGTCGGCTTCGAAGAATTCGCGCACCATGTAGGACGCCTCGATCGCGGTCGGGTTGGTTGTGCCGCCAAAGGCCGAGTAATAGGGCAGATCGTAGAGCTGCCTGGCGATGGCATCCTTGACCGCGTTGTTGGAATAGCCAAGGTTCACGCACCACAGCCCGCCGACGGCATCCACAACCTTGTGGCCGTCGATGTCGATGATGTGCACGCCCTCGGCCCCCTTGATGATCGTTGGCGTATTGGCTTGCAGATCTCCGGGGTGGCCCATGGGATGCCACAGATGGCGGGCATTGTTCTCTTTCAGGAAGTTGTCGTCTTTCATGGGCGCAGCCCTCCGAGTCGCAGCGTGAGAATGATTTGATCAAATCTGGCACCGGCCCGTGCAACTGTCCATAGACTCGCGCGTGACAGCCAGAACCAGCGTTGACACCTCAAGGACCATGGCACAGGCTTTGCCCGGAAGACTACGGGGAAAAGGGCAAGACATGGCGGGATTGATGACATTCGAGGCCCTGACATCCGCCGTCGCTGCGGGCACGGTGGATACGGTTCTGGTCTGTATCGTGGACATGCAGGGACGCTTGCAGGGCAAGCGGTTCCTGGCGCAGCATTTCGTGGATAGTGCCTGGCGGGAAACCCATTGCTGCAATTACCTGCTGGCGACGGACCTGGCGATGGCCACGCCGGATGGCTATGCGTCGACCAGCTGGCAGGCGGGCTATGGGGATTACACCATGAAGCCCGATCTTGGCACGATCCGCCCTGTTCCATGGCTTGAGGGAACGGTGATGGTCCTGTGCGACATCATGGATCACCATGGCCATCACGAGATTGCCCATTCTCCGCGGGCGATGCTGAAACGGCAGATTGCCCGCGTCGAGGCGATGGGCCTGACCCCGATCATGGCGACCGAACTGGAGTTTTTCCTGTTCGCCCGGTCCTTCAAACAGATCGCGGCATCCGGGTTTCGCGATCTTGAGCCGATCAGCGACTATAACGAGGATTACAGTATCCTGCAGACCAGCCGCGAAGAACATGTGATGCGGCCCTTGCGCAACCATCTCTATGCGGCAGGCATCCCGGTTGAAAACTCCAAGGGCGAGGCCGAGGCGGGGCAGGAGGAGCTGAACATCCGCTATGCGCCCGCACTGGATACCGCAGACCATCACACCATCGCCAAACACGCCACCAAGGAGATTGCCGACCAGCAGGGCCATGCCGCCAGTTTTCTGCCGAAATGGCATCAGGACCGGGTCGGCAGTTCGTCTCATGTGCATCAGTCGCTGTGGAAGGACGGGCAGAACGCGTTTTTCGACCCGGATGTCGAATTCGGCATGTCCGACATGATGCGAAAATACATGGCCGGGCTGATCCGCTACGCGCCGGATATGACCGTGTTCATGGCCCCCTATATCAACAGCTACAAACGGTTCTCAAAGGCGAGCTTTGCGCCAACCAGAACGGTCTGGTCGGTGGATAATCGCACCGCAGGCTTTCGTCTGTGCGGCGAGGGCAGCAAGGCGATCCGCGTGGAATGCCGTATTCCGGGATCGGACATGAACCCCTATGTGGCGATGGCTGCCATGCTGGCTGCCGGGCTGGCCGGGATCGAGGAAGGGCTGGAGTTGCAGCGCCCCACGACAGGTGACATCTATCAGGCAACGCAGGGCGGCGAGATTCCCAGGACGCTGCGCGATGCGGTCGAGACCTTGCGCCATTCCAGGATGCTGCGTGCGGCGATGGGCGATGACGTGATCGACCACTACACCCGCGCCGCCCTGTGGGAGATCGAAGAGTTCGACCGCGTGGTGACCGATTACGAAATTGCCCGCGGCTTCGAGAGGGCCTGACCCCGGATGACCAGAATGATCAGATGTATCTCGCCGATCGACGGATCGGTCTATGCCGAACGGCCAGCGCTGACGCTGGATGCCGCGCAGACTGCCGCCGCGCGGGCGCGCGCCGCGCAAAAGGGCTGGGCCGCGCGCCCCTTGGCCGACCGGATTGCGCTGGTGCTGAAGGCCGTGGAACATGCGGGCGCGATGAATGACGTGATCGTGCCCGAGCTGGCGCATCAGATGGGCCGTCCGGTCCGCTATGGCGGCGAATTCAAGGGGTTCAACGAACGGTCGCAATACATGGCCGGGATTGCCGAGGCCGCCCTTGCCCCCATCGTGCTGGAGGATAGCGCCGCCTTCAAACGCTATATCGCGCGTGAAGCGCATGGCGTGGTGCTGGTGATCGCGCCCTGGAACTACCCCTATATGACGGCCATCAACACGGTGGCCCCTGCCCTGATCGCGGGCAATACCGTGGTCCTGAAACACGCCAGCCAGACCCTCTTGGTGGGCGAGCGGATGGCGCAAGCCTTCCACGCCGCAGGTATCCCCACAGATGTGTTCCAGAACATCGTTCTGGATCACGATACGACATCAGCCCTGATTGCCGCGCGCGCTTTTGACTTCGTGAACTTCACCGGATCGGTGGAAGGCGGTCGCGCCATCGAGCGCGCGGCGGCAGGCTCCTTCACAGGGCTGGGGCTGGAACTGGGCGGCAAGGACCCCGGCTATGTGATGGAAGACGCCGATCTGGATGCTGCCGTCGATACGCTGATGGATGCGGCGATGTTCAACTCGGGTCAATGCTGTTGCGGGATCGAACGGATCTATGTGCACGACAGCCTGTTCGACGCATTCGTGGAAAAATCCGTGGCGCTGGTGTCTGGCTACAAGCTGGGCAACCCGCTGGAGGCCGATACAACCCTCGGGCCGATGGCGCAGGTCCGCTTTGCCGATCTTGTCCGCGCCCAGACCGCTGCGGCCGTGGCGGCCGGTGCCAAGGCCCTGATCGACCCCGCGCTTTTTCCGCAGGACGGGGGCGCCTACCTGATGCCGCAGATCCTGATCGACGTGGATCATTCCATGCGCGTGATGCGCGAGGAAAGTTTCGGCCCGGTGGTGGGGATCATGCCCGTCAAGGACGATACCGAAGCCTTGCGCCTGATGAATGACAGCGATTATGGCCTGACCGCCTCGCTCTGGACTGCCGATGCGGAGCGCGCCGAACGGCTTGGCGCGCAGATCGAAACAGGCACGGTGTTCCTGAACCGCGCCGATTATCTGGACCCCGGCCTGTGCTGGACCGGCTGCAAGGATACCGGACGCGGCGGCGGATTGTCGGTGATCGGCTATCACAACCTGACCCGTCCGAAATCCTACCATCTGAGGAAACAGCAATGACCCTGCGCGCCAACTGGTCCTATCCCACCGCCATCCGTTTCGGGGCGGGGCGTATTTCCGAACTCGCCGAGGCCTGTGCTGCGGCGGGGATCAGCAAGCCGCTTCTGGTGACCGACAAGGGTCTGGCCAGCCTGCCGATCACTGCAGCCACGCTGGATCTGATGGAGGCCGCCAGCCTGGGCCGCGCCATGTTCGCCGATGTGGACCCGAACCCGACCGAGATCAACCTGGCCGCAGGTGTCGCCGCCTACAAGGTGGGCGGGCATGACGGGGTGATCGCCTTTGGCGGCGGGTCGGGCCTTGATCTGGGCAAGGCCGTGGCCTTCATGGCGGAGCAGACCCGGCCTGTTTGGGATTACGAGGATATCGGCGACTGGTGGACCCGCGCCGATGCATCCGCCATCGCGCCCATCGTGGCCGTGCCGACCACTGCGGGAACAGGGTCCGAGGTGGGACGCGCCTCGGTCCTGACCAATTCGGTGACGCATGAGAAGAAGATCATCTTTCATCCGAAGATCCTGCCTTCGGTCGTAATCTGCGATCCCGAACTGACCGTTGGCATGCCGCGCGCGATCACGGCAGGCACCGGGATGGATGCTTTCGCGCACTGCCTTGAGGCATATTGTTCGCCGCATTTCCACCCGATGAGCCAGGGTATCGCGCTGGAAGGGATGCGACTGGTCAAGGAATATCTGCCGCGCGCCTATGCGGACGGCACCGATATTGACGCGCGCGGTCAGATGATGGCGGCTGCGGCGATGGGCGCAGTGGCTTTTCAGAAGGGTCTGGGCGCGATCCATGCGATCAGCCACCCGATCGGGGCCGTGCACAACACGCATCACGGCACAACGAACGCGGTGGTGATGCAGCCCGTGCTGCGTTTCAACCGGGCCGCGATCGAGGCGCGGATCGAACAGGCGGCGGCCTATCTGGGTATCGCCGGTGGATTCGACGGGTTTTATGCTTTCGTGGGCAAGCTGAATGCCGAACTGGGCATTCCCGCGAACCTGAAGGCGTTGGGCGTGATGCACCCCGATCTTGATGCGCTGACCGCATCCGCCCTGCAAGACCCCAGCACCGGCGGCAACCCCGTAAAGATGACGGCCGAGAACACCCGCAAGCTGCTTGAAGAGTGCCTTTGACCCTTGGAAAAACCGGGGGCGCGCGTTTTGCGCCCCCGGTCACGTCTGTTTATGCGACCTCTTCCGGCAGCACCAGATTGAGGATGATCGACAGGCCCGCCGCAGGCAGAAGGCCGGATGTCAGCAGTATCTGAAGCGTGCGCGGCAAGTGTTGCAGCGCGGTCGGTTCAAGTTGCAGGCCCAAACCCACCGACAGCGACACGGCGAAGATCACCATGTTGCGCCGGTTCCAATCTACCTCGGACAGCATGTTCACGCCGGCCGCGCAGACCATGCCGAACATCACGATCACACCGCCGCCCAGTACGTTGATCGGCACAGTCGCAACAATCGCGCCGAACTTGGGCACCAGCCCGCAGACGATCAGGAAGATCGCGCCGATGGTCACGACATGGCGGCTCATGACGCCGGTCATGCTGATCAGGCCGACATTCTGGCTGAAGGATGTATTGGGCAATCCGCCAAAGACACCGGCCACGGCGGTGCCGATCCCGTCGGCATAGGTCGCGCCCTGGATCTCGCGGTCGGTTGCCTCGCGCCCTGCGCCGCCCTTGCAGATGCCGGACACGTCGCCCACCGTTTCGATGGCCGAGATCACGGCCATGAAGCACATGCCGATGATGATGGCGGTGTTGAACTCGATCCCCCATTTGAAGGGTGTCGGGAATGCGAACAGTCCCGCCCGCGCCACGTTGCCGAAATTCACCTGGCCCATCGCGTAGGCGACAACATAGCCCGCGAGCAGGCCGACCAGTACGGCGGCGACCGACATCATGCCCCGCGTGAAGAACTTGAGCGCGAGGGTGACCACGATCACCACCAGCGCCGGGGTCCACATGGCAAGCGATCCGAATTCGGGCTTGCCCATCAAGGGCACACCACCCGCAGCATACTGGATGCCGACCTTGACCAGCGCCAGACCGATCATCAGCACGATCAGCCCGGTCACCAGCGGCGGCAGGGCAAAGCGCAGACGCCCGATGAAACTGCCAAGGAAGGTGTGGAACAGACCGCCGATGACGATACCGGTCATCAGCCCCGCCAACCCTGCGGTGCCCTGGCCCGCCACGGCCGGGATCATCACCGGCAGAAAGGCAAAGGAGGTGCCCTGCACGATCGGAAGGCGCGCGCCGACCGGGCCGAAGCCGATGGTCTGGAACAGTGTGGCGATACCGGCAAACAGCATCGACATCTGGATCATGTAGATCATGTTCGGGAAATCGGGCGAGTTCGAGCCGAAGCCAAATCCGGCGGCCCCCGCGACGATGATTGCGGGCGTGACGTTCGAGACGAACATCGCCAGCACATGCTGGATGCCCAGCGGCACCGCCTTGGCCAGTGCGGGTGTATAGTTGGGGTCGCGCAATTGATCGGGCGTACCCAGCGAGGTGTCAGCCATCCCTGAAGTTTCCTTGTTGATATGTGCGGGTGAGCCCTCTTGGCGGGGCCTTGCGGTTCAGCGCGTGATGGTGCGGGGCACCTCAAGCGGGAATTCCTGAAGGTTCGGTGTTGCGCCGATCCGGTCGATGACGGCGAAAAGGCCGGGTGCGTGCAGCGGGGTCAGCACCCCGTGCCATGTGCCGCGATGCAGGTTGATGCCCTGTCCGGGCGCGGCGATGAAGGCGGCGATCCGGCCGGGTGCGCCGCCTGCATCAGCGGCCACGATCACCAGCCATTCGGTCATGCTTATCGGGATGAAGGCCTGGCTGCCTTCGGGATGGCGTTCCAGCAGGTCGAGGGTGTAGGGCAGACTGCGCGGTTCTGCCTTGAAGATGCTGATGCCGGCGCGGCCATCCGGGCCGAAATCCAGACGCGCGCGGTCATGCCAGCGGCCGCAGAAGCCTTGATTGATGATCTTGTCCGCCTGCCCCTCGGCCGCGAGAACATCGCCGTATGGGGCGAAGTCCTGTGCCGTCAGGGGGCGGGCCGTGATCGTGGTCTGCATCGGAACCTCCTGTGGTCGGGCGCGGGGTGGATTTGAGTATTTGGGGAAAGATGAAGCGGCGGTCAGAGTGCCAGGGACACGTGGCGGTTCACGTCCTTGTAGAGAAGATAGCGGAAATCCTCGGTTCCCGTCGCCACGCAGGCCTGGGGGCAGAAGGCGCGCAACCACATGAAGTCGCCGGGCCCCACCTCGACCCAGTCGGTGTTCAGCAGGTAGCGGGCGGTACCCTGCAATACGTAAAGCCCGTGTTCCATCACATGGGTTTCGGCAAAGGGGATCAGGCCGCCGGGTCTGAAGGTCACGATGTTCATATGCATGTCATGGCGCAGATCGCTGGGGTCCACGAAGCGGGTGGTGCCCCATTTGTCGGTGCCCGGCATCCAGTTGACGGGTGTGTCCTGATCGGAGGTCACGAAAGCCGTTGGCCGCTCTATCCCTGCTGCGGGTTCATAGCGTTTGCGGATCCAGTGGAATTGCAGCGGCGCGTCGCCCGGATTGGTCAGCGCCCATGTGCTGCCAGCGGGGATATAGGCATAGCCGCCTGCCAAGAGGTCGTATGACGTGCCGTCAATGGTCAGGCGCATCTGCCCGCTTGCGACAAGGATCGTGGCCTGTGCGCCCTGATCCGGTTCGGGCCTGTCGGTGCCGCCGCCTGCCGCCACCTCGACCGCGTATTGTGCGAAGGTTTCGGCAAAGCCGGACAGGGGCCGCGCGATGATCCAGACGCGGGTGCCGGTCCAGCCGGGCAGATAGCTGGTGACGATGTCGCGCATCGTGTTGGCCGGGATGAAGGCATAGGCCGTGGTGAAGACGGCCTTGCCATCGGGCATGACGTCCTGTCCGGGCAGGCCGCCGGGGGGGAAGGCATAGGTCACAGCATATCCTCCAGTCTGATGCGTGCGATCCGTTCGACCTGCGCGCAGGCAGTGGCGAATTCGGTGTCGCGGTCGTTGTTCAGGCGGGTCTCGAAGGCGGCCATGATGCTGGCCTTGGTGTTGTCGCGCACCGCGATGATGAAGGGGAAACCGTGGCGGGCCACATAGGCCCTGTTCAGTTCCGTGAAGCGCGCATGTTCCGCGTCGGTCAGCGCATCAAGGCCCGCGCTGGCCTGTTCGGCGGTTGATTCCGCCGTCAGCCGTTTCGCGGCGGCCAGTTTGCCCGCCAGATCCGGGTGTGCGGTCAGCACACCCAAACGCTCGGCTTCGGAGGCAGAGCGAAATATCCGCGCCAGTGCGTTATGCAGCCCGGCGGGCGTGTCATGCGCGGGGCCAAGCTCAAGATCCCAGGCGCGTTCCGCGATCCAGGGGGAATGTTCGAAGACGCCGCCGAAGCGGGCGACGAAATCGGCGCGCGCCATCTGGCTGGGGCGGATACGCCGCTGATGCGGGTGGGTGGCGGCCCAGTGCCGGGCGATGTCGATGCGGCGCGGGCACCAGACATCGTCAAAGCCTGCGATATGGTCGATGAAACGCTTGAGCCCCGCGATCTTGCCCGGACGCCCGATCAGGCGGCAATGCAGGCCCACGGACATCATGGCGGGGCGACCTTCCTGCCCTTCGGCATAGAGCGTGTCGAAGGCATCCTTGAGATAGTCGAAGAACTGCCCGCCGGTGGTATAGCCGGGGGCCGTGGCAAAGCGCATGTCATTGGCTTCCAGCGTGTAGGGGATGATCAGCTGATCGCGGTCCCCGACCTCCAGCCAATAGGGCAGGTCGTCATCATAGGTGTCGCTGATCCAGTCGAATCCGCCTTCTTCCGCGGTGAGGCGCACGGTATTGGCCGAACAGCGCCCGGTGTACCATCCGCGCGGGCGCATCCCCACCACTTCGGTATGCAGGCGGATCGCCTCGGCGATGGCGGCGCGTTCCTCATCCTCGGGCATGTCGCGGTGATCGACCCATTTCAACCCGTGGCTGGCGATTTCCCACCCGGCGGATTTCATCGCCTCGACCTGTTCGGGGCTGCGGGCAAGTGCGCTGGCCACGGCATAGACCGTCAACGGGATGCCCGCGCCGGTGAACAGGCGGTGCAGCCGCCAGAACCCGGCCCGCGCGCCGTATTCATAGATCGATTCCATGTTCCAGTGACGCATCCCCTGCCAGGGCGTGGCCCCGGCGATATCGGACAGAAACGCCTCTGACGCCGCATCGCCATGCAGGATGCAGTTCTCGCCGCCTTCCTCGTAGTTCAGCACGAACTGCACGGCGGCCTTCGCACCATTGGGCCATTGGGCCTGCGGCGGGGTTGCGCCATATCCGATCATGTTGCGTGGGTAACGGTTCATCAATGTCCTCGCATGTGCTGGGAAAACTCTATGACAGTCAGGCGCGGTTTATTTTCAAGAAATCCGATAAAGACTTATCTGACAATCATCGCGCGGCATTTGCCCCTGTCCTGCGCTATGGCTTGGGTTAGACTGCCCAATGATACCGCACGGAAGGAGCCTTTCATGTCCCAGGGATACCTGACCACCCATGTTCTGGATACCGCACGCGGTTGTCCTGCGGCGGGGCTGGCCATCGACCTCTACCGGCTTGACGGGGGCGCACGCGTGCATATGGCGCGTAAGGTCACGAATGATGACGGGCGCACGGATGGCCCGATTTTGCCGCCGGGACAATTTGCATCGGGTGTCTATGAGCTGGAGTTTCACGCCGGCGCCTATCTGGATGCTGTGGGCACGCCGCCGGAAGACCCGCGTTTCCTGGATGTGGTGCCGATCCGCTTCGGCATGTCGGATGCAGGCGCGCACTACCATGTGCCGCTGTTGCTGTCGCCTTTCGGGTATTCCACCTATCGCGGCAGCTGAGGGGGGCCGCGCGCCCGGATGGACAGTTGCCCGCGCGCGGGATATTCAGCGCGCATGGCCCAGAAGAAAGCAGACCCCAATTACAAGGTGATTGCCGAGAATCGCCGCGCGCGTTTCGACTACGCGATCGAGGAGGATATCGAATGCGGTATCATCCTGATGGGATCCGAGGTGAAATCGCTGCGCGAGAACGGGGCGAATATCGCGGAAAGCTATGCCTCGGTCGAGGATGGAGAGCTTTTCCTGATCAACAGCTATATCGCGCCCTTCCAGCAGGCCCGTGTCTGGAAGCACGAGGAACGTCGGCGGCGCAAGCTGCTGGTCTCGCGTAAGGAACTGGCGCGGCTGTGGAATGCCACGCAGCGCAAGGGCATGACGCTTGTACCGATTGTGATGTATTTCAACGATCGGGGTCTGGTGAAGCTGAAGATCGGCATCGCCAAGGGCAAGAAAAACCACGACAAGCGCGAGACCGAGGCCAAGCGCGACTGGAACCGTCAGAAGCAGCGGCTGCTGAAAGAGGGCTGATTGCCCCGAAAAACAGGGGTTTTCGATTGCGTATCGCAGGCCCTTTGACTTGCCAGCAATCACCCCCCGATGTAGGCAGGGCAGGACGCATCGACAGGGGGTTTCCCATGGCACTTGATGATCCCAGAACGCTGGTGTCCACCGACTGGCTGGCCGCCCATATGAAAGACCCGGATCTGCGGATCCTGGATGCCACTTATTTCATGCCGGGCGATCCGCGTGACGCCAAGGCGGCCTATGCGGCCGCTCATATTCCCGGCGCGCGGTTTTTCGATATCGACGAGATCAGCGACCACCGGTCCGAACTGCCGCATATGGCGCCGCCGGTCGAGAAATTCATGTCGCGCATGCGCGCCATGGGCGTGGGCGACGGGCATCAGGTTGTCGTCTATGACGCCGAAGGGCTGTTTTCCGCCGCCCGCGTCTGGTGGCTGTTCCGCCTGATGGGGCAGATGGATATCGCCGTGCTGGATGGCGGTTTTCCGAAATGGCTGGCCGAGGGCCGCGAGGTCGAGGACATGGCCCCCATGGTGCGCGACCGGCACATGACGGTGCGCCGCCAGAACCACATGGTCAAGGATGTGACGCAGGTCTCGGCCGCGTCCAAGCTGGGCGATCATGAAATCGTGGATGCCCGTGCCGCAGAGCGTTTCGCGGGCGAGGTGGACGAGCCGCGCCCCGGCCTTCGCAAGGGGCATATCCCCGGATCGAAAAGCCTGCCCTTCAAGAATTTGCTCAACTCCGATGGCACCATGCTTGACGCGGATGGTTTGCGCGCGGCTTTTGCCGCCGCGCATGTGGATCTGTCCAAACCCGTGATCACCACCTGCGGGTCCGGCGTGACCGCCGCCATCCTCAGCCTGGCGCTGGAACGGATCGGCAAGACCGATCATTCGCTTTATGACGGGTCATGGTGTGAATGGGGGGCTTTCCCCACCCTGCCCGTCGCAACCGGAAAGGCTTGATTTCCCAATGTTTTCCAACCTCAAAGAACATCCCGCCGACAAGATCCTTGCGCTGATGCAGCTCTACAAGGATGATCCGCGCCCGACCAAGATTGACCTGGGCGTCGGCGTCTACAAGAACGCAGAAGGCGTGACCCCGGTGATGCGTGCCGTCAAGGCGGCTGAACGCAAGCTGGTCGACGAACAGACGACCAAGGCCTATGTCGGGCTGGCGGGCGATCCTGCCTTCGCGGATGTGATGATTGATCTTGTGCTGGGCGGGGCCGTGCCGCGCGACAGCATCGCCGCTGCGGCGACGCCGGGCGGCACAGGTGCAGTGCGGCAGGCTTTCGAGCTGATCCGCATGGCGAACCCGTCCGCACGGGTTTTCGTCTCCAATCCGACCTGGCCGAACCACGTGACCATCCTGAACTATCTCGGGATGGAGTTGGTCGAATATCGCTATTTCGATGCTGAAACACGCGGCGTGGATTTCGACGGCATGATGGCCGATCTGGCCGATGTGCGCGCCGGTGACGTGGTTCTGTTGCATGGTTGCTGCCATAACCCCACGGGGGCCAACCTGAACCTGACCGAGTGGAAGGCCGTGGTCGATCTGCTGCTGAAAACTGGCGGGATCCCGATGATCGACATCGCCTATCAGGGATTTGGCGACGGTCTGGACGAAGACGCGCTTGGTGTGCGTCTGGTGGCCTCATCGGTGCCTGAATGCCTGATCGCGGCAAGCTGCTCCAAGAATTTCGGCATCTACCGCGAGCGGACCGGTCTGCTGATGGCCGTGGCCCAGGACAAGGGGCTGCGCGGCCTGACGCAAGGCTCGCTGAATTTCCTGAACCGGCAGAATTTCTCGTTCCCGCCGGATCATGGTGCCCGTGTCGTGACCGAGATCCTGACCGATGCAAAGCTGCGCGCCGATTGGGCGGCAGAGCTGGAAGAGGTGCGCCTGTCCATGCTGGATCTGCGCAAGCAGCTGGCCGCCGAATTGCAGCGCCTGTCCGGGTCCGACCGTTTCGGTTTCATCGCGCAGCATCGCGGCATGTTTTCGCGGTTGGGCGCCTCGCCCGAGATGGTGGCCCGCCTGCGGGCAGAGCATGCGATCTACATGGTGGGCGACAGCCGGTTGAACATCGCGGGCCTGAACAAGACGACCGTGCCGATCCTGGCCAAGGCGATCATCGACACGGGGATCTGAGGTCTGCGGACCATCCGTATCCCTTGACGTGAAAAAAGCCCACGCTGCGCGCAGCGTGGGCTTTCCCGTTTCAACTCTGCCTTCGGATCAGTTGATCAGGCCCGCGTGACGCATCGCGTCATCCATGCGCGCCTTGACCGCATCCGTCAGGCCCACCAGCGGCAGGCGCACTTCGTCGCTGCACAGACCAAGGCGGGACATGCCGTATTTGGCACCGGCGACACCCGGTTCGGCAAAGATCGCTTCGTGCAGCGGCATCAGACGGTCCAGCAGGGTCAGGGCCGTCGCATAGTCACCCTTGAGGGTGGCCGTCTGGAATTCCGCGCAAAGCTTGGGTGCGACATTCGCGGTGACCGAAATGCATCCGACGCCGCCATGTGCGTTGAACCCAAGCGCGGTGGCATCCTCGCCGGACAGTTGAATGAAATCGGTCCCGCAGGTCATGCGCTGCTTGGGCACGCGGCTCAGGTCGCCGGTGGCATCCTTGACGCCCACGATCCGTGGCAGCTTGGCCAGTTCGCCCATGGTCGCAGGGGACATGTCCACGACCGACCGGCCGGGGATGTTGTAGATGATGATCGGCAGGTTGCAGCAATCATGCACCGCCTTGAAATGCGCGATCAAACCGGCCTGCGTGGGCTTGTTGTAATAAGGCGTCACGACCAGTGCGGCATCGGCCCCCACGGCTTCGGCGTGCTGGATCAGGCGAATGCCCTCGGCGGTGTTGTTGGATCCGGCCCCCGCGATGACGGGGATGCGCCCGGCGGCGGCCTTGACCACTTCCTCGATCACGATTTCATGCTCGCGGTGGGTCAGCGTGGGGCTTTCGCCGGTCGTGCCCACGGGCACCAGACCATGCGAGCCTTCGGTCACATGCCAGTCGACAAGTTTCTTGAGCGTCTCGATATCCAGCGCGCCGTTCTTGAACGGCGTGATGAGGGCGGGAATGGACCCTTTGAACATGACACGCTCCTTTTTATTGCGTGGCGGCCGCATACCGCCTGTGGATGGCCCGCGGGATCGGTCTTGTCACCAACGTGAATTGAAGCCCGGGACTCGAGGGGATAGTCTGGCGCTGTCTATCCTTCGTCCCTCTGGAAAAAGCAAGAGATGTTGCGAAAAGCGATCCTGACGGCCGCGCTTGCGGGCTTTGTAATGACCTCTGATGGGGTGGCGCAACAGACTGGGCCGCAGCCTCTGGCCTCGGCCATGGCGGCGGTGCGGTCGGGCAATTGGGACAATGCCGCGACCCTTGCCGAAAGGGCCGGCCCCGAGGCGGTGACGCTGGTCGAATGGCACAGGTTGCGCGCCGGGCGCGGCACCCCCGATCAAGTGCTGTCCTTTCTGGAACGCAACGCCGACTGGCCGGGCCTTGCCTTGCTGCGACGCCGGTCGGAACAGGCCTTTGTGACCGCGACCGACGCGCAGGTCATGCAGTTTTTCCGCGATCAGCCGCCCCAGACCGGAACGGGCGTCCTGCGTCATGCGGCGGCCCTGAAAGAGGCGGGGCGCGCCGGCGATGCCGAGGCGGGGCTGGTCCTGGCATGGCGCACGCTGGCGCTGGACCGGTTGGAACACGAGGTGTTTGTCGGATTGCACGGTCCGCTTCTGGCCCCGCACCATGCGGCGCGGCTTGACATGACCCTCTGGCGTGGCCTGACCGAGGATGCGGAACGCATGCTGCCGCTGGTCGGCGCGGATCGTCAGGCGCTGGCAAGGGCGCGTCTGGCGCTGAAGGCGCAGGCGGATGGTGTGAATGCCTTGATCGACGCGGTGCCTGCCGCGTTGAAGGCTGATCCCGGTCTGGCGCATGACAGGTTCAACTGGCGCATCCAGAAAGGGCTGACCGACGGCGCGATCGCGTTGCTGCTGGAGCGTTCGGACAGCGCCGCAGGCCTGGGCGAGCCGCAGCGTTGGGCCGGGTGGCGCGGCTATCTTGCCCGCGCACAGATGCGCGAGGGCAAGACCGACCTGGCTTATCGCCTGGCGGCATCGCATCAACTGACGGAAGGGTCCGATTACGCGGATCTGGAATGGTTGGCGGGCTATATCGCCCTGATCTACATGAAAGAGACCGATCTGGCGCTGGACCATTTCCAACGGTTCCGGGCGGCGGTGTCCACACCGATTTCGCTGGGCCGTGCCGGTTACTGGATCGGTCGCGCGCAGGAAGCGGCCGGTGACCCCGAAGCGGCTGGCCTGGCCTATGCGGATGGCGCGCAACACCAGACCAGTTTCTACGGGTTGCTTGCCGCCGAAAAGGCGGGTGCAGCGTCTGATCCTTCCCTGAAGGGTGCCGATGCCCCGTCAGACTGGCGTCAGGCCGCGTTTACCACCTCATCGGTCTACCGGGCTGGCCTGTTGCTGCTGCGAGCCGGTGAAACGGGCCTGGCCGAGCAGTTCTTCACCCACCTTGCCGAAGGGCAGGACGCGACCGGGCTTGCCCAGCTTGGCGAGATGGCGATTGATCTGGGAGAGCCGCATCTGGCCGTGATGATCGGCAAGGAGGCGGCGAACCAGGGCGTGACCCTGCCGCGCCCCTATTACGCGCTGCACCCGATGCGTGACATGCGCCTGCCCGTTCCGATGGAGCTGGCCAAATCCATCGCGCGGCGCGAAAGCGAGTTTGACCCCGCCGTGGTCAGTGGCGCGGGCGCGCAGGGTCTGATGCAGCTGATGCCCGGCACGGCGGCCGAAGTCGCGCGCGATCTGGGGCTGGATCACGACGCCGGGCGCGTTCTGTCGGACTGGTCCTATAACGCGCGGCTTGGCAGCGGTTATCTGGCCAGGCTGGGCGCTGATTTCGGGGGCAATGTCGTTCTGGTGGCGGCGGCTTACAATGCCGGGCCAAGCCGCCCGATCCGCTGGATGCAGGAACAGGGCGATCCGCGCGGCATGAGCGCGGATCAGGTCGTGGACTGGATCGAACATATCCCGTTCCGCGAGACCCGGAACTACGTCATGCGGGTGGCGGAATCGCTGCCGATCTACCGCGCCCGTCTGGGGCTTGATCCGCATCCGGTGCCGTTCAGCCGCGAATTGTCAGGCGCGACGGTTTTGCCGCTCGCGCCATAGGGTGAACAGGCCCGCCGCCACGATCATCGCAGCACCGATGGCGACATTGGTGCGGATGGTTTCGGAAAAGACCACGATTCCCAGCACCGAGACGAACACCAATTGCAGATAGGCAAAGGGCTGAACCGCGCTGGCCTCGGCCACCTCGTAGCATCTGATCAGCAGCCAGTGGCCCAGTGCGCCCGTGATGCACAGCAGGCCCATCCATCCCCAGTCAGGGGCTGTCATCGGTTCCCAGAACCAGATGCCGACGCTTGTCATGGCAACCGACCCCACGGTGCCGGTCCAGAAAAAGCTGGTGGCGGTGCTGTCCTTGCGGGCGGCGTAGCGGGTCAGCAGGCCGTAAAGCGCGAACATCAAGGCGGCGATCAGGGGCACGATTGCCTCGATCCGGAAGACGCCGAAACCCGGTTGCAGAATGATCAACACGCCGATGAACCCCACGCCGATGGCGCTCCAGCGTCGCCAGCCGACCTTTTCGCCCAGCACCGGGCCGGACAGCGCCGCGATCAACAGCGGATAGCAGGTAAAGACCGCGTGGCTTTCGATCAGGCCCAGCAGGGTGAAGGCCAGAACCATGACGCAGATCTCGGTGACCAGCAGAACCGCGCGGAATGCCTGAAGCACCGGTTGCGAGGTTTTCGCCGCCGCCCGCAGCCCGCCCGCCTTGCGTGCGGCCACGGACATGACGAAGGCGGCAAAGAACCAGTAGCGGATCATGATGACCATGAAGACGTTGTATTCCCCGGCCAGATGCCGCGAGATCCCGTCCTGCATCGCAAAAACGAAGGTGGTGGCGATCATCAGCATGATGCCGAGGCGTGTGTTCTGTTCGGTCATGCTTTGGCCTTCCGCGCCACGGTCATGTGTCTTTTGCTGCCGTATCCCTGACAGCGTTCAACGTCAAACCCCGCCGCTGCAAGGCCGCGCCTGACAAATCCTGCCGCCGTATAGGTGGCGGCGGTGCCATCCGGCGCGGTGTGGCGTCCGACCTCGGCCAGCAAGGCATCCTCCCACATCTCGGGGTTTTTCGCGGGCGAGAAACCATCGAGAAACCAGGCATCCGCCTGCCCGTCCCAATGCAAAAGGGTCTGGCGTGCGTCGCCCTTGATCATGGTGAAATGCAGGTCGGGCAAGATGAAACCCGTGGGGCTTTCGCGCCAGAAGGGGGCAAGCTCTGCCGCGATGGTGGAGACCGCGGGAAAGGCGGCCTGCGCGCGCAACATGTCGGGCGCCGTCATCGGATAGGCCTCGAAGGTGGTGAAGCGCAACTGGCCGGTCTGCCCCGTCTCGCGCCACAGGTGCAACACGGCCAGCAGGTTCAACCCGGTGCCAAACCCCAGTTCGGCAATATGGAACCCGTCGCAGAACCGATCCGGCAGGCCGTTGCCCTGCAGAAAGACATGCGCGGTTTCCGCCAGACCGCCCTGAAGCGAGAAATAGGGATCGTCGAACCGGGTCGAGACGGGCAGGTCGCCGTCGCGCCACGCGATCTGAGCAGACTGGTCTTGCAAGGGGGCATCCCTTAGGAAGGGCGTTGAAAACAGGGCGACAATGCAAAGGATGGCCGGGAATGGCAATGGCTGATGTGACCGTTCTGGGTGCCGGGATATTCGGCCTCTCGCTGGCTTGGGCCTGTGTGCAGCGCGGCGCAGGGGTGCGCGTGATCGACCCCTACGGACCCGGCGCGGGCAGCAGCGGCGGCATCGTTGGCGCCTTGGCCCCGCATGTGCCGGAACAGTGGAACGAGAAGAAGGCGTTTCAGTTCGACAGCCTGCTGATGGCTGCGGAATTCTGGTCGGGGGTCGAGGATGCCTCGGGTCTGTCCACGGGCTATGGCCGGCTGGGGCGGTTGCAGCCCCTCGCGGATCAGGCGGCGCTTGATCTGGCGCGGGCGCGTGCGCTGTCGGCGGACAAGCTGTGGCAAGGCCAGGCGGTGTGGGAGGTGCTGCGCGCGGATGAGTGTGGCGCCTGGGTCCCCGACAGCCCCAGCGGCTGGGTGATCCGCGACACGCTGACCGCGCGGTTGCATCCGCGTCTGGCTTGTGCGGCGCTGGTGGCGGCGTTGCGCGCGCGCGGCGCCGAGGTTGTGGCGGATCATGCACATCAGGGTGCTTTGGTTCACGCCACGGGTGTGGCGGGGCTTGCAGAAATCGGCGCGCAGCTTGGCCGCAGTTTCGGCAACGGGGTCAAGGGGCAGGCGGCCCTTCTGGCGCTGGACATGCGCGCGGCGCCGCAGCTTTTTGTCGATACTGTGCATGTGGTGCCCCATGCGGATGGAACTGTCGCCATCGGATCGACCAGCGAACGCGATTACGACGATCCTGCCAGCACCGATGACCAACTGGACCCGGTGATCGCCCGGGCCCGCGCCGCCGTGCCTGCGCTGCGCGATGCGCCGGTCATCGCGCGTTGGGCCGGTGTGCGACCCCGCGCGCGCAGCCGTGCGCCGGTTCTGGGGGTGCATCCGGTGTTCAAGGATCAGTTCATCGCCAATGGCGGCTTCAAGATCGGCTTCGGCATGGCGCCCAAGGTGGCACAGGTGATGGCCGATCTGGTGCTGGACGGGGTGGACCGGATTCCGGCCGGGTTCCGGCCAGAGGCAAGCCTGTAACCTTCAGGCGGCCTGCGCCTGCATGCATTGCCGCCCGTCAGGACCGCGCACCCACATGGTGCCGTCCGTACACCAGCACAGATCAGCGGCTTCGACATGCATCAGCGGGGCGGTCGCGCGAAAGCTGAACTGGCGCAGGGTTCCCAGCCGTTCCTCGGCCAGCAGCATCAGGTGCTGCGCCAGCAGGGGGCCATGGGTCACAAGCCCTTCGTAGCCTTCGACATCGCGGGCGTAATCCAGATCATAATGGATGCGATGCCCGTTGAAGGTCAGGGCCGAATAGCGGAACAGCAATGTGCTGTCGAAATGCACGGTGCGGCACAGATCCTCGTCTGTCCGCGCCTGCGGCGGCACGGGTGCGGGGGCGTCCGGCGCCGGATCCTCGCGATAGACAAGATCCTGCCATTCGGTGACACATGCCTTGCCGCCTTGGGTGATCTCATGACGAAGGGTCACGAAACCCAAAGGCCCGGTGCGTCCATCCTTGCGCGTCACGCTGTCGATCACGGTGGTCTTTGTCGCAGGTGCCCCGGCCAGCAAAGGTGCGTGAAACGCCAGCCGACCGCCCGCCCACATGCGGCGCGGCAGGCCAAGGTCGGGGATCAGGCCAAGCCCGGTCGCGGGGTGTCCGTCACGACCCAGACGCGCGGGGGGCTGCGGGTCCCAGAAATGCAGCTGATGGAAAAAGGGCGGCAAGGCGCTGCCGGTGGCGATGGTCGGGGCCAGTCCCAGCGCCACCTGAAAGGCCGCGCCGCGCGCGGGGTCCATCATGTCGGTGACGGTTTGACTGTCGGGGCCTGTGGCATCATTCTGCATGGGCGCAGATTAGGCGCGGGCGGGGCAAGGAACAATCGGGAAAATGTCACCAGAACTCAAGGCGCTGGATCATCTTGTCCTGACGGTGGCGGATATCGCGGCGACCGTTGAGTTCTACACGCGCGCCCTTGGGATGCGGGCCGAAAGCTTTACGCCCGCAGGCGGTGCGCCCCGTCTGGCGCTGCGTTTCGGGGTGCAGAAGATCAACCTGCATCAGGCGGGCGCGGAATTCCGCCCCCATGCGGGTCATGTGCAGCCGGGGTCGGCCGATCTGTGCTTTCTCAGCGATGTGCCGCTGGACGAATGGCAGGCGCATTTGTCAGGCGTGGGCGTCACGATCGAGGAAGGCCCCGTCCGCCGCACCGGCGCCGAGGGGCCGATCCTGTCGATCTACCTGCGCGACCCTGACGGGAACCTGATCGAAGTGTCGAACGCGCTGACGGTCTAGTCTTGCCGCTTCAGCCGCGCGGCGTGATCCGCCGCACAAGCCCTTCCTGCGCGACATTGGCAACCAGCCGCCCGTCGCGGGTGAAGATACGGCCCCGGTTGAAACCGCGGGCACCCCCGGCCCAGGGGCTGTCCATCGTGTAGAGCAGCCAGTCGTCCATGCGAAAATCGTCATGCACCCAAAGCGCGTGATCGAGGCTGGCAAACTGCATGTCCGGGTCAGTGAAGGTCTTGCCATGCGGCATCATCGAGGTGCCCAGCAGCCCCATGTCCGATGCAAAGGCCAGTGCCGCGCGATGCAAGGCCGGATCATCCGACATGCCCCCACGCACCCGGATCCAGATATGCTGCACCGGGGCGCGCGGGCTGCGGTCAAAAGGCGGGCGCGGCGTGACCGATCGCATCTCGACCGGGCGTGGTGTTTTCAGCCAGTTGCGAAACGCCTCGGGCAGGGCGTCGCCCATGCGGGCGGCCATCGCCTCTTCCGTCTCAAGATCCTCTGGGCCCGGCACATCGGGCATGCTGTCCTGATGACCCAGCCCCGGCTCGGGAGAGTGGAACGATGCGGCAAGGTTCAGGATCGGTTTGCCATGCTGGATCGCCACAACACGGCGGGTGGTGAAACTGCCGCCGTCGCGATCCCGCTCGACCTGGTAAAGCACGGGTTGGGTCGCATCGCCCGGCCGCATGAAATAGCCATGCAAGGAATGGTTCGGGCGGTCGGGATCGACGGTCATCGTGGCGGCCATCAAGGCCTGTCCGATGACCTGGCCGCCAAAACTGCGCCCGCGCCCTTGCGGGGTGGCGATACCGCGATAGAAATCCTCCTCGATCCGCTCGACGGTCAGAACGCTGGCCAGACTGTCGGCCAGTTGCTGATCGGTCGGACGAGGGGGCGTGGCGGTCATCGGCGTGCATCCTTCAGGCATGTTTGCCCCAAGGGGAGGGGAAAACGCGGCCAAGTGCAAGACCCGCCGCGCGCCATGTCGTCGCGTCAGCGGCCGATCAAGGGCGCGTTCCGGCAGGCCTCGTCCGGGTTTTCCAGTTCGATCGTGCTATGGGTGATCGCAAAGCGGTCATGCAGCAGCGTCTTCAGGTCGGCCCGCACCTGGGACGCCGGACGCGTGCTGTCCAGCACGACATGCGCCTCGAGCGAGCTGGCATGCTCCTGCATCTGCCACAGATGCACCTGGTGCAGGTCTGCGACGCCGGGAACGGCGCGCATGTCGCCGATGACCTTTTGCAGCCGGGGGGTGTCGGGGCTTCCCAGCATCAGAAGACGCACCGCCGGAACCAGACCAAGACCGGCAAGCCACAGGATATAGCCCGCGATCACCAGGGTCAGGATCGGGTCGATCAGACGCCAATCGAACAGCAAGACAAGGGTGCCGCCCAGGATCAGCGCAAGCGATCCCATCGCATCTGCAAGGTTGTGCAGAAAGGCCGCGCGCATGTTCATGCTCTGGCGGCTGAGGCGGAAGGTCAGAAATGCGGTCACAAGGTCCACCACCAGTGCCAGGATGGCCACGATCACCACGATCCAGCCCTGCACCTCAAGCGGATCGAACAGCCGGAGAAACCCCTCGGCCAGAAGCCAGAGCGCGATCACGATCAGCGTGGTGTAGTTGACCAGCGCCGCGACCACTTCGATCCGGCCATAGCCGAAGGTCATCGCCTCGTCCGCGGGGCGGCGCGCCAGCTTGCGCGCGGCCAATGCGATGATCAGTGACAGGGCATCCGACAGGTTGTGGATGGCGTCGGCGATCATCGCAAGGCTGCCCGCCGCAACCCCCGCCAGGATCTGCACCACTGTCAGGAAAATGTTGACCGAAACGGCCGCCACCACGCGGCGGTCGCCTTCGGGCGGTTGCGCGTGTCGATGGTCGTGATCATGTGGCATGACGATGCGTCTTTCTTGCGGCGTCCGGCCGCTGGATCAATGCGCCTCGGCCCAGTTTGCGCCGCGTCCCGCATCCACGATCAGCGGCACATCAAGTTTCAGTACCGGCTCGCACGCGCCTTGCATGATGTCGCGGGCGGTTTCGATCAGATGATCTGCCGCCCCCTCGTCCACCTCGAAGATCAGTTCGTCATGGACCTGCAGCAGCATTGTCGCGGGCTGACCCTTGATCGCGTCCGGCATGCGGATCATGGCGCGGCGGATGATGTCGGCGGCGGTGCCCTGGATAGGTGCGTTGATCGCGGCGCGCTGGGCAAAGCCGGCGGTCGGGCCCTTGGCGTTGATATCGGGCGTGTGGATCTTGCGCCCGAACAGGGTCTGCACATAGCCATGTTCGCGGGCGAAGGTCTTGGTGGCATCCATGTAATCGCGAATGCCTGGGAAGCGTTCGAAATAGCGGTCGATGAACCCCTGCGCCTCGGCCCGCGGAATCCGCAGGTTGCGCGCGAGGCCAAAGCCCGAAATGCCATAGATCACGCCGAAGTTGATCGCCTTGGCGCGGCGCCGGATGTCCGGGGTCATCTGGTCCATCGGCACGTCGAACATCTCGGATGCGGTCATCGCATGGATGTCCTGCCCCTCGCGGAAGGCCTGTTTCAGCGCGTCGATCCCGGCGATATGGGCCAGGATGCGCAGTTCGATCTGGCTGTAATCGAGGCTGACCAGAACACGGCCCTGCGGCGCCACGAAAGCCTCGCGGATGCGGCGGCCTTCCTCGCTGCGGACGGGGATGTTCTGCAGGTTCGGATCGGTCGAGGACAGGCGCCCGGTGTTCGCGCCCGTCTGCATGTATGAGGTGTGAACCCGGCCTGTCTCGGGGTTGATATGGTCCTGCAGCGCGTCGGTATAGGTTGATTTCAGCTTGCTCAACTGCCGCCAGTCCAGCACGCGGGCGGGCAGATCATGCATGGTCGCCAGATCTTCCAGGACATCGGCGCCGGTGGCATAGGCGCCGGTCTTGCCTTTCTTGCCGCCCTCAAGGCCCATCTTGTCGAACAGGATCTCGCCCAGTTGCTTGGGGCTGCCGACATTGAAGGTCTCGCCGGCCAGTTCGTGAATTTCCGCCTCAAGCCCGGCCATCTTCTGCGCGAAAGCGTTGGACATCCGGCTGAGCGTGTCACGGTCCACCTTGACCCCGGCCATCTCCATCTGCGCCAGCACGGGCACCAGCGGGCGTTCAAGTGTTTCGTAGACCGCGGTGACACGGGACGTGGACAGCTGCGGGCGGAACAGCTGCCACAGGCGCAGCGTGATATCGGCATCCTCGGCGGCATAGGTCACGGCCTCGTCGATCGGGACGCGATCGAAGGTGATCGCGGCCTTGCCGCTACCCAGAAGCGGCTTGATCGGGATCGGGGCGTGGCCCAGGTAACGTTCCGACAGCGTGTCCATGCCATGCCCGTGCAGGCCGGCATTCAGCGCGTAGGACATCAGCATCGTGTCGTCGATCGGCGCGACCTTGATCCCGTTGCGGGCCAGGATCTTGGCATCATATTTCATGTTCTGCCCGATCTTGAGGATGCTTTCGTCCTCCAGCACCGGCTTGAGCGCGGCCAGGACATCCGCCATGGGCAACTGCCCTTCCGCCAGCGCATCCGATCCGAACAGATCATCCGCCGCACCCGCCTTGTGGCCCAAAGGGATGTAGCAGGCGCTGCCCGCCTCGACGCACAGCGAAATACCCACCAGATCGGCGCGCATCTCGTCCAGGCTGGTGGTTTCGGTGTCCACGGCCACAAGACCCCGGTCGCGGATCAGGGCGATCCAGCGGTCCAGTGCTGCCATGTCCGACACATGCTCGTATGTCTTGGGGAAGGGGATGGCCGCCGGCGTCGGCGCGCCTTGTTCGGCAGTCTCGCCCATGGGGGCGGCGCCAGCCGGATCCGTGTCGCGCATCACGGGTGCCTCGACACCCAGGGCGGCCGAAATGCGCTTGGTCAGCGTGCGGAACTCCATCTCGGCCAGAAAGGCCAGCAGCTTGTCGGGATCGGGGTCGCGGATCTCCAGATCGTCCAGCGTGAAGTCCAGCTCCATGTCGCAATCCAGCTGCACAAGGCGTTTGGACAGCTCGATCTGCGCGCGATGCTGCTGCAGCACCTCGCGGCGCTTCGGCTGCTTGATCTCGTCGGCACGATCCAGCAGCGCCTCAAGCGATCCGAACTCATTGATAAGCAGCGCCGCTGTCTTGATCCCGATCCCCGGCGCACCGGGTACGTTGTCCACCGAATCGCCCGCGAGGGCCTGTACATCCACCACATGTTCCGGCCCCACGCCGAATTTCTCGATCACGCCGTCGCGGTCGATGCGGCGGTTCTTCATCGGGTCCAGCATCTCGACCCCGTCGCCGACCAGCTGCATCAGATCCTTGTCGGAACTGACGATGGTCACGCGGCCGCCCGCGTCGCGCGCCTGGTGGGCCAGGGTGGCGATGATGTCATCCGCCTCGAAGCCTTCAAGTTCCTTGCAGGCGATGTTGAAGGCCTCGGTCGCGGTCCGTGTCAGCGGGATCTGCGGGCGCAGGTCCTCGGGCATCGCTTCGCGATTGGCCTTGTAGAGGTCATACATGTCATTGCGGAACGTATGGCTGCCCTTGTCGAAGATCACCGCCACATGGGTGGCCGCATCCGGTCCGCTGTTGTTCTCGACATAGCGCTGCAACATGTTGCAAAAGCCCGACACTGCCCCGATCGGCAGGCCGTCGGATTTGCGCGTCAGCGGCGGCAGCGCATGGTAGGCGCGGAAGATGAAGGCCGAGCCGTCGATCAGATGCAGGTGGCAACCCTTGCCGAAAGTCATGCGCGCCCCTTTCGCGGACCTTGTGCCCGCTGCTTCTTCTTGCTCAAAATATCCCCGCCGGAGGCTCCGGCCAGATCAGCCGAAAGGTTCGGCCCGCGATCAGACCTTGCCCTCGAAATCGCGGTGCACGTACTTGCAATCGCAATAGGGGCATTCCACCCAGCCATGTTCATGCGGGATCTGCAGCCAGACGCGGGGATGGCCAAGCGCCCCCTCGCCCCCGTCACAGGCCACGCGGTAGCTGTCGACAAGCTTTGTCTCTGGTGCCTCGATCGTCATCTCGGGACATTCCCTTTTGCGGTCAACTGGATTAGGTCCGTTATGAGCGATGAGGCGGGCAGGGGCAAGTAGGGGCAGATTGACCATGAGCGGCAATGCGATCGAAATCCGGGGACTTGAAAAGACCTATGGCGGATCGAAGGGCCAGCCCCGGAAACAGGCGCTGCGGGGCATCGACCTGGATGTGCCCACGGGGTCTGTCTTCGGGCTTCTTGGCCCCAACGGGGCGGGCAAATCCACGCTGATCAACATCCTGGCAGGTCTGGTCGTCAAGACGGCGGGACAGGTTCGCATCTGGGGTTTCGATCAGGATATCAATCCGCGCCAGTCTCGCGCGGCGATCGGGGTGATGCCGCAGGAGCTGAACCTCGATCCCTTCTTCACGCCCCGGGCCGCGCTGGAAATGCAGGCGGGGCTTTACGGGGTGCCGAAGGCGCAGCGGCGCAGCGACGAGATCCTGGCCCTTGTCGGCCTGTCGGACAAGGCCGAAGCCTATGCGCGCACCCTTTCAGGCGGCATGCGGCGCAGGCTTCTGCTGGGCAAGGCGCTGGTGCACCATCCGCGCATCCTGGTGCTGGACGAACCCACGGCGGGCGTGGATATCGAATTGCGGCAGATGCTGTGGGAAAATGTCCGCAAGCTGAACCGTGAGGGCATGACGATCATCCTGACCACCCATTACCTGGAGGAGGCCGAGGAGATGTGCGACCAGATCGCGATCATCAACCAGGGCCAGGTCGTGGCGCGCGACAGCACGGCGGCGCTGCTGGGTCAGATGGATCGCAAGACAATGGTCATCCATCCCGCAGAACCGGCCGAGCGGTTGCCCGAGGGGCCGGGGCTGGATGTCGCGCGTCGTGATGACGGATCACTGGCGATCAGCTATCATACCCGTCAGACAACCGCCGATCAGGTGCTTGAGGCGGTACGGGCCGCGGGCCTGTCGATCCGTGATGTGAAAACCGAGCAGGCCGACCTGCAGGATGTCTTCCTGAACCTGACCCGGTCTGCCTGACCCGGTCTGCCTCTTGGGGCCCGCGCGCCTTGTGGCGGCTTCGGGATGCGCTCCGCGCGGGGATATTTCAGGCAAGAAGAAGCGTAAGGGGCGTGCTCAATCTGCGCGTGGCAGCATCCGGCCCAGAACGCGACCGCCCAGGATATGCACATGCAGATGCGGCACCTCCTGCACACCGGCGGCGCCGGCGTTGGAAATGGCGCGGAACCCGCCGCCACCCATTCCCGGCTGGACACCCATGATCCGGCAGACCTCGCCGATGGCGCGGGTGAAATCCACGATCTCGGCATCGGTCGCGGCCTGCGCGAAGTGGTCATAGGTCACGTATGGGCCTTTGGGGATCACCAGTACATGCACGGGTGCCTGTTCGGAAATGTCATGGAATGCCAGGCTGTGTTCGGTTTCCAGCACCTTGCGGCTGGGAATCTCCCCGCGCAGGATTTTCGCGAAAACGTTCTGATCGTCGTAGCCATAGGGCATGGGGCACCTCAGTCTGCAAAAAGGTATTCGGTTGCGGCGATTTCATGGGCCTTGTCATGCGGAATGGCAAGGAATTGCGAGAGTTTCGCCGCATTCTCGGCGACCGGATCAACTTCGCGGATGCGGTGGTGGTGTTCGAAATTCTGGTCGCGGATACGATCGCTTTCGAAGGTCATGTCGTTGCGGATCGTCGGCAGCAACCGCGCCAGGGTTTCCGGCGGCGTGCGGTCACCGGCAAGGCCCACGCGCCTGGCATGTCCGATCAGGTAGTCGTCGGAGAACTGGCATTCGATCTCGAGCAGCCTTGTGGTGGAGCGGTCGCCGCAGAAATCCTGGATCAGGTCCAGATTGCCGGGGTCCATGCACACGATAAGCCGGTCGGTTTCGTAGTAGTCGAACAGCATCCGCATCAAGGCGCGGCGATGCCGCGTGCGTTTGCCCAAGCTGGACTGAATGCCGCCAAGGTCTGGCAGATACGTGCTTTCCTCGTTGAAGAGATATTCGATGACGGGAACATTGGTCACATGGCGGATCCGGTAGAGCAGGCGCTTGGCCACGTGCCATTTCTTGCAGACCAGGATCAGCAATTCCCGTTCGCGCCCCAGGGTGCTTTCGGTTTCCCAGAACCGCGAGGCAAAGCGCCGTCCGATCCGGCCCCGACCGGACAGGAACTGAAAAAGGCCGCGCCCTTCGTTCGAGATCGGGAACCGTACCCCTTCGGCGGCGTAAAGGTCACCCAGCCTTTCCTTCAGCCGCGTGGCGCCCGGGCTGATCTTGCGGGCGAACAGGAAATCCTGGCTGAGCAGCAGATCGTAGTGATCGTTGTAGAAGGTCACGGGCATCCCGTAATCCGAGAACATCAGGAAGGTCAGTGTCCTGCAGCGAATCTCGGATTCCGGGATCAGGTGGCGCACAAGTGTCTGGAAAAAGGTTTCATCCGGGATCCAGGTCGTGCTGAAAAAGCGCATCACGTCGCGCCGCTTGCGCGTGAAGTCCAGGATCCGTTCGATCGTGCGGCGGCGCAGGCACCACCACTGGCTGCCGATCTGGATCTGCAGGTCATGGGGGATGTCGCGTTTCAGCCCCAGCCTTTTCTGGATATCCAGCGACAGGTAGAACAGGCGCTTGTGGGTGCGTTCATTGAAGATATGCCGATAGGCCAGCCGTTCTTCCTTGATCCCCGTCTTGATCCAGTCGCTTTCAAAGAAATCGAAGCTTTCGATGTAATCGGCATCGTCGGCATCAAGGAAAGCATGTGCATATTCGGCCGATTTGATCGCCATGCAATCGCCCGAGAGCATGTAGAAATGGGTGGCACGGGGAAACGCCTCGACCGCGGCCTGCACGGCATTCAGCGTGGCCTTGACCAGTGACCACGAACCCCAGCCGCATTTGATCCGCCGCTTTGCGAAGACCACGTTCGGATTGTCACGCAGCGCATCGCGGATCATGCGGTAGTGGGCATCGCTGGCGCGTGCGTCGAAATGGATGGCCATGTAATCGCCAACCGCCGTCAGTCGCTGCGCCTGAGCGATGATCGCTTCGGGGTCCTTGTGGCATAGAAGAATGAATGCAATTCTTGCCATCAGAAAACCGAAAGCCTCTGGTTACACATGTCTGGTAGAGTGTTAGCGATCCATGAGCGATCAATAAACAGGGTTTATTTCGATTTTGCAAAGTTGGTATATGACGTCTCATAAAAAAGACGCAGGTTTTGGAGGCGGTTGAGATGGGATTTCCGGGTACATGGATGACGGAAAGCGAAAGCGTGGTCTACCGCGTGGTGCCGAAATGCGCCTGCTCGACCATCGGCCAGATCCTGTTCTATTCCGATCATGGTGAGTTCTTTGATGGCGACATTCACGACTCCACCAGTGGTCTGCACAAATGGGCGCAACCCGAAAGCCAGCTGCTGATCGAAAAGAACGTGAAGGAGCATGCATCTTACGCGTTTACCTGTGTACGCAATCCCTACACGCGGATCCTGTCCTCTTTTTTTGACAAGGTCTGCGGGATCCAGCGGAACGGACGGCGCTACCGGGGCAACCTGGTGCCGATGCTGACCCAGAAATACGGTATCGAAGTGGGCGGCGAGGACGGCAAGCAGGAATTCGACCAGATCGCAAGCTTCCGCCGCTTTCTGCTGTTCGCGCGCGATACCATCCGCTGGCGGCGTCCGATGGAACCCGATATCCACTGGTCGGCCATGGCGGGCCATGTGTCCACCTTCATCGTGAATGGTGGCCGCTATGACAGTATCTTCTGGACGGAATCCTTCAACGCGGGGATGCAGACCGTGCTGGATTCGATCGAGACACCCCACAAGGTCGATCTTGCGACGATCCCGCGTTTCAATGAATCCGAAGGGCACGGCCCCAAGCGCCTGCACCCGGTCGAGGATTATTTCGACGATCTGTCGATGCACCTGGTCTATGAGATCTACAAACGCGATTTCGAGCTGTTCAAATACGATTTCGAAAATCCCGCCAACAAAATGCCAGTGGGCGAGATCGACATGGACGAGGTGCACGCCAAGCTGGGTGACTGATCTTGCGCCTATGCGCGCATGAGGTCAGGCAGATCACCCGTCAGGCCGGCCGCTTCGCGGATGAACCCGCGGCGCAGTCCGGGCAGCGCATTGACGACACCCATGCCGATGTCACGGCCCAGCCGCAGCAGGGGGTTGTCGCTGGCGAAAACCCGGTTTGTCAGATCCGTTGCCAGCGCAAGCGTCGCCGTATCGAAGCGGCGCCACTGCTGATAGCGATCCAGAACGGCGCCAGCGGCGATATCCTCGCCGCGCTGGCGGGCTTCGGCCATCACTTGCGCCAGTGCCGCGATGTCACGCAGGCCCGCGTTCAGACCCTGACCCGCGACGGGATGCACGCCATGGGCGGCATCGCCCACAAGCGCCAGGCGCGGCGCAACAAAGCTTTTGGCCAGCGTCAGGTTCAGCGGATAGCTGTAGCGCGCACCGGCCAGCCTGATCTCGCCCAGGAAATCACCAAACCGGGGGCGCAGCATGGTCAGGTAATCCGCGTCCGACAGCGCATTGAACGACGCGGCATTGGCATGCGTTTCAGACCAGACGATGGAGCTGCGATTGCCCTTGAGCGGCAGGATCGCCAGCGGTCCGGGTGGCATGAAAAATTGGTGTGCGATGCCGTGATGGGGCAGATCGTGCTCGATCGCGCAGACCATGGCCGTCTGGCCATAGTCCCATCCGGTCCGGGTGATCCCCGCCCGTTCCGCCGTGCCCGAGCGACGCCCGTCGGCCCCGACGATGGCGCGCCCCGTCAGGGTCTTTCCTGACGCGAAAGTGATGCAGACCCCCTGCGGGCCGACCTTCTGTTCCACAACGGTTTCGCCGTTGCGGCGCGTGATCAAGTCATGGTCCGAAACCGCCGCAAGCACGGCCTGGCGCAAGTGGCGGTCTTCGACCATATGCCCCATCGGGCCTTCCTCGATCTCGGCATGGTCGAAATGCAGATGGAAGGGTGACAGCGGGCCTTCGCCCGCGCGCCCGTCGCTGACCTTGATTTCAAGCATCGGCTGGGCCTGGTCCGCCAGCGCATCCCACAATCCCAGCTTGCGCAGCAGCCGGACGGATGCCAGCGCCAAGGCATAGGATCGCCCGTCAAAATCTGCGGCGGCCATCTTTTCCGCTGGCTGCGCGTCGATCACGGTCGATGTCAGGCCGGACCGGGCCAGGGCAAGCGCAAGAAGCGGGCCATTCAGCCCGCCACCCACGATCAGGATATCGCTGTCATATGTCATGACGCAAATATGGGTGAATGGCCGGGATTGTCCATGCGCCTGTCTGCCGCTACCGTTCGTTTCACCACCATATGAGAGGGCGTGACATGCAGGATTGGCTGGGCCGCACGGCGGCAGAGCAGGGGCGGGCCATCGGCGCGGGCGATCTTGACCCCATCGATCTGACGCAGGCCTATCTGGATGCCATTGCCGCGCATCCCATGGCGGGACGCATCTATGCGCGCACCACGCCTGATCGCGCACTGGCCGAGGCCGGCGCGGCGCGGGCGCGCGCCAGAACGGGCATGCGCCTTTCGCCGCTGGATGGTGTTCCGATCAGCTGGAAGGATCTGTTCGACACCGCAGGCGTGGCGACCGAGGCGGGGACCGCGCTGCTCAAAGGGCGGGTGCCTTCGCGCGATGCCGAGGTTCTGCGTAACGCGACATCTGCGGGGCTGGTCTGCCTGGGCAAGACCCACACGAGCGAGCTTGCCTTCAGCGGGTTGGGTCTGAACCCGATCACGGCGACTCCGCCCAATGTCAACGATCATGCGGCTGTGCCGGGCGGCTCCAGCTCTGGTGCTGCCACATCCGTGGCCTTCGGGCTGGCGGCCTGCGGGATTGGCACGGATACGGGCGGTTCCGTGCGTATTCCGGCGGCCTGGAACGATCTTGTCGGTCTGAAGACCACGGCGGGGCGCCTGTCCTGCGCCGGTGTGGTGCCGCTGTGCGAGCGGTTCGACACGGTCGGCCCGCTGTGCCGGTCGGTCGAGGATGCGGCGCTGATGCTGGCCGTGCTGGAAGGCGGCAAGCCCGCCGATCTGCGCGGCGCCAGCTTGCAGGGGCGCCGCCTTGCGATCCTGAAAACCGTGGTGATGGACGATCTGCGCGATGGGCCGGCCAATGCCTTTGCCTATGCCGTGACCCGGCTTGAGGCCGCAGGCGCCGTGATCGACGAGGTCGAAGCCCCCGAGCTGGCCGAAGCGCTGGGTCTTGCGCCGATCGTCTTTACCGCCGAAGCCTATGGCATCTGGCGCGATGTGATCGAGGCCGCGCCGCATCTGATGTTCGACCAGATCCTTGAACGCTTCCGCAGCGGGGCGGGCTTTTCAGGCGCCGATTATGTCGCGGCCTGGCGCAAACTGGACGCGGGGCGGCAGGCGTGGCACGCGCGGATGGCAGGCTATGACGCCGTGATTTGCCCCACGGCCCCGAACCTGCCGCCGAACCTGGAACGTCTGATGGCGGATCACGACTATTACGTGACTGAAAACCTGCTGACCCTGCGCAACACCCGCGCGGGCAACCTGATGGGTCTGTGCGCCACGACTTTGCCCACAGGTACGCCAGGTTGCGGGATCATGCTGTTGGGGGCACCCATGTCCGAAGAAAGGCTGTTGCGCCTGTCGGCCGCCGCCGAGGCCGCGCTGCGCTGAGGTGCTTTGCCGGCGCGGACAGCAGGGCCGGGCATAATTGCCGCATCGCTTTTGCGGAAATGCCACAAGAGGCCGGAATGCCGCTGCTTTTTCTGGACGCAAGCCGCGCAGTTGGATAGTTTGACCTCAAACGGGACGATACGATCCCGATGATTGAGGCAGTACAAGAATGTTCCCCGAGCGGTTCTCGAACCTACCGGCCTATGCGTTCCCGCGTTTGCGGGCGCTTCTGGACGCGCATGCGCCCGGCGGCCCGGTCGTGCACATGACCATCGGAGAGCCGAAACACGCCTTTCCCGACTGGATCGGCCGCGTGATTGCCGAGAATATTGCCGATTTCGGCCGCTACCCCCCGAACGATGGCACACCCGAGTTGCTTGATACCATCGGCGGCTGGATCGCAGGCCGCTATGGCGTGCAGATCGACGCACAACGCCAGGTGATGACCGTGAACGGCACGCGCGAGGGGCTTTACAACGCCTGCATGGCGCTGGTCCCGGAGCAGAAGCGCGGGGCCAAGCCGGTGATCCTGATGCCGAACCCGTTCTATCAGGTCTACATGATCGGTGCGATTTCCGTGTCGGCCGAACCGGTCTTCGTGCCTGCCACGCGCGACGGTGGCTATCTGCCCGATTATACGGCCCTGCCGCCCGAAGTGCTGAACCGGACGGCTGCCGCCTATATCTGTTCGCCTGCCAATCCGCAGGGGGCCGTGGCCAGCCGCGATTACTGGCGCGACCTGATCGGGCTGGCGGAACGCCATGATTTCCAGATCTTCGCGGATGAATGCTATTCCGAGATCTATCGCGGCGATGTGGCCCCTGTGGGCGCATTGCAGGTCGCGGCCGAAATGGGGGCCGACCCCGAACGCGTCGTGATCTTTCATTCGCTGTCCAAGCGATCGAACCTTCCGGGGTTGCGGTCTGGTTTCATGGCGGGTGGTCCGCAAAGCATCGCCCGCGCCCGGCAGTTGCGCGCCTATTCCGGCGCGCCGGTCCCGCTGCCCTTGCAGCGTGTGTCCGAAACGGTCTGGGCCGATGAGGCGCATGTGATCGAGAACCGCCGTCTTTATGGCGAGAAGTACCTGGCCGCGGATCAGGTTTTCGCAGGCGTGAACAGCTACATGGGCCCCGCCGCGGGTTTCTTCCTGTGGTTGCCGGTCGATGATGGCGAGGCGGCTGCCCTGAAGCTGTGGCAGCAGACCGGCGTCAGGGTTTTGCCCGGCGCCTATCTGAGCCGCGATGTGAACGGGGAAAACCCCGGCAAAGGATATATCCGGGTCGCCATGGTGGCCCCGATCAATGAAATGCAGGCGGGGCTGATCGCCCTGCGCGACTGCATCTATGGTTAAGAGGACGAGGGCAGGCATGGCATATCAGACCCGAGGGCGCGATCCGCTGTTTGACAGCGACGTTCAGGCGGCAATCGAAAAGCGTGGCAAGGAATTGCTGGGGCTTGTGCTGATCGTTCTGGGATGCGCGGCGGCGGCGATGGTCATGTCCTATAATCCTGCCGATCCCTCGTTCCTGTCGGCGACAGATGCGCCGGTGCAAAACTGGATGGGGCGCATGGGCGCGACCATCGCCGCACCGCTGTTCATGATCGCGGGCTGGGGCAGCCTGGCCATCGCACTGGTGCTGATGGCCTGGGGCCTGCGCTTTGCGCTGCATGTCGGCGAAGAGCGCGCCATGGGCCGGTTGATCTTTGCGCCGATCGCCGTCGCGCTGTGCTCGGTCTATGCCGCGACACTGGTGCCGGGGGCCGTGTGGAAGGATACCCATCATTTCGGCCTGGGCGGTGTCTTTGGCGACATGATCATGGGAATGTTGCTGACGGCCGTGCCGCTTGGCTCGACGGTCGGGATCAAGCTGGCCTCGCTGGTTCTGGCGATCGCCATGCTGGCCCTGGGGGCTTTCGTGCTGGGCTTTACCCGGACCGAATTGAAGCGGATCGGGCGCTTTTTGCTTGTGGGCATGATCCTGACCTATGCGCGGCTGATGCAGGTCATGGGGCGCAGCGCCTCGGGAACCGTGCAAATGGCGCAGGGCCTTCAGGCCCGCGTTGCCGAGCGTCGGCTGATCCGGACGCGTGAGGCCGAAGACGCCATGGCCTGGGCGCAAACCCAGGCAGATCTGGCACCTTCCGTGCAGCCCGCGGCGATGCCGCAGGCCGCGCGCGGGTCCCTGGTTGCCCGCCGCAACGATGTGCCGCCGGCCCCCGCCGCCCCCACCCATTGGCACGAGGACGAGACCTGGCAGGATCAGGTTGAAACCTACGAACAGCCAGCGGGTCCGGTCGGCAAGATCAAGACCGGCCTGCTGTCGCGTGTCCCCGGTTTCGGCCGCCGCGCCGAAGCGATGCCCCTGCCGGAACTGGTGGAAACCTATCCCAGCATGGAGCATGAGCCGCATGACCTGATGCCCGGCGATGACCGTATCCGCGCCAAGATCGCCGATGTGATCAAGTCGCGCGTGCGTCCCGTGGCGCCGATGGCCCCTGCCCAGCATGCGCCCCTGACGCGCGGTCGTGGTCGCGGTCCCGATCCTCTTGTGCTCAACCCCGCGCGGCCGACGGGCCTCAAGGCTGAACCGCCGCTGACGGCGGCCCACAAGAGCGCCGTTGCAGCATCGGCCACCGTAGCCGTGGGGACCGCCGCGATGATGCAGGCGCCTGCCGCATGGTCGCAAGAGGCCGAAGATCACAAGGCCAACATCTTTGACGATGCGTATGACCCTGCCCATGACGCGGGTTTCGATGCTGTTGAGGAGTCCGATGACGAGTCCTGGGCGTTTCAGGCGTATCAGGCCGAAGGGCAGCCCGCGCCGCAGCCGATGCCGATCCCCGTCGCCCAGCCCCGGACCGTCGTGCAGCACCCGCCGCGCAAATCCGTGCAGCCTTCGACCCGCGCCCGCGCCGAAGCGCAGCCCAGGCTCAAGTTTGACGAGGATGATGCCGCCTATGAGCTGCCGCCGCTGTCGCTGCTGTCCAACCCCGCGCTGATCCAGCGCCATCACCTGAGCGACGAGGCGCTGGAACAGAACGCCCGGATGCTGGAATCGGTCCTGGATGATTACGGCGTCAAGGGCGACATCGTGTCGGTCCGCCCCGGCCCCGTGGTGACCATGTACGAGCTGGAGCCCGCCCCCGGCCTCAAGGCCAGCCGCGTGATCGGTCTGGCCGATGACATCGCGCGGTCCATGTCGGCCCTTTCGGCGCGTGTTTCGACCGTTCCGGGACGGACCGTGATCGGGATCGAACTGCCCAACGAGAACCGCGAAAAGGTGGTTCTGCGTGAAATCCTGTCGGCCCGTGACTATGGCGACAGCAACATGAAGCTGCCGCTGGCGCTGGGCAAGGATATCGGCGGCGATCCCATCGTGGCGAACCTGGCCAAGATGCCCCACCTGCTGATCGCGGGGACGACGGGTTCGGGTAAATCGGTGGCGATCAACACGATGATCCTGTCGCTGCTCTACCGCCTGACGCCCGAGGAATGCCGCCTGATCATGATCGACCCGAAGATGCTGGAACTCAGCGTCTATGACGGCATTCCGCATCTGCTGTCCCCCGTGGTGACAGACCCGAAAAAGGCGGTCGTGGCCCTGAAATGGGTCGTGGGCGAGATGGAGGAGCGTTATCGCAAGATGTCCAAGATGGGCGTGCGCAACATCGACGGCTACAACAGCCGCGTGGCGGACGCCCTGGCCAGAGGCGAGATGTTCAGCCGCACGGTGCAGACCGGGTTTGACGATGAAACCGGCGAGCCCGTGTTCGAGACCGAAGAGCTGATGCCCGAAAAAATGCCCTATATCGTCGTCATCGTGGACGAGATGGCCGACCTGATGATGGTCGCGGGCAAGGAAATCGAAGCCTGCATCCAGCGTCTGGCACAGATGGCGCGGGCCTCGGGCATTCACCTGATCATGGCGACGCAGCGGCCTTCGGTCGATGTGATTACCGGCACGATCAAGGCGAACTTCCCCACCCGGATTTCCTTCCAGGTCACATCGAAGATCGACAGCCGCACCATTCTGGGCGAAATGGGCGCCGAGCAGCTGCTGGGCATGGGTGACATGCTTTATATGGCGGGTGGTGCCAAGATCACGCGTTGCCATGGCCCCTTCGTCAGTGACGAAGAGGTGGAGGAGGTTGTGAACCACCTCAAGGCCTTTGGCCCGCCGGAATACATGAACTCTGTGCTAGATGGCCCGGATGAGGACCGCGAAGCCGACATCGACGCGGTGCTGGGCCTGGCCAGCGGTGGCAATACCGATCTGGAAGACGCGCTTTATGACACCGCCGTGGCGATTGTGGTCAAGGATCGCAAATGCTCGACCTCCTATATCCAGCGCAAGCTGGCCATCGGCTACAACAAGGCGGCGCGCCTGGTTGAACAGATGGAGGACGAGGGTGTCGTAAGCCCCGCCAATCACGTCGGCAAACGCGAGGTTCTGGTGCCGGAACGCTGATTGCCGGCTGGCCTGCCGATCACGGCGGCCTCTCGGCGGCGTCTCGTCTTTGTGACGCGATGGGCCGTGCAGAACCGCGCAAGCAGGGTTATATCTGAAGCATGAACATGATGCGTTTTCTTGCGGCCCCTGTCCTTGTGATGGCGATGGCTGTTCCGGCGGCGGCAGAGAAACTGTCCCTGTCGGCCTTGTCCCAATACCTCAACGGTCTGCGTACGGCGACCGGGGCCTTTACCCAGATCAACGGGGATGGCAGCATTTCGACCGGGACGATCTATATCAGCCGCCCCGGCAATATCCGTTTCGAATATGCGCCGCCCGACAGCACGCTGGTTCTGGCCGGGGCAGGCAGCGTGGCGATCTTCGATCCGAAATCGAACACGGGCCCGGAAACCTATCCGCTGTCACGCACACCGCTGTCGATCATTCTGGCTGATCAGGTGAACCTTGAACGCGCGCGGATGGTGCGCGGTCACAGCTATGACGGCACCGCGACCACGGTGATGGCACAGGATCCCGACAACCCGGAACTTGGAAATATCCAGCTGGTGTTTACCGACAACCCGATCCAGCTGCGGCAATGGATCATCAACGATGATGCGGGCAACAGCACGACCGTCGTGCTGGGCGAGATGCGGACAGGCACATCCATCGCCGCGCGTCTTTTCGATATCCAGCGCGAAGCGGATCGCCGCGCGCGGGATCGCTGATCCCGCAGGCCCGATGGCGCGTCAACCGCGCGCGATCTCGGCGCGCAGGGCCTCCATCAGATCCGTCAGGGTCTTGATATAGATATCCCCTGTCAGATGCCCGTTTGCGTCGAACTGGTCAGAGGTCTGCGCCAGCAGCATCTCGGGTCCTTGCAGGATGCGCGGGCGGAACGCCACCATGCAATTTCGCAGCATCACTTGCGCCCTTTCGCCGCCGGCGCGACCTGCGGTGGCCGACAGGATCGCCACGGGTTTGCCCGGCCAGGGCGAAGGCTTTGTGCGGCTGACCCAATCCAGCGCATTCTTCAACACACCCGATACACCCTTGTTGTATTCCGGGGTCGATATCAGCACCGCATCCGAGGCGGCGATCTGATCGGCCAGTTTCTGCACCGCGGCCGGGATACCCTCGGCATCCTCAAGATCACCATTGTAAAGCGGCAGGTTCAGATCCGCCTCGACATAGGTGGCATCGCCATAGAGGCGGGCCGCTTCAGCCAGAAGCTTGCGATTGAAGGATCCGGCGCGGAGGGAGCCGGAGATTCCCAGAAGGGTCGGTTTGGCCATGAATGTCACTCTTTGATCTGAAATTGTCCTGACACGACCTAAGCCTTTGACGGATCATGACAAGGTGCACAGACACACATGGCCTGTGATCGGGGCATATGCCCTGCGACGCAAAACGCCCCGCCTTTGGGGCGGGGCGTCTGGTTGTGGTCCGCGTCCTGTCAGATCTTACTGATTCGGAACGATCACGATTTCCACGCGGCGGTTCTGCGCGCGGCCTTCGGGTGTCAGGTTCGATGCGATCGGCTGATCCTCACCCGCGCCAAAGGTGCGGACGCGGCCTGCGGAGACGCCCGAACTGATCAGAACGCCAGCAACAGCACCTGCGCGCCGCTCGGACAGGGACTGGTTATAGGCGGCGGTTCCGGTGTTGTCGGTGTGGCCCACAACCTGGATCGTCGTATCGGGATAGCTGTTCAGGCTGGTTGCGATGGTGCGCAGGTCGCCCTGAAGGTCCGACCGCAGCGTCGCGCTGTCTGTGGCGAACAGAATATCCTGCGGCATGGTCACGATCAGCCGGTCGCCGGTGTTGGTGATGCGCGCCTGGTTGCCCAGGTCGCGGCGCAGTTCGGCTTCCTGCTTGTCCAGGTTGTTGCCCACCACGGCACCCGTCCCGGCCCCGAGGATGCCGCCGATCACCGCACCGCGCCCACGGTTGTCGCTGACGATCGCCCCGGTGGCGGCGCCCAGCAAGCCACCGATGACGGCACCCTGGCGGGTATTGCGGTTGGGGTCGTTCGGATCGCCCATCCCGGTCGGTTCCGTACACGCGGTTACGGTCACCAGCGAAAGTCCTGCCAACAGCAGAAGCGGTTTTTGAGCTCGGATCATTCTATGCCTCTCAATTGCGTTCAGCATTTCTGCCTGAACCCACTTATAGCCCATGCTTTCTGTCCACCCAAGCGGTGGCGGGCAGGGTGTGCGCGGGAATTCGCCCATGATCAGGCAGAAGTGATCGCAAAACGCCCGAATCCGGGGGGTCAGGCGTCTGTGCGTGCCGCTTCGTAGGCCAGCATGGACCGTTTGACGGGAAGCCCCCAGTGATAACCGCCAAGGCCCCCGGATTTCCGCAGGGCGCGGTGACAAGGGATCAGCCAGCTTATCGGGTTGCGCCCCACCGCCGTTCCCACGGCGCGCACCGCGCGTGGATGCCCCACCGCGCCGGCCAGTTCGGAATAGGTCGTGACATGACCCGAAGGTATGGCCAGAAGCGCCTCCCAGACCTTGATCTGGAACGGTGCGCCGATGAGGTGCAGCGCCGCTTCGCCGTGACCACCGAAGGCGGCGGCAACCCAGGGGCGCAGCGGATCAGGGTCATGCAGAAATGTTGCGGCAGGCCAGCGGGCGGTCATGTCGGCCATGGCCGCATCCCGCCCGGTTTCCGCGCTGAATGCCAGGCCGCACAGGCCGCGGGTCGTACCCATGGCCAGCACCTCTCCGAAGGGGCTGTCGAACCAGCCGTGCCGGATCGTCAGACCAGCGCCGCCTTTGGCGAATTCACCGGGGCTCATCGCTTCCCAGCGTAAAAACAGATCATGCAGGCGGCTTGACCCGGACAGTCCGGAGCCAAGAGCGGTCTCGAGCGTGGTCATCCGCTGCGACAGAAGATACCTGGCATGGTCCAGCGCCAGGTATTGCTGGTAGCGCTTGGGCGAGACACCGACCCACGCGGAAAAGATCCGCTGGAAATGGGGGGCGCTCATGCCCAGCCGCGCGGCCAGTTCATCCAGCGGCAGTGGCGTGTCCGCCCCGTCGATGATGTCGATCGCCCTGCGCATCACGTTGTAGTGGTAGCTGCCGGTGTCATCTGCCACGGGGGCCTGGTGCGGGGCTGCTTGCGCTGTCATGGGGCGGGCTTTCCTGTTCTGGTCCCCTGATCCTAGCGCAGAGGTGGCGCATACCGCGACCCGAATGTTGCGGTTTCATCGGATCAGCCCCCTGCGCCACGGGTTCAGGCCGCAAAAAGGTCGGTCAGTGACAGCGCCTGTGGCATGTACTGCCGCAGCAGGTTCGCCTCTTTCGTGGACAGGGTCGGGCGTGGGGCATGTTGCGGGCGCTGCAGAAGGGTTTGCGCCGCCGCAGCAGGAACCGCCTTGCCCAGCCGTCTGGCCATATCGGGGCAGGTGCTTTCCAGCCAAAGGCCACCGGCCATGATCAGTTCGTGCCGCGGCATGATCAGGTGGAAATAGGTCAGCAGCCCCATGGTCGGATCGGGTCGCGGCGCGCGCCGGCGCGTCAGGTCGCAGGGCCTGGCCAGCGCTTCATCCAGGCCGAAGTTGAGTTGCACAAGCGGGTTTCGCAACAGCAGGCGATGACCCGGTGCAAGGCGCAGTTTTTCCCAAGGCTTGACGCTTGTGATGCAATCGCCGGGAAACAGAAGCACAGGATCGGGCAGCGCCATGCCGCCCGCCGTCTTGCTGCGCTGGCGCACCACGGCCAGAACGGGCTGCGGGCCATTGTCGCGCGTGATCAGCATGTCGCCAACAGACAGCCATTCCACAGGCAGTTCGCCGTTTGTGGTCAGAACAATTGCACCCGGCCCGATGCCAGACTGCATGTCGCCGTCATGCGAATCCGCCAGATAGGTTGTTGAATCCCCTGTGATCAAATCATCGACTCCTGTTGCTTTTGGTGCCGCCATATTGTCCAGGGCCAGTTAATCGAGGATGAAGCCCGCACAAAAATAGGCGCTGCCCCCCGCCCGCCAGCGGCAAAAGAACAAGCGGCTCTTGCCCGGCAGAGTCAGGCAGGGCATAGACCGATCATGGTGCAGCAACTTGGTTATCACGCGCTTCGCGACATCTTCAGCCGCTTCCAGGCGGCGGATCCCGAACCGAAGGGAGAGTTGGAGCATGTCAACGCCTACACGCTGGTCGTCGCTGTCGCGCTCAGCGCGCAGGCCACCGATGTTGGCGTCAACCGCGCCACCCGCGCGCTGTTCAAGATCGCGGACACGCCGCAAAAGATGCTGGATCTGGGCGAAGAGGGCCTGATCGAACATATCAAGACCATCGGGCTTTTCCGCAACAAGGCCAAGAACGTCATCAAGCTCAGCCGCATTCTGGTGGATGACTATGGCGGAGAGGTGCCCAATTCCCGTGCCGCCCTGCAATCGCTGCCAGGTGTCGGGCGCAAGACCGCCAATGTGGTGCTGAACATGTGGTGGGGCATGCCCACGCAGGCGGTCGATACGCATATTTTCCGCGTCGGCAACCGCACCGGCATTTGCCCCGGCAAGGATGTGAATGCGGTCGAGCGCGCCATCGAAGACAATATTCCGGCCGATTTTCAGCACCATGCCCATCACTGGCTGATCCTGCATGGCCGCTATACCTGTGTCGCGCGCAAACCCAAATGTAACGCTTGCCTGATCCGCGATCTGTGCCAGTACGAGGAGAAGACCCCATGAAAACCTATCAGGTTGTCGGTATCGGCAACGCCATCGTCGATGTGATCAGCCAGTCCGATGACAGTTTCCTGGACCGGATGGGTATCCAGAAAGGCATCATGCAGCTGGTCGAGCAAGAGCGCGGCGAGCTGCTTTACGATGCGATGCAGAACCGCCGTCAGGCCCCCGGGGGATCGGTCGCCAACACATTGGCGGGTCTGGGCAATCTGGGGCTGAAGACAGCCTTTATCGGGCGCGTCCATGATGACGCGCTGGGCCGGTTCTATGCCGATGAAATGGCCAAGGGCGGGACCGATTTCGTGAACGATCCGGTCGCGGGGGGCGAGCTGCCGACCTCGCGCAGCATGATCTTCGTGTCGCCCGATGGCGAGCGGTCGATGAACACTTATCTTGGGATCTCTGCGGAACTGGGTCCCGATGATGTGCCCGCCGATGTGGCCGGAAATGCCGCGATCCTGTTTCTTGAGGGCTATCTTTACGACAAACCCAAGGGGAAAGAGGCGTTCGAGGCTGCTGCCGCGGCCTGCCGCAAGGGCGGTGGCAAGGCTGGTATCGCGCTGTCCGATCCTTTCTGCGTCGACCGGCACCGCGCCGATTTCCGGCGTCTGGTCACATCGCTCGACTATGTGATCGGAAACGAACACGAATGGAAATCGCTCTACGAGACCGATGATCTGGGCGCCGCACTGGAACAGGCGTCCGCCGAATCCGGGCTGATCGTCTGCACCCGGTCCGGGCATGATGTCGTGCTGGTCGAGGGCGATCAGACGGTCAGCGTGCCGGTGGATGCGGTGGTGCCAGTCGATGCGACCGGGGCGGGCGATCAGTTCGCGGCCGGTTTCCTTTACGGCCTGGCCACGGGCCAAAGCCTTGAGGTGTCGGGCCGCATGGGCTGCGTCGCCGCGGCCGAGGTGATCGGCCATTTCGGCGCGCGCCCCGAAGCGGATATGCAGGCGCTGTTCAAGCAGGCCGGCCTGATCTGACCCGCTGACCCGCTGATCGGATCAGAACGGCACTCAGAAAGGCACCGGCGCGCGGAAGGACATGCCGCGCCCGGTTTCGGGGTGATTGAGGCGCAGTTCTTCGGCATGCAGCATCAGCCGGGGATGATCCAGCGCGGCCCCGGTGGCATAGATCGAATCGCCCAGGATGACGTGGCCAAGTGCCAGCATATGCACCCGCAGCTGGTGCGTGCGGCCCGTGCGCGGCAGCAGGCGCACGCGGGTTGCGTTGGCTTCGTGCCGCAAGACGCGCCAGTCGGTCACGGCCGGGCGGCCCGTGTCATGGCAGACCTTTTGGCGGGGACGGTTTTCCCAATCGACGATCAGGGGCAGATCCACCGTGCCTTCACGCGGTTCCAGCACCCCATCAAGACGCGCCTGATAGGTTTTCTTCGTGCGCTTTTCCTCAAACTGCATCGACAGGTTGCGCTGGGCATGGGGTGTCAGGGCAAAAACGATCACCCCTGATGTGTCCCGGTCCAGCCGGTGCACCAGCAGCGCCTGCGGAAAAACCGCCTGGACCCGGGTGATCAGGCAATCGGCCAGATCGGGCCCGCGTCCGGGTACGGACAAAAGCCCCGCAGGCTTGTCCAGAACGACGATCTCATGATCCTCGTGCAGGATGTTCAGGGGATCCGTCGGTGGGGTATAGGCGCTGTCCATGGCCCTTCAAGTGGCGCATTCGCCCTGCGGGTTCAACCCCCGGCGGGCGGTGACGGTGGCGCGGACAGCCCCAGCAGCACACCGTAGAGGATAAAACAAAGCGCCATGCCCCGCCTGAGCCAGATGTTGAACACCGCCCCCAGCGCCGCGCGACCCAAAAGCGCGCCAAGCGCCGTGTAGGTGCAATAGCTGGCGGCGGTGATCAGCAGGGCGGTGGGAAAGATCGCCCACATTTGCGCCCCGATCGGCACATCGGGTTGCACGAACTGGCTGAAGGCGGCCAGATAGCCCGCCACGCTTTTGGGATTGATCGTGGCGATCATGAAGGCGCGGGAATAGATCGATCCCGGATGTGGCATGATCGCCGGTGCCGGTTTGCCCGCATTGATCCAGCCACGCAGACCCAGCCAGATCAGCACGGCCGCACCCGCCAGCTTGGCGATGCCGAAAGCCTGCGGCGATGCCGCGATCAGGGCGGTCACGCCCAGGGCGGACAGTGACAGGAACAGCGCCGCCTGTGTCAGGATGCCCAGCACGCCCCAGAGGCTGCGGGCGAAACCATGCGTCATCCCATTGGTGATGCAATTGACGGCATTGGGCCCCGGCGTGGTGACGAAAACCACCCAGAACAGGGCGAAGACGGTCCAGCCTTCAAAGCTCATGCGGCGTCGCTGAAAACATCCGCCAGGATGGATTGCAGCGCGATTGCGTCGTCCTCTGTAAAGGCGTCGGGTTGGTCGCTGTCGATATCGAACACGCCCAGCAACTTGCCCGCGGCATTGAACACCGGCAGCACGATTTCCGAGCGGGTCGACGAGGAGCAGGCGATATGGCCGGGAAATGCCTCGACATCGGCGACAAGCTGGACCTGCCCGGTGCGCGCCGCAGCCCCGCAGACGCCGCGCGAAAACGGGATGACCAGGCAGCCATGCTCGCCCTGGTAAGGGCCGATCTTCAGCAGTTCGGGGGCTGTGACACGGTAGAAACCGGTCCAGTCGAAACGGTCGTCGCTGTGATGAACCTCGCAGGTGACAGTGGCCATGAGGGAAACCGTATCGGTCTCGCCTTCGGTCAGGGCTTTGATGGTGGCGGCAAGATCGGTGTAGTTGACGTGCATGTTGTGGCTTTCATGGACGGGGGGAGGGGGCTTTCGCCCCCGTCGTTCAACTGTGTTGAACGCCCCCCCAAGGATATTTCGGGCAAGAAGAAACCGGGATCACACCCGCTCGATCGCGATGGCCGTGCCTTCCCCGCCGCCGATGCAGATGGCCGCGACACCGCGCTTGAGGCCGCGCGTTTCCAGTGCGTTCAGCAGCGTGACCATGATCCGCGCGCCGGATGCGCCGATCGGATGACCCAGCGCGCAGGCGCCGCCGTTCACGTTCAGCTTGTCGCGGGGGATGCCCATTTCCTGCATGAAGGCCATGGGGACGACGGCGAAAGCCTCGTTCACTTCCCACAGGTCGACGTCATCCACGCTCCAGCCCAAGCGCTTGAGCAGCTTTTGCGCGGCGGGCACCGGGGCGGTGGTGAAAAGGCCCGGCGCCTGGGCATGGCTTGCATGCCCAAGGATGCGCGCGCGGATGTTCAGGCCCTGCGCCTTTGCCGCATCTTCCGAGGCCAGCACGAGGGCTGCCGCCCCATCCGAGATGGATGATGAATTGGCCGCCGTCACCGTGCCATCCTTGCGGAAGGCGGGCTTGAGCTGCGGGATCTTTTCGGGCTTGGCCTTGGCGGGCTGTTCATCGGCCTCGACCATGATCTGTCCGGTGCGGGTGGCCAGGGCCACGGGGGCGATTTCGCGCCTGAAGGCACCGGAGGTCTGCGCCTCGAGCGCGTTTGACAGCGACGCGAGGGCATAGGCGTCCTGCGATTCACGGGTGAACTGGAAGGTTTCGGCGCAATCTTCGGCGAATGTGCCCATCAGGCGGCCCTTGTCATAGGCATCCTCCAGCCCGTCCAGGAACATGTGGTCGATCACCTGGGCATGGCCGATCCGTGCCCCGCCGCGCATCTGGGGCAGCAGGTAAGGCGCGTTCGACATGCTTTCCATGCCGCCTGCGATCATCGTGTCGGTATGGCCAAGCGCGATCTGGTCGAAGGCGATCATCGCGGCCTTCATGCCGGAACCGCACATCTTGTTCAGCGTGGTGGCGGGCACCTCTTCGCCCAGACCCCCGGCGAATCCGGCCTGGCGGGCGGGTGCCTGGCCCTGGCCTGCCGGCAGGACGCAGCCCATCAAGACCTCGTCCACGGTGCCGGCCTTCGCATCGGACAGCGCGGCCTTGATCGCGGCGCCGCCCAGAACGGATGCCTCGATCCCGTTGAACACTCCCTGAAAGCCCCCCATCGGGGTGCGTGCGGCCCCTGCGATCACTACGGTTTTCATGGCCGATCTCCTTTTTGTCGATCCTGCGGTCCGGCCCGCGTTGCGGCTGACCCTTGCATACCGGATGGTAAGGAATCCCGTCTAGCGTTGCGAGATCGAAATTGTTGCAGGATTGACGGGAATGCGGCTGACGTCACAAGAACAGGCGAATTGGTGCGTTGTCACCGTTGAGGAGCGTCGCATAGATGCGGCAGGGGCGATTGCCTTCAAGGAAGCCATGCGAAAACTGACGGAAGGCTTGTCCGGCCCTGTCATTCTGGACCTTGGGCAGGTCGATTTCATCGACTCCAGCGGGCTTGGCGCCGTCGTTGCCGCCATGAAAACGCTTGGTGGCGAGCGGCGGCTGCATCTGGCGGCCCTGACGCCCAATGTGGACAGGGTGTTCAGTCTGACCAGGATGGACCTTGTCTTTCCGATACATGTCAGCGTGGCTGCCGCGCTATTCTCCGATGATCGCTGAGCATTTGGAACGCTCTGCCATCCCTGGCGCCGTCGCGTCTGATGGCTTGGCGCTGGAGGTGCCTGTCGGGTATGATGCCGTCAGGCAGGCCCTGCATGACTGGCGGCGCTGGATCGAGAGCATGAATGCCAGTTCGGACCTTGTGAGCCGGGCAGAGATCGTTCTGGCCGAGGTCCTGAACAACATTACGGAACACGGATATGCCGGGCAAGATGGCGCCGCGGTGCCGGTTGCTTTGCGGTGCAGGATTTCTGCCCAGGGTTTGCATGTGTCTGTGGTCGATCAGGGTCGCCCCGCACCTGCCGATCTGGGTCGCAAGGCCTGTTTGCCGCCCGCATCGCCAGCGGCCGATGGCATCGACAGCTTGCCAGAGGGTGGGTTCGGCTGGTTCCTGATCCGGGAGCTGACCTGCAATCTGCATCTGGAGTCCGATGAGGACGGCAACCGGCTGTGTTTCGTGGTGCCCGCAAGCTGATCAGAAGGCGGGGGGCGGGCGCGCCCTTCAGGGCGGGATCTGTCTGACCCCGATACCTTGCTCAGCATCTGGATGCGCCGCTTGGCGCGTCATCGAACCCGAAAACTGCAATCTTTCGCAGAATTGCCCCATTCCGACCTGAATGGCGCCGGAATCACCTGTGATAAGAGAGGCTGTAGCTGCATGGCTTCTCCCGGCGTCGCGTGAAATAGCCCCCACCTAATCGCGGCGCCGGGAACTTAATTCGACTGTTTCAGGTGGTTGGCAATCGCACAGGACCCTCCTACTGTGCCGAGCGAACAAATGGAGGGTTCCCAATGCGAGATTTCCAAAGCCCGGGCCGATCGACGGTCATGGCGCTGAACGGTATGTGTGCCACATCGCATCCGCTGGCCGCCAAGGTTGCGGTTGAAACGCTGGAGCGTGGTGGATCCGCCATGGATGCCGCGATTGCGGGTGCCGTTCTGCTGGGGATCTGCGAGCCACATATGTGCGGCATCGGTGGAGATTGCTTTGTGCTGATCTCGAAGCCGGGACAGCCCGATATTGTTGCGCTGAACGGGTCGGGGCGTGCGCCCGCCGCCGCCAGCGCCGCCGCCCTGCGCGCCCGCGGCCTTGACACGGTGCCCCTTCGTGGGCCCGAAGCCGTCACGATACCTGGCGCCATCGATGCGTTCTGCACGCTGGCCGAGGATTACGGCCGGTTGGGGATCGATGCCGTGCTGGCCCCCGCGATCCGCTATGCCGAAGAGGGCGTGCCCGTGGCCCCGCGCGTGGCGATGGATTGGCCAAACGCGGCCAAGGGCTTGCAGGGACATGCGACGAAGCATTACCCGATGACCCCCGGTCCGATCATCAGCGCACCGGCCCAGGCCAAGGCCCTGAGGCTTGTCGCGCAGAAAGGCCGTGCCGGTTTCTATGAGGGTGAAGTGGCGGAGGATCTTGTCGCCGCCCTGCGCGAGGCTGGCGGGGTCCATGATCTGGCCGATTTCGCAGGCCAGCGCTGCAATTATTCGGAACCTGTCAGCGGTCACTACAAGGGGACGGAACTGGTTGAACATGCGCCCAACGGGCAAGGCGCGACGGCAATCCTGTTGCTGAACATCCTGTCCCATTTCGACATTGCCGGCATGGATCCCCAGAGCGCCGCCCGCGTCCACATCGAGGCGGAAGCAACCCGTCTGGCCTATGATGCGCGCAACCGTTTCATCGCAGACCCTGATCATACCACGCGGCTGGCGCATATGCTGGCACCGGAAACCGCGGCGCGGCTGGCGGGGCTGATCGATCCGAAGAAGGCCATGGCCAATGCGCATGAGGTCAGTGAGGCCATCCACAAGGACACCGTTTATATTACCGTTGTCGACCGCGATCGGATGGCAGTGTCGTTGATCTATTCGCTGTTTCACGGCTTCGGTTCCGGTATCGGATCTGAAAAGTTCGGCATCCTTCTTCAGAACCGGGGTTCGGGTTTCACGCTTGAGGAAGGCCACCCCAACGAAATGGCGCCGGGCAAGCGGCCGATGCATACGATCATCCCGGGCATGCTGCGGGTGGGCGGGCGTGTGACCATGCCCTTTGGCGTGATGGGGGGCGCCTATCAGGCGACCGGCCATGCGCGGTTCCTGTCAAACATGCTGGATTTCGGCATGGATGCCCAAACGGCAATCGATGCGCCGCGGGCCTTCGCAGAGGGTGCGACCCTGAAGGTGGAAACCGGTTATTCCGATGCGGTTCGCGCGGATCTGGCGGCCATGGGCCACGATATCATTCTTGCCGAAAGCCCGATTGGCGGGGCGCAATCGATCCTGATCCGCGAGGATGGTGTTCTGGAAGGGGCATCGGATCCGCGCAAGGATGGCTGCGCGCTGGGCTACTGAATGTGGGCAAGGGGCGGGCCAGGGTCTGCCCCTTTTGTCACGCGGTCAATTCAGCTGGAAATGCAGCGGGTAGTGACCGTCCTGGAACGGCCCGAACAGATCCAGGATATCGGGGTGGTCCACCGGTTCGCCGGAATAGTCCGCGATCAGGTTCTGTTCCGAGACATAGGCCACGTAATAGCTTTGATCGTTTTCGGCCAGCAGGTGGTAGAACGGCTGCTCTTTCACGGGGCGGCTGTCCTCGGGAATGGCGGCATACCATTCCTCGGTGTTGTTGAATTGAGGATCAACATCGAACACCACGCCACGAAACGGATGCTTCTTGTGGCGAACGACCTGTCCGAGATGATATTTTGCGCGAGTCTTCAACATGGCAATGCGGCCCCTATGCCTCTTGATTAGACCTTTCAAGGGGTCTTTGTCCAATGTTAGGGCGTAAATTCAGGGAAACAGTGTGTGGTGCTTGCCATAACAGTGCCATAAACCACCGCTGCCGCAGGAGAAATTTGCGGCAATCTCAAGGCGGGTCAAAAGGCGGGCCAAAACAGTCGCCAAAGGGCTGGCGCGGTGGCTGATCTACGGAATTGTCATTTCTTCTTTCACGTCTTTCCGTTAAAATGCCTGAAAAAAGAAAAAGTGTTAGTGAAACGAGAGGCAGATGAGCAGACTTCTTCGCGCCTTCATCCTGTTGATGGTTCTTGCATCCTGTGGAAGCCGAGAGTTTTCGGCGCCGCGCAATCTGGATAACGCTTGTGCCATTCTCAGCGAGCGCCCGAATTACGCCCGCGCCCTGCGCGCGACAGAACGCCGCTGGGGCGTGCCCGTGGCCGTTCAGATGGCCACGATCTATCAGGAAAGCAAATTTATCGGGAACGCGCGCACACCGTTCCAGTATACCTTGGGCGTGATACCGATGGGGCGGCAAAGCTCGGCCTACGGCTATAGCCAGGCGCTGGATGGAACCTGGCGCGAATACCAGGTGGATCAGCGCAGGATGGGCGCGCGCCGCGACCGGATCGACGATGCGGCCGATTTCATGGGCTGGTACATGAACCGCTCTCGCGAGCGCAACGGCATATCGCTCAGCGATGCGCGCAACCAATACCTTGCATATCACGAAGGCCATACCGGTTTTTCGCGCGGGTCCTACAATGCGAAAAGCTGGCTTTTGCGGATTGCGGGAACGGTGCAGGATCGTGCGGTCATGTATGATGCGCAACTGATGTCCTGTCCAAACCGGCTGCGATAGAGGGCGCTTTGCGGCCTTTGTCCGGGGCAGGTGCCGGGACGCACCGCAGCCTGGCCTGGACTGTGCCGGACGCGCATGACGATCCATGCGCGCGGCACCTGCTTTGACGTGATCTGCGATCACCAGAACTGATCGCAGCGGATAAATTAAATAAATTCGACTCATCCACCCCCGCGGGGTAGCCATGATGCGGTCATTGCCCCGCCCCGGCGCGGCATTGTCCGACCGCAGGGCGCGGCCCCTCCCCGAAGGAGAGATGATGACCGATACCACCGCTTCGACCGATTCCCGTGTGACTGGCGAAAATGCCCGGCGTATTCTGCGCCGCGATCCCCACCCGCATCTGTTCCGTCCGGTCAGTTTCCGTTCGGTCACGGTCCGGAACCGGATCATGCTGTCGCCCATGTGCCAGTATTCGGCGCAGGAGGGGATGCCCAATGATTGGCATTTCATGCATCTGGGCGCGCGTGCTGCGGGCGGTGCCGGGATTGTGTGTACCGAAGCCGTGCATGTGGCACCGCGTGGACGGATCACGCCACATGATCTTGGTCTGTGGAACGACGCGCAGCGCGACGCGCTGGCCCGGATCGCCGGATTTGTCGCCGCGCAGGGGGCGGTGCCCGCGATCCAGTTGGGCCATGCGGGGCGCAAAGCATCGGTCGGGCGTCCGTGGGAAGGCACGCGGCCCATACCCTTGTCCGCGGGGGGATGGGGCACTGTTGCGCCCTCGGCCCGCGCTTATGCCGATGGCTGGCCCACACCGGGCGCACTGGACCGCACGGGCATCCAGGCTGAACTGGATGCGCTGGCCCAGGCAACCCGCCGTGCCCGCCAGGCGGGGTTCAAGATCGTCGAACTGCACGCGGCGCATGGTTACCTGATCCATCAGTTCTATTCGCCCCTCAGCAATATACGGACGGATACGTATGGAGGCGCGTTCGACAATCGCATCCGCTTTCTGATCGAGTCGCTGGAGGCCATGCGGAGTGAATGGCCCGATGATCTGCCGCTTTTCGTGCGTCTGAGCGTGACAGACTGGGTCGATGGCGGCTGGACGATCGAGGATAGTGTCAGGTTGTGCCGGATGCTGAAGGCGCGGGGCGATGTCGATCTGATCGACTGCACGTCTGGCGGAAACGATCCGCGACAGCAGATCCCGATCCATCCCGGCTATCAGGTGCCGTTCGCCCGCCGGATCAAGACGGAAACCGGGTTGGCGACAGGCGCGGTCGGCTTGATCAATGCACCAGATCTGGCAGAGGCCATCATTGCCAATCAAGACGCAGACCTGGTGCTTCTGGGGCGCGGGTTGCTGGCAGATCCCCACTGGCCGTTGAAGGCGGCGGCGGCGCTGAAGGCGCAGAATGTTTCCTGGCCCCTGCAGTATGAACGGTCGAACATTTTCTGATCACGCAGCTTTCCGATAAAAAAAATTGATCGAAACCAATCAAAACTTAAAATTCGACTAATTTTTGTCTCTGGGGCTTACTGGGGTTGCAGAACTGACTGCCGGGCTGACTGCCGGGCGGCCTGCTGTAGGTGACAAGGACAAAACGACCATGCTTGATACGCCCGTACCCCCGACATCCCCGTTCGAGACGGCCGCGGCGCTGCGGCTGGCCTGCCGCGAAGGTCGCTTTGCCGCGCCAACCAGCGGGCACGCCAAGGGATACCAGCAGGGGAATGTGGTGATCCTGCCGCGTGACCTGGCCGCTGATTTCCTGCGGTTCTGCGTGGTCAATCCCAAGCCTGCGCCGATTCTGGGCGTGTCCGAGCCGGGCGATCCTGCCCTGCCCATGCTGGGCGAGGGGATAGATATCCGCACCGACGTGCCGCGCTACCGGGTGTTCCGCAATGGCGATCCCGCCGAATGCCTGACCGATATCGGTGATCTGTGGCGCGATGATTTCGTGACCTTCGTGATCGGGTGCTCGTTTTCCTTTGAAACCGCGCTGCTGCAGGCGCGCATTCCTGTCCGGCATATCGACGCGGGGCGCAATGTGCCCATGTATGTGACCGATATCCAGACCCATGCGGCTGGCCCTTTCGGCGGGCCGATGGTCGTGTCGATGCGCGGTTTTTCGACCGTCGATGCGATCCGTGCCATGGTTCTGTCGGCGCAGATGCCGCAGGCCCATGGTGCACCGGTGCATTTCGGCGATCCTGCGGCCATCGGGATCAAGGATATCAATGCGCCTGAATTCGGTGATGCGCCTATCCTGAACGCTGGCGACGTGCCGGTTTTCTGGGCCTGCGGGGTGACCCCGCAATCGGCCATCAGGACGGCAAAGCCCGAGATCGCAATCATGCACGAACCCGGCCACATGCTGGTGACCGATCTTCCGACCGATGGGTGACCCCGCCCCGGGGTGATCCATCCAATCACAAAGACAAGACTTCAAATGCAACAAGGAGACCACTGATGACACCCGTATTCCGCACTTTCCTGGCTTCGGCCGCCTTGCTGCCGATGGCCATGGCTGCCTCGGCACAGGATCTGCCCGAAACCACCCTGTCCGTTGTCGGCAGCTGGAGCAGCCTGCCGCTCTATCAGAAGTTCGAGCGCGTCTTCTGGGAAGAAACCGTGCCTGCAGCCTCGGGCGGCAAGATCACGGTCAACATGACCACCTTCAACCAGATGGGTGTGTCCGGCGGTGACGTGTTCCGCATGCTGGGCGACGGCGTGTTCGAAGTGGGCATGACTGTTGGTGACTATACCGTGGCCGATGCGCCTGAACTGGAAGGTCTTGATGTGCCGCTGCTGGCGACGGATGCCGACAGCGCGCGCAAGATGGTGGCCGCGGCCAAGCCGATGGTCGCCGATATCATGCGTGACCGTTTCAATGCACATATGCTGGCCATCGCGCCCTATCCGCCGCAGGTCGTCTTCTGCAATGCAGAGATCGCAAGCCTTGATGATCTGGGCGGCAAGAAGATCCGTGGCTCGGGTCGCATGACCACGCTGTTCCTCGAGGCGCTGGGCGCCGAGGGGATCACCATGGCCTTTTCCGAAGTGCCCGGCGCGCTGGAGCGTGGCGTGATCGATTGCGCCGTGACGGGTGCCGGTTCGGGCTATTCCTCGGGCTGGTTCGAATCCTCGACCCATCTGGTGAACCTGCCGCTGGGCGGCTGGGATCCGGTCATCACGGCGGTAAACCTGGATGCCTGGAACGCGATGGACCCCGCCGTGCAGGCTTTCCTGACCGAGCAGGTCAAGACCGGCTTCGAGGATCCGGCATGGGATGATGCCGCAGGCGCACTGGCCCGCGATATTGCCTGCCTGACCGGATCTGGCGAATGCGCCGCCGGTGCTGCCGCGTCCATGACGCTGGTCGAACTGAGCGATGCCGACAAGGCCCGCGCGGTCGAGGTGCTGGAACAGAAGATCCTGCCAGATTGGGCAGAGCGCGCCGGTGGCGACTGGGCCGAACGCTGGAATGCCAGTGTCGGCGCGGCGCTGGGCGTCAGCATCGCCAACTGAAGCGGTTCATGAAAAGGAGCAGGGCAATATGACAGGTTCGGACAGACTGGCCACGCGGGTGATGACGCTCGTCAATGGTCTGAGGACGGCCAACAGGTGGATTGCCCTGCTCTGCGGCATGGTGCTGGTGGGGGCGGTCGCCCTCATCATCGTCGAGGTGCTGGGCCGGCAGTTTCCGGCGCTGCATCTGGGCGGCGCAGATGAACTTTCAGGTTACATCATGGCCGCGATTGCGACATGGGGCTTTTCCTATGCCCTGGTCGAGCGGGCGCATGTGCGTATCGACCTTGTGCATGCGCGGCTTCCGGTCGGCGGGCGCGCGGTGATGGATGTGATCGCCATGGCATCCGTCCTGCTGGTGGCGGTTCTTGTGGCCAGCTATGCCTATGACGTTCTGGCCAAGTCCGTGGCGCGCGGGTCGCGCTCGAACACGCCGCTGGGCATACCCTTGTGGATGCCACAGATCATCTGGTTCGGCGGTTGGGTCTGGCTGACGCTGACCTCGGCGCTGTTACTGGCGGCGACGGTGATCCTGTCCTTGCTGCGGCGCTGGGACATGGTGGAACAGATTGCCTCGATCCCGGTCGAGACGGGAGAAGTGCAATGATCTGGTATGTCTCGATCGGCCTGGCCGTTCTGCTGGCGCTGTCGGTGCCGGTGGGGGCGGCGCTTTTCATCCTTGGCTTCGGCCTTGATGCTTTCTTCTCGCCCATGCCGCTGATGCGCGGGCTGGGGCAGATGGTCTATTCCTCCTCCGACAGTTTCCTGCTGATCGCGATCCCGCTTTTCGTGCTGCTGGGCGAGATCCTGGTGCGCGCGGGTATCGCGGAACGCACCTATGCCACGCTGGACACCTGGTTTTCCTGGCTGCCCGGCGGTCTGGTGCATGCCAATATCGGCACGGCCACGATGTTTTCCGCGACCTCGGGGTCGTCCGTCGCCACGGCGGCCACTGTCGCCACCGTGGCGATGCCGCAAGCGCGCAAGCAGGGCTATGACCAACGGCTGTTCGCCGGGGCAATTGCCGCAGGCGGTGCGCTGGGCATCCTGCTGCCGCCCTCGATCAACCTGATCGTCTATGGCTTTCTGACACAGACATCCGTGCCGCAACTGTTCATGGCCGGGATCGTGCCGGGGTTGCTCATGGCGCTGGGTTTCATGATCATCACGGCGATCCTGTGCACGATCAAGCCGGAATGGGGCGGGCCAAGCCGCAGCTTCACCTGGGCCGAACGCATGGCTGGCCTGCCGCATCTGATCCCGGTCCTTTTGGTTTTCGCCATCATCATCGGGTCGATCTACACCGGCTGGGCCACCCCGACCGAGGCTGCCGCCATCGGCGTGGTCATGGCGCTGGGCATCGCCGCCTTCTATGGCGCTGTCACCTGGACCAACATGCGCGCGGCGCTTCTGGGCACGATCCGCACCACATCCATGGTGATGTTCGTCATCGTCGGCGCCTATTTCCTGAACTTCGCGTTGGGTGCAACCGGCCTGAACCGCGCGCTGTCGGGCTTTCTGGAGGGGCTGGGGCTTGGTCCCTACGGCATGCTGCTGATGATCGTGCTGATGTATATCCTGCTGGGTTTCTTCATCGAGACGCTGGCCCTGATGATCGCGACCATTCCGATCGTGGTGCCTATCGTGATCGGCCTTGGCTTTGACAAGGTCTGGTTCGGCATCCTGCTGATCGTGCTGATCGAAATGGCGCTGATCACCCCGCCTGTGGGCCTGAACCTCTACGTGGTGCAGGGCGCGCGCAAGGAAGGCCGGCTGAGCGATGTGATGCTGGGGGCGATCCCCTTCGTCTTCGTGATGCTGGTGATGGTGGGCCTCTTGATCGCCTTTCCGTCCACCGCGCTGCTTTTCGCACCGGCCTGAGGCGCGGCACACCACCACTCAAGAACGGAGAAGACCAAGACAATGGGCAACCGCGTAACCTTTGAACGGGCAGGCCACGGGCCGGTCGAGATCGAGATCAGCCAAGGTGTCATCGCAGGCTGGACCGGGCGCAACGCCGATGCGGTCAACCATCATATCGCGGAACTGGCCGAGATCGGCGTGCCCGCGCCTTCGACCGTGCCGCTTTACTATCGCGTGTCGGACCTGATGTTTACCACCGCCGCCCGAATTCAGTGTCTGGATGACACATCCTCGGGCGAGGCGGAGCCGACGTTGATCGACGACGGCACCCGGCTTTATCTGGGGCTTGGGTCGGATCATACCGACCGCAAGCTTGAGGCCTATTCCGTCGCTCATTCCAAGCAGATATGCCCCAAGCCAATGGCGCCCGTGCTGTGGGATTTCGACGATGTCGCGGGACATCTGGACGAGATCCGCATCCGGTCCTTCATCCATGAAGCGGGCGAATGGGTGCCTTATCAGGATGGTACACTGGCCTCGATCCGTCCGCTGTCCGAATTGCTGGCCGGATCGCCCGCGTCGCAGGGCGCAGGGCGCTTGCAGCCGGGAACCGCGATGATGTGTGGCACCTTCGCCGTGCTTTCAGGCGGTGTGCGGCCTGCAAATGCCTTTCGCATGGAAATGACCGACAACAGGCTGGGCCGGCGCATCGAACATGACTACCATATGGTCAGCCTACCCGTCATCGCTTGATCATCAGGAGTCCCATGAACATTTCCCCGCTGACGTCCCCATGCGGACGGATCACCTATCGCGCCGAGGATCACGCACGTCACGCCATCGACCGGGCCATGGACATGCCGATGTCCGTCATGTCGCGGATCTACATGCAATATGATTCCGCCCGCATCATGCAGGCGGCGCGCGATCTGGATGCCGATGCCACACGCCGCGCGGGTCCGCTGGCGGGCCTGCTGATCTCGATCAAGGATCTGTTCGACGAGGCAGGTCAGGTTACCGCGGCCGGATCGAAAATCCTGCGCGCGGCGGCCCCGGCCAAGGCCGATGCGCCTGTCGTCGCCCGGCTGAAGGCGGCGGGCGCGGTGCCCTGCGGGCGCACCACGATGTCGGAATTCGCCTATTCGGGCGTTGGTCTGAACCCGCATTCCGGCAATCCCGGCAATGCGCGCGACCCTTCGCGGATCTCGGGCGGGTCCAGTTCGGGCGCGGCTGTTTCCGTGGCGCTGGGTCTGGCGGATGTGGCCCTTGGCACGGATACGGGTGGTTCCGTACGCATTCCGGCTGCATTGAACGGTTTGGCCGGGTTCAAGCCGACACAGGCCACCGTGCCTCTGGAAGGGGCCTTTCCGCTGTCCCAGACCTTTGACAGCATCGGCCCGCTGGCCTTGCGGATCGCGACATGTGCCGCTGTCCATGGGGTACTGTCCGGCACTGCCGCGCCACAACAGCAGCCCGCCAACAGGCCGCTGCGCCTTGCCGTGCTGCAAGGTCCGTTGATGTCGGGACTGGATGCACAGGTCACGGCGGATTTCGCCGCAGCGCTGACGGTCCTGCGCGCCGCCGGTCACGAGGTGATCGAGGCAGAACTGCCAGAAATCGAAGGTTACGGCGACGTCAACCGAATCGTGGTGGCGACCGAGGCGCATGCCATCCATGCCCATCACCTTGACGGGTTGAAAACGCAGGGTGATCCGCGTGTCCTGCAACGCATCATGTCTGCAACAGGCTTTGCCGCATCGGACTACGCGGACAAGCTGGCGCACCGGGCGCGGGCCATGGCCGCGTTCCATACGCTTGCGTATGGTATTGATGCCTTCCTGTTGCCCACCGTGCCGACCGTTGCGCCCGCGATTGCAGAGGTCGATGCCGATTTCGACCGGTTGAACGCGCTGATGCTGCGTAACCCGTCACTGGTCAACTTTCTTGATGGTTGTGCCGCCACGGTTCCGATGCAGCGCGCGCAACGTCTTGCGACCGGCCTGATGATCTTTGCGCCGGGTGGGCAGGATTGGCAGGTTCTGGATATCGCCCAACATTGCGAGGCCCTGTTGCAGTCGTGACCGATCCGTCGATCTGGGCCGAATTCATCGCCCGGATGGTGGGCACGGCCTTTGTCGTGATCGCGATTTCCTGGGTCTCGGTCCGGTTGGGGCCGCGCATCGGCGGTGTCGTCGTGGGCTTGCCGATCGTGCTGGCGCCTGGCCTGGGCTTCATGTTGCTGGATCAACCCGCCGCATTTGTCGCCTCTGCTGCGGCTGGCGCCCTGTTTTCGCTGGCGGCCACGCAGGTGTTTCTGCTGGTCTTCGTTGCCATGTCTGTGGCTTCCGGGCCATTCCTGTCGGTGGCGGCTGCAGGGCTGGCCTGGCTGGTGCTGGCCCTGCCCTTTGCCTTTCTGCCGCATGACCCGCTGACTGGCGCGGTGCTTTTCGCGGCCGTGACACTGGCGGCGCGCAGGATTGGAAGACGCTGGGTTGCGGGTCCGGTTGCACGGGCGGCAGGCACCCGTTGGGGCCTGCTGGTGTTGCGGGGGCTGTTGGCCGGGGTGCTGGTCGGGGCGGTTACCTTGGGCGCGGCGGTTCTGGGGGCCGGTTTGTCCGGGGCCCTGATGGCCTTTCCGGTCGGCTTCACTGTCATCGCCGTATCGCTGCACCTGGATCATGGCGGCCGGTTCGCGGGCCAGACTGCATATGCCGGGCTGGGTGGGCTGAGCAGCCTTGCGGTATTCTGCCTTGGTCTTGCGCTGCTTGCCGGGCTTCTGCCTGCGGGGCTGGCCTTTGCACTGGCCCTTGCGGCATCGGTCATGGTGACGCTGGTCATGACCCAGGTGGCCGGGCGTTCACGGCCGGGTCAGGCTTGACATGCGGTGCCGCGCGATGCTGGCTGGACTGGCGCTGTCAGGGATCGGATCGCAGTCATGGTAGATTTCAAAGGGTTGGAGACGTTTCTCTGGGTCGCGGCCCTGGGCAGTTTCCGGGGTGCGGCGCAAAAGCTGAACACGACCCAGCCCGCCATTTCCCATCGCATTGCCCAGCTTGAAGCCGAGGTGGGCGCAAAACTCCTGACCCGCGAAAGCCGCAATGTGGCGCCCACGCTGCGCGGGCGGCAATTGCTGGTCTATGCGGAAAAGATCCTGGCGATGCGTGCCGAGATGCTGGCTAGCCTGCGCGATGCCGAGGCCGTGCGGGGCGTGATCCGGCTGGGCGTGGCAGAAACCATCGTGCACACCTGGCTGCCTGATTTCATCAAGGAAGTGCACCGCATCTACCCGAACCTGTCGATCGAGATCGAGGTGGATATCTCGCCCTCGTTGCGGGCGCGCCTGCTGGCGCAGGAGGTTGATATCGCTTTCCTGCTTGGCCCCCTGTCTGCGCCGCTGCTACGCAACAGGTTGTTGTGCGAATACCCCGTGGGTTTTATCGCAAGCCCTTTGCTGAAAGTGCCCAACCCGGCGGATGTCAGCGACCTCGCGCAATTTCCGCTGATCACCTTCGCCCGCAAGACGCAGCCCTACGAGCATGTCAAATCCCTGTTCAACCGGCCCTACCTGCCGCCGATCAACCTGCATGCCAGCGCATCCATGGCCACGGTAGTGCATCTGGCAACCGAGGGGATCGGGATTGCCGTCATTCCCCATGAATTGGTCGAGAAAGAGCTGCGCGACGGCACGTTGGAACGGATCCAGACCGAGGTGACGATCCCGCCGCTGGCCTTCTGCGCCAGCTGGCTGGAAAGCCCCGACACTCTGGCGGTCGAACTGGTGGTCGAGATCGCGGCCCGCATGGCAGGCAGCTGGAACGAGACGCCGCGCCCGGCCTAGTCGGCCCCAACGGTGCGTGCGGTCAAGCGGACCCCGGCGTCGACCCGCGAACCGGGATAGGCAACGACACTTTCGCCATCCGCGATGCCCGAGATGATCTGCACCCAATCGGCCGTCATGCGACCTGTTTCGACGATGCGGATCGCCGCGCGGTCGTCCTGTGCGACGAACAGCGCCCATTGCCCGTCCTGGCGGAACAGGGCCGCGCGTGGAACCTGCAACACATCCTGTGCCGACCAGACGACGATCCGCACATAGACGCGGTAACGGTCGCCCAGCCCGGCACGGTTTTCGGGCGGCGATGTGATATCCAGCAGCAGGCGCACACGCTGCTCTTCGATCCCCAGGGCAGAGATGCGGGTGAAGGCCGAAGGGTCGATACGGCGCACTTCCGCTTCGATCACGCCCTCGCCGCCCCACCGTTCGACATGGGCGCGGGTGCCGGGCGCGATGCCGATCGTATCGGCTGACAGCAGATCGACCTCGATTTCCAGATCGTCCAGATCGCCAATACTCAGAAGCGGCGCACCGGCCTGCACCAGCCGCGCGTTCTGATCCGCCACATCAAGGACCGTGCCTGAAACCGGGGCGGTCAGACGGATGCAGCACTCTGATATTGCGCCCCCGGCCTCGGGTGCTTCCGGCCCCATCAGTTGCGCGCGCGCCCTGTCCAGGGTTGCGCGGGTCAGCTCCAGTTCGGCCTGAGCGGCCTGTCGCGCGGCCCGTGCCGAAGCCGCAGCCTGCGCGCTGTTCTCCAGCATGGTGACGGACACCGTGCCGCGTTGGGCCAGGGTCTTGTTGCGTTCCAGTTCCGCCTCGAAATGGATCAGTTCGACATCGGCGCGTTCCAGCTGCGCCTCGGCCAGCTTCACGGCCGCTTCGGCCTCGGTCACGGCGGCCTCGGCCAGGCGGCGGGCGCGGGCGTCCAGAAAGGCAGGCTCGGCGGGCTGGATCACGGCCACGATGGTTTCGCCTGCCGTCACGTGATCGCCTGTTTCCACGGGCGACCGGGTGGTATTTCCGGTGACAGGGGCGGTCACCTGCCAGGGTTCGCGGATCCGGGTCATGCCCTCGGCGGTGACGGTCACCTCCATCGGCGCAATGCGCGCCTTGACCAGATCGACCGGCACGGGTTGCGGCAGCAGCGCCCAGAACAGGCCACCGATCACGGCCAGCGCCGCGATGGCACCAAGGATCAGTCTGATGTAGCGCGTCATGTTCATTCCTTCTGCTTGAGGGCCGTCACGATGTCGATCCTGTCCAGTCTGCGCCGGACCATCAGGACGGACACGAAAGCGGTCGCCAATGCCGTCAAGGCGGCCTGAGCATAGGTGGCTTGGGATATGACCATGGGCAGGCTGATGATGTCAGTCGAAAACCCCTGTGTCATCAGGACCGCGAACCAGTAGCCCAGCAGCCAGCCCACAGGCACGGCAATCAGCGTGAGCAGCATCTGTTCGGCAATCAGGACATAGCCCACCTCGGCCCGTCGAAAGCCAAGCACACGCAGACTTGCCAATTCATGCGCGCGTTCTGCCAGCTGGATGCGGGCCGCATTATAGACAACGCCGATGGTGATCAGCATTCCCAGAACCGAGAATATGATGGTCATCGTGATCAGGCTTTCGTTCATCGTCTCCTCCATCGAGGATCGCACATCTTCCCAGAGGGTAAATCCCGTGATTGCCGGGGTCTGCTTGACCTGGGCCTGCAGCGCGGGCAGGGCGGCCGGGTCGATGGCCAGATGCAGCATGTTGACCTGCGGTGTTTCGTTCATCAGGGCGAAGAAGACATCGCGCCGCATCAGGATGTCCTGCCCCATGCTTTGACGAAAGACGCTTGTGACCGTGACATCCCAGGGCTGGCGCGGTGGGGCCAGCAATTCGATCTGTACCGTTTCGCCGGGAACCAGCCCCAGGTGGTCGGCCAGCGATTCAGGCAGGGCTACGCCGCTGTCCGGCAAGGGGATCCGTGTGCCGTCGGGGTCCAGCAGGCGGGTCAGGTCGGCGCCGGGATCCTGCGCTGTGAGGCTCACCAGTTTCGATGCCTGTCCATGTCTGATCCTGACCGGCGCGACATGGACGCCTTCGGCGTGCAGCACGCCGGGCAGCGACAGGGCATCCAGCTCGGCCCGCTCCTTGACGGGTTGATGAAGGATCACCGTTGCATGCTGGCGGTTGGTGCGGTCGAAGATATCCTCCATCACAAGGTCGATGATGTCGAAGGTCACGAAGGATACGATCAGCACGGCGACTGAACCCGCGACACCGAACAGGGTCACGGCGGCGCGTCCGGGCCAGCGTGTCAACGACCTCACGATCATCATCGTGGTCTGACGCAGGCCAAGTACGTGCCCCAGCGCATCCGCCCAGCCGCGCCTGTAGACCGGTGGCGCCGGCGGGGCCATGGCCACGGCAGGCGCCAGCCGGACTGCGGCCAGTACCGCGCGCAGGGCCCCCAGAACGACAGCCCCCATGGCCGCCGCGCCAGAGATCACCATCGGCGCGGCGCCTGGCGTGTAATCCAGCCAGGGAAACCGGAAATATTCGGTATATAGCGCTGTCATCTGGTGACCCAGCCACCAGCCCATGCCCCAACCGATGAGTGTGCCCGCGAACCCGATACCGATGGTCATCTTGAGGTAATGGATCACGATGGACCGGATCGGATAGCCAATGGCTTTCAGAAGCCCGATCTGCCGCCGTTCCAGCGCGATAAGCCGCCCCAGCACCATGTTGACCAGAAAGGCCGAGACGATCAGGAAGATGGGCGGCAACACGCGGGCCATCGCGCCAAGCTGGCTCAGTTCGCCCTCGATGAAGACATGCGACATCTGCCGGTCGCGGCCATAAGCCCCCGTGCCGCCGTAAGGGGCCAGCAGGCGATCAATGGCGGCAATGACTGCGGCCTGATGCGCCCCGCGGGACAGGCTGAGGGCCAGATCGTTGAAGGCGCCGTCCAGATCGGTCGCGGCGGCAGCGGCCGGTTCGCGCATCCAGATCAGGCCGTAATGCCTGTCATCGGGCATCATCGCGGCAGGCCCCAGCGTGTAGATGTATTCCGGTGACAGCAGGTGCCCGGTCACGACCAGGTCGCGCAGGCGCCCGTTCAGCACAGCCCGGAACCTGTCGCCCGGTCGAAGCCCGTTGGCCTGGGCAAATGGTTCAGATAGCGCGACTTCGTCCGGTTGCAGCGGGTCGGGCAACCGGCCCGCCCGCAGCAGCGGCAGGTTCAGCGCCGGCCCCCCCAGCGCCGGCAGGGAAATCACCCGGGCCGATGCAGGTTCCACCATGCCTTCCAGATCCACCATCGCGGTAAAGACGATCCGCGCCTCGACCTGGGCCACTCCATCGATGGCCGCGATCTCGGACAGCAGGCCGCGCGGCGCGCGGGTCGCGCCTGCGAAGACATCGGCAAAGCGATGACGTTCGTAAAAGGTGTCGCGTGTTTCGGTCAGTGAACGCTGTGTTCCGGTCGACAGGACCATGACCATCACGCCGCAGGCCAGCACCAGGGCTATGGCCAGACATTGGGCCCAGATCCCGCGCAGGTCGCGCAACACCTTGCGATCCAGCGCGCGCATCACCAGCTGACCTCGGATGGTGCGATGGGGGCGCTGTTTTCCTCGACCTTGGTGATCCGGCCATCGGCCATGTAGATCACACGATGGGCGATGCGGCGGATTTCGACATTATGCGTGATCAGCGCGGTCGTGGTGCCAAGGTCGCGGTTGACGCTGATCAGCGCCTCAAGAACGGTGATGCCGGTCTTGCTATCCAGCGCGCCGGTCGGCTCGTCGCAGAGCAGAATGTCGGGCCGCTTTGCAATGGCGCGGGCAATGGCGACGCGCTGCTGTTCGCCCCCCGATAGTTCGGACGGAAAGTGATCCATGCGGGCGGTCAGGCCGACACGGTCCAACGCCTCTTCGGGGGGCATGGGATCGCCTGCGATTTCAGTGACAAGGGCCACGTTTTCACGCGCGGTCAGGCTTGGGACCAGATTGTAGAACTGAAAGACAAAGCCCACATGCTTGCGGCGAAACTCTGTCAGGGCGGCATCTTCCATCGCGCTCAGGTCCTGATCGCGGAACAGAACCCGGCCCGATGTGGGCTGATCAAGGCCGCCCAGGATGTTCAGCAGCGTGGATTTGCCCGATCCCGACGCCCCCAGCAGCACGACGACTTCCGCCTCGAACAGGCTGACAGAGACGCCCGCCAGCGCATGCACGGCCACCGGGCCGGAGCGATAGACCTTGGTGATCGCTTCGGTTGACAGAACGGGTGATCGTGTGCGCGCGGTGGTCAACATGCCACAACCCTAGCACGACCTGGCAAGCCTTCGGATTGATCTGCCGCAAAGCCGGATGCAGGACCGAACAACGTCCGGCCGTGTCAGATGATCCGCGTCATGGGTATGTTGATGTCTGGTGACCGCGGCAGGATTCAACCCTGCCCGATCCATGCCTGATGCGACTGCGCCGACATGTGACCGCCTGTGCTAATTCCACGGGTTTTCGATGGCCTTTGACACGAGTTCCGTTTTTTCGTGAAGTTTGCTCCGCAGCAAATGCGCATACCGCTGTGTCATGGTCACATTTGAATGACCCAGAAGGCGCTGGACTTCATAGATGCTGACTTCGTTATTAATCAGGATGCTCGCATATGTATGTCTCAAGTCATGTATTCTGACATCTTCCAATCCTTCGGATCTGACAACCTTATACCAGGCAGCATAAAAGCTGTCGTATTTGGTTTCCGTTCGTGGATTAGTGAAAACATATCCGTCGGCCAGGTGTGCCGTACCAAGAGCAACCGATTCTCTGCGTACGGTGGCAAGGGTATCCAGTGATTCTGCGCTCAAAAATATCTCTCTTGAGCGGCCGTTTTTGGAAACAGGCACGATCCAGATACGCTTGTGTTCATCTATGTCCGACCATCTTGCGTTTCTCAGCTCGCCAACGCGTGCGCCGGTCAGAAGAAGTAACTTTACCGCAAGATATAAATAGGGATGCGGGCTTCTTTTGCACCCGTTTAATAGATTTCGTATTTCTGTTTCATTCAGAAACTTTTGTGTATAATTTCCAACGGGTAATTTCCGGATATTGATCTTGATGTGAAGCTGATCGTCCACATGCCCCCAAACATAGGCTAACTTGATGATATTCATAAGAAAATCTATGTGTTTGTTGATTGTGGAGTTCTTCAGCCCCTTGGCGATCTGCTTGTTGCGCCATTCGTTGACGGCACGGGATGAGATGTCGCTCAATGGAAGAGAGCCAAAGCTTTTGGCGAGATGCTTGGAATAGGTCAAGCGATCATCTGGGCCTCTTTTCTTGGTGGCAAGCGCATTTGGCAAATAGTGTTGGAAGAAAAATTCATCCATCGTTACCGCAATTGCGGCGTCTTCAAACTTCTTCCTCCAAAACATCCCTGACACTCCGCTATGGAAACTTTTATGCCAGCCCGCGCATTTATCAGGGCCACTAAGAACTATACCTTAAAGAGACTAAGAAATCATCAATTTTACACCATGCTTTTCCGATTCGAAGATCAACATAATTTTCATTTATTTCCGTCATGAGCCAGGAGGTTTTAATAAATCTAGAGTTGTGGCCTGCAATGGGAGCATGCAGGCCCATTTGAAAAAGACCTGTATGCGTTTTGACCTCGAATTCTTGGAAAATGTTTTGAAGGACGCGCATCTGGCGGAAATGGGTTGCATAATTGCAACAACGCAAGGCGGGGCAGGACCCGGCGCTTTCACAGCAAAACCAAGGAAAAACTGGCGATTTCGCCTGAATGGTCAGGCCGACAATCCTGCGGCGGCTTGACCGGCCCCCGCATCCAAAGTCGTTCAGCTATCCGGATTACGCGCCGGGGTCAGACCGCCATGTGCGGTTGGTCAAACGCGATTCCCGCATCGCGCCACGTTAGGCGCAAAAGAAAAGGGCAGGTCCGAAGACCTGCCCTTCCTTGTTCAACTGCTTGTTCTGGATCAGAACGAGAAGAAGATACCAGCGGACACGATGTTGTC